>JBLINZ010000177.1:0-11365 GCA_047639375.1 Mariniblastus sp. | reverse complement strand
CGCGGACTAGGCTGGCACGATGGAAACGATTTCGAATTGGCTGAGACTTATCGAGACGCAGAGTCCACGGCCAAACAACAAAATCTAGGCCTCTGGGCCAAGCAAAAACCGTCAGCCAAACGTACGGATTGAGAATCAATCGTTTAACGATTAGCCGGCAGGCGTCGGGCAATCACGCCGCGTTTGCACATGTCTGGAAACGGTTCAAGAGTTCAAGCAGCCGCCATAGCAACCCGAATGCGTAAGCGACGGAGAGCCCTCGTTGGTGGCTCACCTTCAATGGTCGTTAGTCTTGCCAACAAACACTCCGCGTTTGCCACCGCCGCCGGCCGCGCCAATCGTTAATTGAGATATCCTCTCGAACAAAAAAAACCGCCGAAACAAATGCCTTGGCGGTTCACGAATCCATTCATCGTTCTCTAGGCTTACTCCACAAGCCGAACACTTTCAGCCCGTGGCCCCTTGGGCCCCTGACCTTCTGAATACTCAACCTTTTGTCCCTCACGCAGGTTTTCGTAAGTGGTTTCCTCCAACGACGAGTGATGGAAGAAAATATCCCCACCCTCGCCTTCAATGAAACCAAAACCCTTGTCCGTCAACTTCTTAATCGTTCCTTGAGGCATTCCGCCACTCCCCAAACAAAAACACTGTTTTGCTGGTCGCAAACGCTACCCGGAACGACCCGGGAAACCACTTTGAAAGCAGAAAGACTCCGCCACAGAATTTAGCTTGAGGATCGGTAGGGGCGAACATTAATGGCAACACATCATTACCAATTTCGGCCAACCTGAGGTTGTGATTGTACGGCAGCAATTTCAACAATACAAATTTTTTAACCCCAGCAATCTCGCGACCATTCTCTCGCACGATAAGAAATCGATTCCATCAAATGGGCGACAGCGAAAATCCAAGTGAAAACACAGGGTTTCTCAAATCCCAACTTACCGTTAACCTGTTTTGCAATAACCGATATTTATGAATCGACTCTCCCACTTGCGGTTTCCCGGTGCTGATCAAGCTTACGCGAAACCGCCAGCCAAGCGTCGATAACGAATCTCCTCAACTCAATAACACGCCCTATGCCTCAACTGCCAAGCCACTCCGGCGACGACCACGACTCCGCGACCGGCCTCATTTTTGACTGCGATGGAACCCTGGCCGATACCATGCCACTGCACTTCATCAGCTGGCAGGCCACGATGACGCGACATGGAATCGCATTCGACGAAGACCGCTTTTACTCGCTAGCCGGCCAGCCGACGATACAGATCATTGAGACGTTGTTGCAAGAACAATCGCTCACCGGAGACGCGGAGGCGATTGCCGGCGAAAAAGAAGCCGCCTTTCTGGAGGTTCTCCCGCAGATCCAACCCATCCAACCCGTCGTTGAGATCGCTCGTAAGTATCGCGACACGCACCCGATGGGCGTCGGCTCGGGCTCTAATCGAGAGGTTGTAATTCAAGTCCTCAAACTGATTGGACTGGAGGACTTTTTTGACGCCGTGGTGGGTGCCGAAGACACCGACCGTCATAAACCCGAACCAGACGTATTTCTGGAAGTCTCTCGGCGAATCAATGTTGCCCCCAAAGATTGCCGGGTCTTCGAAGACGCCGACTTGGGAATCGAGGCCGCCCGCCGAGCCGGAATGAGCTGGTACGACGTTCGCTCAGTTCACACACCACGCAGGATTACCTAGTTTTTTTGCGATCGTCGAGATTGGCCCATCGCCCCCACTGGAAAATCTTGATTTCTATCCGACAATGGTGGGCCTAGAAATCAAAACTCACGAAGAAAAGCCATGTCCAAATCGAAAATCGTTTACACTCTGACAGATGAAGCCCCTGCCCTCGCAACCCAATCGTTGCTGCCGATCGTCCAAGCGTTCACGGGCGTCTGCGGCGTCGAAGTCGAAACACGTGACATCTCCCTGGCTGGCCGCGTGATCGCGAACTTCCCCGAGCACCTCACCGAAGACCAGCGGCTTTGTGATTCACTCTCAGAATTGGGCGAGTTGGCCAAAACTCCCGAAGCCAACATCATCAAGCTTCCTAACATTAGCGCTTCGGTTCCTCAACTGAAATCAACCATCGAAGAACTGCAGGCCAAAGGATACGAAATCCCTGACTATCCCGACGAGGTCAAGACGGATGCGGACCAAGAGCTTCGTCAGCGGTTTGCAAAGGTCCTCGGAAGCGCCGTCAATCCCGTCCTGCGTGAAGGCAACTCGGATCGCCGAGCACCCAACGCCGTCAAACAATACGCCAAAAAGAATCCACACTCGATGGGTGCCTGGTCAGCCGACTCCAAGACCCATGTCTCAACGATGGACAAAGGCGATTTTTGCTCCAATGAAAAATCGGTCACGATCGAAAGTGACGGACAAGTTAAAATCGAATTGAAAGCCGCCAACGGATCAACCACCGTGCTCAAAGATTCCGTCCCCGTCTTGGCCGGCGAAATCATTGACGCAACGTTCATGAGCGTCGCCCAACTCAAATCATTC
This sequence comes from Mariniblastus sp., assembly GCA_047639375.1. Taxonomy (GTDB): domain Bacteria; phylum Planctomycetota; class Planctomycetia; order Pirellulales; family Pirellulaceae; genus Mariniblastus. Next base: position 8,861 of record JBLINZ010000177.1, on the reverse strand, counting down.
CTCGCGGCCCAAGTTGCAGAAGCAAAATCCCAAGGCGTGTTGTTCTCGCTGCACATGAAAGCCACGATGATGAAGGTCTCAGACCCAATCATTTTTGGCCACGCCGTTCGCGTGTTCTTCGCAGACCTGTTCGCCAAGTACGCCAATGAGTTTGAGCAATGCGGCGTCAACGTCAACAATGGGTTTGGGAACCTGCTGGAAGAAATCAAATCGCTGCCTGCCGAAACTCAAGCCGCAATCGCAGCCGACATCGCAGCTGCCTACGAAAATGGCCCAGACTTGGCGATGGTCAATTCCGACAAAGGCATCACCAATCTGCACGTCCCCAGCGACGTGATTATCGATGCTTCGATGCCAGCCATGATTCGCACGTCAGGGCAGATGTGGAACCACGAAGGCCAGCCACAGGACACCAAAGCGGTGATTCCAGACAGCAGTTACGCCGGCCTGTATCACGAAACGATCGAGTTTTGCAGACAGCATGGCGCGTTTGATCCGACCACCATGGGCACGGTCCCTAACGTTGGCTTGATGGCGCAAAAGGCAGAGGAATACGGCTCGCACGACAAAACGTTTGAGTTGCATTCCGCTGGAACCGTGACGGTTACCGATGCAGCGGGTAACGTTCTGATCGAACACGCCGTCGAAGCTGGCGACGTGTGGCGAATGTGCCAAGTCAAAGACGCTCCCATTCGAGACTGGGTCAAACTGGCCGTCACTCGCGCCCGAGCCACCGGTTGGCCTACGGTTTTCTGGCTGGATGAAAACCGAGCCCACGACGCTCAGTTAATTTCTAAAGTCAAGACTTACCTCGCCGACCACGACACCGACGGACTCCAGATCGAGATCATGTCGCCCGTCAACGCCACCAAGTTCACGCTGGCTCGCTGCAAAGCTGGTGAGGATACGATTTCAGTCACAGGTAACGTGCTTCGCGATTACCTGACCGATCTATTCCCGATTCTTGAACTAGGCACCAGTGCCAAAATGCTTTCGATCGTTCCGTTAATGAATGGTGGTGGCTTGTTCGAAACAGGAGCCGGTGGTTCTGCCCCGAAGCACGTTCAACAATTCAATTCTGAAAACCATCTTCGCTGGGATTCACTTGGCGAATTCTTGGCTCTCGCGGTTTCGCTGGAACACCTGTCCCAAGTCAACGACAATCCACAAGCCAAAATTCTGGGCGACGCACTTGACCAAGCGACTGAAAAATTGCTTGACCAAGGGAAATCGCCATCTCGGAAAGTCAACGAACTCGACAATCGTGGCAGCCATTTTTACCTGGCGCTTTATTGGGCCCAAGCCTTGGTGGCTCAGACAAACGATGCCGCACTCCAAACTGCGTTCGCGCCAATCGCAAGCGAGTTGGCAGAGAACGAATCGACCATCATTGAGGAGTTGAACTCGGTCCAAGGTCAAGCGATGGACATTGGAGGATACTATTTCCCGAATCAAGAAAAATCCGCCACCGCCATGCGGCCGAGTGCGACGCTCAACGCAACCCTGGCGAAGCTATAAAACAGCTTAAGTACCCAAGTGAATGGGGCGGCTAGCATATCCGCCGGCTCAGTTGCTCGCGTTCGTCAAAGTGAATATTGATCCCGAACAGGCCAGTAGAAGTGGTCGTTCGGGATTTTTTTTTGCGAGAAAATTTGCCACTCGAATGTCAAGCTGATTGGATTGGAGGTTGGGTCTCGTGCAAATGGGTTCGTTTGCACCTGCGAGGAGACGAAGTCTTGAGGTGCTCCTTCAACGGAGGGCTGACATTGCTTAAGAACCCGACGCTGCGGTATCGCAAGTCGTCAAGACTTTCGGCCGAAACTCCTCTACCTTGCTAACGGGCTTGTTGATTTAATGACCGGTAAATTGGGGCAATCATAGCCCGAATGCGTCAGCGAGGCAGAGCCCTCGTGAGTGGCCCGTCTGCGATCACAATGCGTTCTCACTGACGCGTCGGGCGACCATTTCGACTTCGGCTCACTCAATCAACAAGCCCGTTAGCGAGGAACGATGCATTGCCTCGCTCACACGTCGAGTCAATAACGCATAGCAACGACCTGCAGATCAACATCACTCGCCTTTCAAGCGACTCTCAATCAAAATTCTCAGAAATCAGGGGGCTCAGATAATCCCCCGAGCTACTAGAATACCGACATCATGAACTTCAAAATAGATTTACCAGACTGGGCGATTGCCGAAAACGCGGCACTGCCCGAATGCCTCCCCGACCTGGAATCGAGAATGCGAACGGTGATTCGATTTTCCCGACTCAACTTCGAACGCAGTACCGGCGGTCCATTCGCAGCCGGCGTTTTCGAGAAAGAAACAGGCAAGGTCGTTGTGATCGGAGTCAATCGAGTCGTCCCTTCCAACGTCTCGTCAGCCCACGCGGAAATCGTAGCCCTCTCGCTGGCCCAACAGAAACTCCAGACGTTCGATTTAGGCGGGCCAGGATTCCCCGAATATCAAATTGTCGTCAATGGCCGCCCCTGTGCCATGTGCTTTGGCTCGCTCCCCTGGTCAGGAATTCGCAGCCTGGTGGTCGGCGCATCTGGAGCTCAAATCGAATCGTTGACCGGATTCGACGAAGGACCCATCCACCCGAACTGGCAATCCGAATTGAAGCAGCGTGGGATTGAAGTCATCGAAAACGTCTTGGCAGAAGAAGCCTGCCAAGTGTTCCAAGATTTTGGGTCCAGCGATTCACCCGTCTACAACGGCCGCACAGGCTAACCCCAACCGCATGGGATCAACTCAGCCAGACCAAGCAATGCTGACCGGCCAGCATCTGATTCAAGCCAGCTTCACCAGACCTAGAATCAAGCACGACTTCCCGCGCCTCAAGCTCACTGAGCTCAATCGGATCCGCACTCGCACTCGCCAGCCGCGCACAAACATGGATTTCTTGGTCGCCATTTCGATAGACCAGCTTGAATATCGAATTGGCTAAATCCGAACTAACCGACCAATTCTCAACGGCCAACCAGCCCTCGGTGACTCCTCGTTTCCGGAACGCCAGTAACTGCTTGTACCAACGATTCGTTTCCACGTTGAGCTGCTGCGAGCTGGATTTCGTACTGAGAAAAGCATCTGGGTCCGACGGCAACGGCGAGCCTTTCCAGTCATGATGCGGGTACTCATCACGACGCCCTTTGTCAACCGATCGTCGCAGCGCCTGATCTTCGAAATCAGCAAAGAATGGGAACGGAGCGTCTGTCGACCACTCTTCGCCCATGAACAACATCGGGATGGAAGGATACAACAAAATCAGCGCAGCCGCCGCTCGCTGATACTCCACCGACGTCAAGTGATGAAGGCGTTTTCCATGCGGATGATTGCCAACACTGTCATGCGTTTGCAACGCCATGATCAACGACTCGATGTACTTTCGATCGCCTCCGGCATGATGCCGACTGCGAATCTCATCGGTCACGCGAACGGCCTCTGGCGTGCTAAACACGTAGGCGTGCTCCAGCGACTCCGCGATATCCGTCGGCTGATAAGCTCGATTCGTGAGCCGCAGTTCCGGGTTGCCCAGCGTGTAGATCGAGTGCATCAAGCAATCAGACCAGATTGCATCGTAATGCGGATCCCCCGATTCAACGTCGCCGACCAATTCAGGATCGTAGATATTCGATTCGCCAATCAAATAGACTTCACGCTCTAGCGTCGACTCGTACTCGCGAAACTTCGACTGAATTTCTTGAAGAATATGTCCATCGCCGTCGTCGAACATGTAGTGTACCGCGTCCAATCTCAGCCCATCGAAATGATACTCATCCATCCAAAACATAACATTGTCAATGATGTACTGGCGAACCTGTGGCTGATCAAAATCAAAAGCGTCCCCCCAAGGCGTGCCAAATTTTCGAGATCGATACGGACCAAACTCCGCTAAGTAGTTCCCCTCGGGACCCACGTGGTTGTAGACCACATCATTGATCACGGCGATCCCGCGAGCATGACAAGCATCCACAAACGTCTTCAATGCGTCCGGCTGGCCAAACCCATGATTGGGAGCGAAGTAATTGACGCCATCGTAACCCCAATTCCATTTGCCCGGACATTGAGCCAATGGAAGTACTTCGATTGCTGTGATCCCCAACTGCGTTAACTCGTCAAGTTTCCCAATCGCCCCGGCGTAGGTTCCCGATTCAGAAAACGAGCCGACGTGCAATTCGTAAATCACCAAGTCACGTTTTTGGACGCCCCGCCACGCTGAATCCTGCCAAACGTGCTTGGAAGCATCGATGACCTGCGAAGGCCCATGCACACCCAGCGGTTGGAAACGCGATCGTGGGTCAGGCCGGGCGGACCGATTGTCAAGCTTGAACCGATACAGCGTATCCGCCAGACAATCATCCACGATCCCAGTGAAGACGTCTGATCCCCCATCAGTCGAACAGCAACCCAATGAATGCTCTGACAAAACAGACTCAACGTCGCTTGGTCCACCGACGTTAGTTCGCTGGACAATTTGTACCGACACGTTTTTGGCAGAAGGCGCCCACACGGAAAACTGCGTTTGGTCTTCTGAAACCAAAACAGCTCCCAAGGGTGGCGTTTGTCGTGAAGTACTCAATTCGAATCCATTCCTTCAATCAAGAAAAACAGCCCTGCCCTATGACCGTGGCTCGGGTGAAAGCCCCAAAGCAAAAAGGCCGGTCGCAACCAGCCTTTGATGAGCTTTCCTCCAACGCAGCAAACACTTCTTCGGCTCGCCAACCAAAGTCGCTTGAGCCATAAATCACTTCTTGCCGCTGTCGTCGGTTTTCGCCTCAACAACCACCAACTTATGGTTCTTGACGTCGTACTGGTAGCGTCGTTTTCCTGGCAAAACGGGGAGCTGGACATTGTTCTTCTTGATAATCTCGGTCATGAACTCTTCATGATCTCTTGGAAATCGTTCCTCAACGGCTTCGAACAATTGCAGATGCTTTTCAATTGCCATGGCAGAGATTTTGGCCATGGCAGGTGCCAATGCCCCGAGCGCAGCAAGCGGGTTGGCGGAAGTCTTGACCTGTAGATCAGCGATCTGGTCCCCAGATTCCGGATCATACTCACCAACTTCCTGGGTCGTTTTATTCAAAATCCCGGTATTTGGTTTTTCGTCCTTTGGCTCGGCGCAGCCAGTAAAACCAACAAGCGTTAAACAGGCAATCGCCAAGACGCCGGTTTTCAAAATCTGACTAGTCAAAAAAGATGGTTGAAGTCGCATGATCGGTCCAATTCAAAAGGATTGTTTAGATTCAGGGTACGGCCAGCTCGATGGACGGTCAAGCGACCTAATTATTGGCAGCCAAACCCCCAACCCCAATCACTTTTTTTTCTTGCCCGACTTCGCCCGGAGGCGAAACGTTTCACCTTTGTCCTGAGGCATCGCTTCGTGCCACGCCACCACTGACTGGACTAATCGCTTGGCAACCTCAGGATGGGTGGCCGCCAAATCGCTGGTTTCACCTCGGTCTTGGCTCAAGTCAAACAGCTGAGACTGAGTTCCATCGTACTCGCACAAGAGTTTCCACTTGCCGTCGCGAACCGCCAAGTCCGGACAATCTTCGATCCCGTAAAACGAATCGCGATCAGGTGGTCGGCGAAAGAATAGCGGACGCTGGCGAGATTCATTTGAATTCCCTAATACGATTTCGGGTAACGACTCGCCATCAAATTCAGTCTCGACGTCAACCTTGGCGATTTTCAAAATCGAGGGAGCCAAATCAATCGCACTAAAACAAGAATCCGCATTGGTCGTCCCCGCTTTGCTTGGCTCCACCCACCCCGGCCCCCAAGCAATCAACGAACTGCGAATACCGCCTTCGTACAAATGGGTCTTGAAGCCACGAAAAGGCCCCGCTGAACCGGCTCCCTGCTCAGGCCCGTTGTCGCTACAAATGAGAATCAAAGTATTCTTTCGGAGCGTTTCGTCGTTTCGCACATAGTCAAACAACACCCCTAGTTGCTCATCCATCGTATCCAAAACGCCATGGTAAAGTTCACGTTTGGCGCCACCGCCTCGCCTTGCCTCCGGTGGAAAGAACGGCGAGTGAACGTCGTCCGGCCAAAGGTTGAGATAAAACGGTTTCTGCTGCGACTGAGATTGCTTGATGAACTCAAGAGCCGCCGCTGTGAAATGCTCCGTCACTAATGAACGGTCAACGTAAGTGATTTCAGCAGGATCACCCAGTTTGTCCGAGCCCAGCGTATGGGCTTTGGGCGGCTTGCCATCGTAAGCATCTTTCAAGGCAAGAACACGTGGCCCTAGCCCTTCAAAGTTCGTCAACGATTCATCAAATCCGTACTCGGAAATTAAAGGAGCATCTCCCACATCTCGCTGCCCGCCCATATGCCACTTGCCGAAATGGCCCGTCGCGTAGCCGGCGTCCTTGAGGTGCCTAGCCAACATCGGGGCTCTCGGATCCAGCCACTGAGCCATTCCTCGTTCTTGATTCTGTTTCCGATTAGCCAAGTACGAAGTTATTTGCCACCGCGTTGGATACTGCCCCGTCGAGATCGCAACACGTGACGGCGAGCAAATGGGTGAGTTGACATAAAACTGTTCAAACCGAATCCCTTCACGGGCTAGTCGATCGATATTTTGCGTCTCAACCGTCGCATTTCCAAAACAAGAAAAATCGCCCCAACCCATGTCATCAACGAACACCAAAATCACATTGGGCCGTTTGGGTTCTCGTGAATCGAGCGTTTCCGAATCGCCACAACAGCGTTCGATCCAGAATTGAGAAAGACCTACGGCAAACAAAACAAACAGAATTAACTTAGGCCTCGTCGGGGCTGCATTCATGATTAACGATCCGCAAATTCCAAGGGACTGATGAAAGACAAAAAATCCAACCGTAAGCTAGACATGGTAACCCAACGCGATAAGCCTTGTTGATTGAGTGAGCCGAAGGCGAAAATGGTAGCCCGACGCGTAAGCGAGGAAGAGCCCTCGTTGGCGGCTTGCCGTTAAGGGGCAATCGCCCTCGCCTACAAACGCTCTGCGTTTGACACTGTCGCCTACCGGCTAATTGGTAAACGATCTGTCGTCTCGCATCTTAATCAAAAACCCCGTCAAAAACCCCGTAAGCGCGGCGAACCACAGTAAGACGAGGCACCTACGAGGGCACTCCTCACAGGCTTGTCGGGTTACCATGGTGACTGCCCCACCCATGACTCACCCCCCCTGACTTCGCCGGACTGTGATACGCGGACAACAACAAACTTACGCCTTATCCAAATATCGATTGACGATATTCTCCAACAACTCTTGCCTTCCGCTGGTGTTGCCGGAAGAATCGCCTTTCTCCAGCATAATCGATTCGAGATCACTTAAGCTAACCGAGCCGCCTTCGATTTTCTGACCCAACTCAGAATTCCAACTACTGTATCGCTCTTCGACAATGCTATCGATCGCATTGTCAGCTCGAATCGCCGCCGCGACTTTGAGTCCGCGGGCAAACGCATCCATTCCACCAATGTGGGCGTAAAACAAGTCAATCGGCTCAAAGCTCTCACGTCGGACTTTGGCATCGAAGTTCACACCGCCGGGAGCGATCCCGTACTTAAGCAAGACCAGCATCGTTTGTGTCGTGAGATAATAGTCGGTTGGGAACTGATCCGTGTCCCAACCCAATAACATGTCGCCGGTGTTGGCATCGATCGAGCCCAACCCACCCTGCATGCCTGCGTACTCCAACTCATGCATCATCGAATGACCAGCCAACGTAGCGTGATTGGTCTCGATGTTGAGCTTGAAGTGATCCATCAAATTGTAAGCCCGCAAGAAATTCAAACAGGCGGCCGCATCCGAATCGTACTGGTGCTTAGTCGGTTCTTTAGGCTTCGGCTCGATTAAGAACTGCCCAGTGAACCCAATCTCTTTGGCGTAATCGACGGCCATGTGGAAGAATGTTGCCAGATGATCCAACTCACGCTTCATGTCCGTGTTGTAAATACTCTGGTAGCCTTCTCGGCCGCCCCAGAAAACATAGTTCTCTCCGCCCAGCATGTGTGTGACTTCAATTGCCTTTTTTACTTGGGCCCCTGCGTACGTGTAAACGTCGACGTTGCAGGTCGTTGCGGCACCGTGCATGAATCGAGGATTCGAAAACATATTGGCAGTGCCCCACAGCAATTTGACGCCGCTGCGATCTTGCTCTTCTTGAAGAACTGCGGCGACGGCATCCAAATTCGCGTTGGTCTCACGAAGTGAATTGCCTTCGGGAGCCACGTCTCGATCGTGGAACGCGTAAAATGGCACATCGAGTTTCTCGAAAAACTCAAACGCGACACGAGCACGGTTACAAGCATTCTCCACCGACTCCGTGCCATCATCCCAAGGACGAACCATCGTCCCAGCACCAAACGGATCGCCACCGGTCGCGCGAAAAGTGTGCCAGTAACAAACAGTGAATCGCAAATGCTCCTTCATCGTCTTGCCTTCGACGACCTCTTCCGGGTTGTACCAACGGAAGGCCAGTGGATTGCTGGAATCAGGCCCCTCGTACTTGATTTTTTCGATCTCTGGAAAGGCTGGCGCTGCGGACTGGCTCATAGAAAACTTCCTCATGTTTTTGGTTGGTGATCTCAATATTGTTCCCTTTCACAGCGGCGTTGCCAGTAGATCATGCGCTAACTATCATAGATATTTCACCAGCTAAGTGATGACCAACCCCAACAATTGCTGTCAAACTGAACAACTGTCAATTATCCTCGGACAGATTTAACGAATCCGACGATTACTTTCACCCTTCGTCCACATGCATTGTTCGCCCATGGAAACGCCCTCCCTCGTAAAAAAGCGTCGTTCGGTCGCTTTACTGGTCGAGACCTCCAACGCGTACTCGCGTGGCCTGCTGGAG
>JBLINZ010000176.1:0-11401 GCA_047639375.1 Mariniblastus sp. | reverse complement strand
ATTACAAAACCGATTGCACGCGGCGTCATTTCTTTTCCAAAGCCGGTGTTGGATTGGCTGCTCTGTCGACCTTACTGTCGGGCAGTGCGTTAGGTCGCGATCCGTTGGTGGGCCATGCTAACCATGGAGACAACGCATCACCCGGTTCAAGTCTTGGCTTGGAGAGCCTGCCGCATTTCCCGGCCAAAGCTCGGCGTGTGATTTACCTTTTTCAATCGGGCGGTCCTTCGCAAATCGATTTGCTGGACCCCAAGCCTGAATTGGCTAAGCGATTTGGAGAAGAGGTGCCGACCTCGGTTTATCCGGATGAGCGAAAAACGACGATGAGCAATGCGCAAAGTTCTTTCGCAACTGCGCCGAGCAAGTTCAAGTTTCTACGCTCGGGGAAATCTGGTTTGAGCATGAGCGAGTTGCTGCCAAACACCCGGCAGATGGCTGACGAGCTTTGCATTGTGAACTCGATGCACACCAAAGCGATCAACCATGATCCGGCAATCACGATGATGCAAACCGGCTCTCAAATCCCCGGCCGACCGAGCATTGGATCGTGGTTGAGCTATGGGCTGGGCTCGGAATCCGCGGAGCTTCCGACGTTTGTCGCCATGAGTTCCAAAGGCAGCGGCAAGCAAGGCCAGCCGCTTTACGATCGACTTTGGGGTAGTGGATTTTTGCCATCGGTTTTCCAAGGCGTTAAGTTCAGAAACCAAGGCGCTCCGGTTCTGGACATCTATGACCCCCCAGGTGTTGACCGAACGATGCGGCGAAACATGCTGGATTATTTGGGAAAATTGAATGAGCTAAAATACGCCAAGGCGGGCGATCAAGAGATTCAAACGCGAATCGCGCAATATGAACTTGCCGGCCGCATGCAGGCCTCAGTTCCCGAATTACTGGACTTCAGTCAAGAGTCGGCGGCGACGTTGGGGCTATATGGCAAAGACGTCAAGCGTCAGGGATCATACGCCTACAACTGTTTGATGGCCCGTAGACTGGCAGAACGAGGAGTGCGTTTCATTCAACTGTTTCACCAAGGTTGGGATTCGCACACGGGGTTGCCTCGTCAAATCCAAGCCCAATGCCGGGATACAGATCAGGCAACCGCAGCACTGCTTCAAGACCTCAAGCTGCGAGGCATGTTAGAAGACACTCTAATCGTTTGGGGTGGGGAGTTTGGACGGACGGTTTATTCACAAGGGAAACTCACAAGGGAAAACTACGGACGAGATCATCACGGGAATTGTTTTTCGATTTGGATGGCCGGCGGCGGAATCCAAGGCGGGATGAGCTACGGCAAGACCGACGACTACAGCGTCAATGTGGTCGAAAATGGAATGGAGGTCCACGATCTCAACGCAACCATTTTACATCAACTTGGGATCGATCATGAGCGGTTAGTGTTTCCGTTTCAGGGTAGAGATTATCGCTTGACCGATGTTCATGGCCGTGTAGTTCGTGAGTTGCTGGTTTAGCGTGTCTTGAGAGTACTTCTAAGTGAATGGGCCTGTGTAGAGTTTGCCGTGGCTTGTGAAAGCGAACGGGCCTGTGCCTGCTACTTGGCGTACGATCTGTAACCTATGCGATTGGCGTGATTCACTTTAGCTTGGACGGTTGTCCCAAGTCGTTATCACGCAACTCCCCGAGCTTGTCCTTAAGCTTCGCCTTGTAGGCATTCACCACCGGATTATATTCAGCAACCGACGCCAAATTATCAATTTGCTTCGGATCGTTTTGCATGTCAAATAATTCAATCCCGTTCTTGGCATCTTCTCCGTACTGAATGTAAGCCCATTTTTTGTCACGTAGCAGGAACCCTTTTCGCATGGGAGCCACACAAAAAGCTGCTTCTCGGACTTCGAAAGACGGGTCGTCCAGCATTTTCGAAATGTCCTGACCTTGAAGTCGCATGGGGACCTCTAGATTGCAAAGCTTCGATATCGTTGGATAAAGATCGAGAAGCTCCACAAAACTATCACAAACTGCTGGCGTTTTGCCAGGCACGCAAATGATCAAAGGCACGCCTGCCGACTCGTCACGAAGACTAACTTTCGCCCAGAAATCATGCTCGCCCAAGTGGTAACCGTGATCGCTGGTAAAGATCACAATCGTGTTGTCTTCAAGCCCGGACCGTTTCAATTCCGCCATCACCTTGCCGACTTGGGCATCCATGAAGGCCACAGACGCGTAGTAAGCACCAACGGCTTTCTTCTGACGGCGAACATCCATCCGCATATTTTGGCTAGTTTTGTAATTGATGCCGGCCTTGGGCGTGTCGTCGTGTTCACCTTCGACTTTCGCTGGCAACACCATGTTGCTGTATGGCTTGAACGCCTCGTAGTAACTTCGCGGCGCGACGAACGGCACGTGCGGGCGGACGAATCCAACGCCCAACCAAAATGGTTTTTCCCGATGTGCCCGCAGTAGATCGACAGCTTTGGCGGCGGTTTTTCCATCCGAATGAACCATGTCATCGCCGTCGGCTTCCACGACCGTGAACGTATTGCCTCCCCGTGAAGGCTTGTCTCCAGTTGGGTTGCCTTCCAGCAATTCACTATCGCCGGCCGCTTTCCATTCCGGCCCCGGACTGTTGAACCGCTCGGTCCATGAAGCCAGATCATCTGCACCGTGAGAACCCAAATGTCCTGGCTGTCCGTGACCGACTTCGATCCCGCCAGGAATTCCCATGTGGTAAATTTTGCTCACTCGGGCGGCGTAGTAGCCGTTGTTTTTGAAATGCTGAGACCAGGTCGCTCGATCGCCGATTCGTGGCCTCGGGTTTTTGTATCCAAGTTCGCCGGTCGCATGAGGATAGTACCCAGACATAAACGAAGCCCGGGACGGTCCACAATAAGTGCCTTGGCAATACGCGCTTGTGAATCGTGTACCCCGCGCGGCCAAGGCATCGATGTTCGGTGTTTGGCAAACGGTGTTGCCGTAACACGACAACGCAGACGAAGTCAGATCGTCCGAGATAATAAACAACACGTTATAGGGTTGTTCGTTGTCGGCAACCGTCGCTGCAGTCGGCGAAACGCACGCCAAAACCAGCCACAAAGCGGCAAAGTAGAAAACTTCAGATTGAATCATGCGAATGTTCATGGTGAAAAACTGTTGAAATCGGAAATTAACTTGCGGAGGATGCATCACGAGAATGGAAGTGCTTTTTTGCGCTTATTTCTTTCTGCGATTGCCTTTTTTCTTCTGAGCAGCATCTGCTTGTTTGTGAGCGTTAGCATCGTAGTCGAGATTCGGCTCGGAAGCGAATTTTGCTTCGGTCGACTCGATCCAAGCCAGTAGATCACCTAGCAGTTCATCACGTGTTGCAGTTTGTGCACTGGCCAAATTATTTCGCTCTCCGATGTCGTCGGCCATGTTATAAAGCTCGACCGAATCGTTCGATTCCAGTGTCGTCATTCCTCCATCCAAGTTCCACTCTTCGTGATAGAGGTGCAGTTTCCAATCACCTTTGCGGATAACACTTACAGGTCGTGTCCGAAAAACCGGATCGCGACCACGCGTGACCGCCTGATTGAGGTAGCCTGGGAAATGCCAAAAGATCGCCGATCGTTGTAGGTCGCCCTCCTGTTTGAACAGCGGAAGTAGACTTTCGCCATCCAATTTTTTCGCAGCCGGGACCGATGCCCCAGCCGCGTCCAAAAATGTGGGAAATAGATCGACGAGACTAATAGGAACAGAAGACGTCTCACCAGGAACAATCACACCGGGCCAACGCGCGACGAACGGCTCACGAATTCCACCTTCGTAGTAGCAACCTTTGTTGCCCCGAAGTGGCTCTTGCGAAGAAGCTGACGTCGATCCGTTGTCAGACGTGTAGATCACCAGTGTGTTTTTTTCGAGATCTAATTCTTTGAGTTTCGACAAGAGAATCCCCACACTTGCATCCATGTCATAAGTACAACCAAGGTACGCGGTCGACGGCTTGTTGCCGGTATTATGCTTTTCAATGATCAATTTTGTTGCTGGCGTTAACTGAAGTGGTCCATGAATCGCATGGTGTGGCAAGTAGCAGAAAAACGGCTTGTCTTGATTGCGTTCGATAAAATCGCAAGCCCGGTGCGTGAGTGCAAAAACGCCTTTGGGGTCATGCGGCGGCCCTTTTTTGTTTCCTTTGGAGCCTTCTTTAAGTTCGCCATCGCCGAAAGAATCAAACGTCTCGTCAAACCCCTGTTCGCTAGGCAAAGCGCCATCGTCTCCCGCAAGGTGCCATTTGCCGAAGTGCCCCGTCGCGTAACCCGCAGCCTTTAAGGCTTCCGCCATCGTCAGGACATCCGGGGCCAAGCCACTTCGATTTGGAATCGGAACCACTCGTCTGATTTCTTTTGGCCCTCGGGCGGTGCTGTTGACTGCGTACACATGGTGCCGCGGCGTGTAATTCCCGGACAGCAAGCAAGCTCGACTGGGAGCGCAGTTTCCAGCAGCCGCATAGGCGTCGGTAAACACCATCCCCTGGGTCGTCAAGCGATCAATATTGGGCGTGAGGAATTTACCACCACTCTGATAGCCCACATCCTTCCAGCCTTGATCGTCCGCAAAGATCAAAACAATATTTGGTTTTTCAGCAAGGGTTAAATTGGCTGAAACCAGGAGGGCGAAAAGAGGGAGAACAAGTGAGTGTTTCGTGAGCATCGTGATCACTATCTAAAAAGATGATTATTTGGGGAGCGCATCTCATCAGTGTTGGACAAGCCTTCGAACCAATATAAAAGGAGGCCAATCAGTTTTGTATTACTGTCTTTTCGCAGGCTCTCACTGTTTATCGGCGACAGCCTGTCCGCCGGTCTGGGCGAACAGCTTCCGAGTGCTCCATGCTTACCGCCGCGTACTCGCCGATTCCCCAATACAGGATTTCCTATAGTGGTTGCTTGCCACCGGCGGACGAGGCTGGGTTGTTGCACTACTTCTTTTTGCCCTGTTTTGATTTCTTGGGCTGAGGCGGCAAGCCGGTGTACTTGCCATCGTCTTTTTGGCTGCGCGGTTCGACGTGAGCTTGGACCGTGTAGAGTTTGAGTCGAGCGGTAAGCAGAGGATGCTGAGCTGACAAATCGTTTCGTTCACCGATGTCGTTGCTTAAATCGTACAATCCAAATTTGCCGTTCTTTGTCAGACCTTTCCATTTCCCAGCACGGACCGCCTGCTGGTTTCCGGCTTCCCAGAACATGTACTCATGCTGCTTCTGTTCGCCGACGTTCAATAAAGTTGGCACAATGGATAAGCCATCAATGTTTTTCGGCACTTCCGTGGAGACGCCTGCCAATTCAGCAAACGTTGGCATTACGTCGGGAAAGTACCAGGGTAAATCGCTGGTGGTGCCCGCAGCAATTTTGCCAGGCCAACGAGCGATCATGGGCACGCGAATCCCGCCCTCATGCATCGAGCGTTTGTAGCCTTGCATTTCACCACAGGAATTGTGCACGCCCTCAAACCGCTTGGCAGCACCATTATCGGATGTGAAAAAAAGTATGGTGTTCTCGTCGATCTCGAGTTCCTTAAGCAGCGCGACGATTTCTCCGACTTGACGGTCCATCATCGAATCCATCGCGGCGGCGACTTTGGCGTCGTGCCCCCAAGGTTTATCTTTGTACATCGCCCAAGCCGGCTCGTCTGCCGGGATTTGATAGGCTGCGTGCGGTGGGGTCCAAGGACAGTAGAGGAAGAAGGGTTTGTCGTGATTCTGTTTGATGAAGTCCAGGGTCTCATCAAAGATCGCATGATGGGTGTAACGACCGTTGAGCTCGACCTTTTCACTGTTGCGAAACAGATGCGTGTAATAGGTATGGGCATGCCATTGATTGTAATACCCGAAAAAGTGATCGAACCCTTGACGCTCAGCGGCTCCGTCTTGCCCTTGATTGCCCAACCCCCATTTGCCAAACCCGCCAGTCACGTAGCCCGCCTTTTTGACGACTTCCGCAACGGTGACATCCTCGGGAAACAATGGGATGCCGCCACTGTTGCCACGAACGGGTGTGTGGCCTTTGTGCGTCCCCGTCATCAACGTGCTGCGGGCGGAAGCACAAACGGTGTCGCCCGAGTAGCAATCAGTAAACCGGAGCCCCTCCGCTGCAAGCCGATCAATGTTCGGCGTCGAGATGGTCTGACTGCCATAACATCCGAGATCATGATACCCCATATCATCAACCATGATGAAAATGATATTCGGACGAGCCAGCTCCTCAGCCTTGGCAGACAGAGCGCAACAAAACGAAACCAAAAACAGGCAACCAATGGCGATGCGAGAACTATTCATTTTGACCTTGTTCGACGACGGACAGATTATAGGCAATTGGGAAAAGTACTAACGACCCATTAGTTACCCTGAGATGTTAAGCCAACGTGCTCGCTCGGGCAAATGTTATAGAACCGACAAAAGTCAAAATCCCAAAAACAGCGACCACAACTACCGCGCTACAATAACGCATTCTGCGAACAGCACACCAACAAATTTGCAAATCGGACTTTTGGCGGGTGCCTCAAAGGTGCCAAAACAACCCATGAAAAGCGAGTGCAAGCCGTCAACAAGCGTCGTATGGAAATTAAAATTCATGGCCTTAACCGCTCGCCATGCAAAACTCGGCTGCTGGTTTAAAATTCCAAAAGTAATTGACTGCCGCGAATCCCCTCACGCCAACAATCTGACCAGCTCCATCAATGAATGCACGAAGGGAACCTTGTCTGTCGGAGCATGACTAGGAGAAGGGGAATAACCAATGACTTGGGAACCCGCTGCGATTCCGGCATCGATGCCAGCTAGGCTGTCCTCGATTACCACGCATTGCGTTGACTCAAACCCCATCTTGTTGGCAGCGTAATGGAAAAGATCAGGCTGAGGTTTCCAAGCGTTGATGTCGTACGCACTGAAAGTAAGCTCGTCAGAAAAGAATTCGCGGAGACCGCTCGTCTCAAGATTGATGTTGATTTTTTCGCGAGGAGCGTTGGAAGCCAGACAGTAAGGTTTCGTCATCGCCTGCAACATCCGCTTGGCGCCGGGAATGATTTCCAATTCGGTCCGCAAGGCGGTAGCTTGACGCTGTCGAAACACGTCACCAAATTCGGCAGGAAGAGGATTGCCTAATTGAGATTCAAGGTAGACCACGATGGCCGGCATATCGCGACCGACGAACAACTCCATCGCTTGTTGGTAATCCAATGTCAGGCCAAACTCGCCCACAAATTCGACAAGCACCCTGACGGTGATCGGTTCGCTGTCGACGAGAGTCCCATCACAGTCAAAAATAATGGCTTCGAAGGGCTGGTTTAGCATTGAACAGCTGATGGGAAACGAGAGTTAACGTGGTCAAGAGGTTGGTGACGACAGTCTAGCGGTCTTGAAGAAAGCAGAACACTGGCTGAGCAGGAAGACGGACAAGGCACCCAGTCCACAGGAACAATGTAGCGCAAGTCGTCAAGACTTTCGGAAACTCAAAATCCCAATAGTCTTGACGAACTGCGCTGCCCTAACATTTTTCGAATATGGCAGGCTGGACGCCTGTCCCGTTGGCCTGATTTCAGCGAAACAACGAAAAACCCGAGGTTTTCGGATAGACGGACCGTCGAATTAGCCGAAAAAGGAAGTCTGGGACGCAAAATTGGATTGCCGGAGGTGTTTGTCATTTGAACCGCTGAGCGGTCAACCTAGCCAGCCTCCCCCTCCTTCGATCCCGTTTTTACTTGGAAAAACGCGTGAAAAGCACTTACGAACAACGCTCCATTCGGGTAAACTCCTGAGCCTTAGCCGTCCTGATGACCGCTAAACACAATTCACATCCTTCCGGCCAGCGGACATCCACTAGCCGGATTTTTCTTTATACCGACGTTATCTGATGTTTGATTCACTACAAGACGGTCTCAAAGGTGCCTTTAAGTCGCTCCGCGGCAAGGGCAAGCTGACTGAAGGCAATATGCGCGACGGGCTCAAGCTCGTCGAGACATCCTTGCTGGAAGCCGACGTGAGCATCGACGTCATTCGCTCATTCATGGGCAGGTTGACGGAAGAGGCCCTGGGCGAAAAAGTCCTGCTGGCACTCAATCCATCCGAACAGCTGGTCAAAATCGTCCACGACGAATTGATCGGATTGCTTGGCCCAGTCGACGATGACCTGCGGCTGGATAAAGAAGTCAACATCATCATGATGTGCGGCTTGCAAGGTGCTGGTAAAACCACGACCTGCGGTAAGCTTGCGAAATTGCTCCAGCGTGAAGCCAAAATCACGCCTTTGTTGTGTGCCGCTGACTTGCAACGACCTGCCGCGATCGACCAACTGCATGTGTTGGGTGAGTCGCTGGGCGCTCCGGTTTACAGCGACAAATCAGAAACCGATCCGGTCAAGGTTTGTATGGCGGCGGTAGCACAGGCGAAAGCCAACGGCAATCGCGTCGTGATTCTTGACACAGCGGGTCGTTTGGCCATCGACGAAGAGTTGATGGAACAGTTGAAAACGATCGATCGCAAAGTCCAGCCGGACCATGTGTTCTTGGTCGTGGATGGGATGACGGGACAGGACGCCGTCAAGAGTGCCGGCGCATTCCACGAGGCTCTCGAGCTTAACGGCGTCGTGATGACCAAACTGGACGGCGACGCACGCGGCGGTGCTTTGCTTTCCGTCAAACACGTCACTGGCGTGCCGATTCGATTTTTGGGAACCGGCGAGCACCTCGAAGATCTAGAGATTTTCCGTCCTGAAGGGATGGCCAGCCGAATTCTTGGCATGGGCGACATGGTCGCGTTAGCCCAGCAAGCCCAGAGTTTGGTCGACGAAGACGAACAACTGCGGATGCAAGAGGCTTTGGAAAAAGGCCAGTTTTCGCTTGACGATTTCCGTAACCATATGCAAAAGATGGCCAAGCCGGGCCTGATGCAGAAAATGTTGGGTTTGCTTCCAGGCATGCCGAACATGAAGGAAATCAACTCGATGATGAGCCAGGGGGAAACCTCGAAGCAGATCAAGCAAATGGTCGGCATCATCGACAGCATGACGCAGATCGAGCGTAAAAACCCCAAGGTCATTGATGTTAGTCGGCGGCAACGAATCGCAGCCGGCTCGGGCGTCCAGCCGAAACAAGTCAGCGAGCTGATCAAGCAGTATGACCAGATGAAGCCGATGCTGACCGGGATGGCCGGGATGGGAACCGGCGACCGAATGCAGCAAATGCGAGACCTGCAATCGCAGATGATGGACCCCAGTCAGAGCGGCCCTAAGACCAAAAAAAGCACGGGCAAACGCTTGACACCCAAAGAAAAAAAGAAGCAAGCCAAAGAGCGTGAAAAACGACTGAGGCAAATGCGACGCGACAAACACAAGAAACCCGCGCCTGAGGACAACGACACCCAGTAGACTGGGCACATTGCCCGTCACGAACAAGAGGTGTTTCGTAGTCGGATTCCACCAAAACAACAAGTAGAGTATTTTTTTAGTGTGCACGTTATCGTTAACATGCACTAACCAATTGGTTCATCTTCCTAGGGAAGAGGCCGCGAGAGAGAGCCCTCCGGGTGCCTTTGTCGAATGCGGTCAGGACTAACGTTTAATCCTTTGATTTGAAAGAGGAAAAAGTGACAGTAAAAATTCGTCTAAAGAAAATGGGCCGGACTCACCGACCGTTCTTCCGCGTCTGTGCAATGGACCAACGTTCACCACGCGATGGCCGCGTCATTGAGCAGCTGGGAACTTACGATCCGATGGTTCCTGACACCGATGCTCGCGCAGTCCTCAACGGTGAGCGAATCAATTATTGGTTAAGCGTTGGTGCCCAGCCGACTCCGAAGGTCGGAACTTTGATTAAGAAGTACGGCGCCGAAGGCACGCATTTGGAACAGCAAGCAGCAGCGATTTCGAAGCTTTCTGGCCGTCGAGCTTCGGCGATCGAAGGTGCAAAAGTTGCCGCGGCCAAGGTTGAAATGCCTAAGCCAGAGCCGGAAGCCAAGCCTGAAGAGGCAGCCGCCGAAACTCCCGAAGCCGAAACTCCCGAAGCCGACGCTCCAGTCGCTGAAGCTCCTGCCGCAGACGCGGCTCCTGCTGAAGGCGACGCCAAGAAAACAGCTGAGTAATCCTCATGCGTTTTGACATACTCACATTGTTTCCCGATATGTTTCCGGGCTACATCAGTCAGAGTATTTTGAATAAATCAATTGAACGTGGGCTGGTTGAAATCCACGTTCATAACATGCGGGACTGGGCGCCAGGTCGACACCATAAAATCGACGACGCGCCCTACGGTGGAGGACCGGGAATGATCTTGATGGTCGAACCCGTCGTCAACTGTGTCCGCGATGTGCAGGCAATGACGTCCGATCCCGGAACCGTAATTGTCACCACGCCCCAAGGCCAGCGGTTGAATCAACCCATGGTCGAGGAGTTGGCGGTCAACCAACGAATGATTTTACTTTGCGGGCGGTACGAGGGATTCGATCAACGTGTGATCGACATTCTCAATCCGCTAGAGATTTCGATCGGGGATTACATCCTCAACGGCGGCGAAGTCGCTTCGATGGTCTTGGTCGACAGTCTCGTACGTATGGTTCCAGGTGTTTTAGGAGATGAACAAAGTAGTATTGATGACTCGTTTTCGCGAGGAAATCGAATGCTTGAGTATCCCCAATACACACGACCTAGAGAATTTGAAGGACAATCCGTACCTGATATTCTTTTGAGCGGAAACCATGGAGAAATTGCACGTTGGCGGTCGGCACAGAGTTTAGAGAACACGAAGAAAAAGCGAAGTGATCTTCTCAATGACTGATCCGCTTCATTAATAATTGATTTAACGATTCAAGTAATGACGCCTCACAGCTCATGTTTTGAAAGTTGAATTAAACTGAATTGATCAATAAACCATCGCGTCTCAGGACGTGAACAAAGAGGATAAAAAGATGACTCACAAAATCATGGAACTTGTCGAAAAAGACAGTTTGAAAGCCGAGCCCCTTGAATTTGAAATTGGCGATACCGTCGATGTTCACTGCAAGATTCTCGAAGGCGAAAAATCACGAACTCAAGTTTTCACCGGAACCATTATCGGTCGAAGTGGAAGCGGAGCCCGTGAGATGTTCACCGTGCGACGAATTGTGGCTGGACAGGGTGTTGAACGTAAGTTCCCTGTGCACTCGCCGCGAATCGAAAAAATCGAAATCAAACGATCATCAATGGTGAAACGAGCCAAATTGTATTACCTTC
Source organism: Mariniblastus sp. (assembly GCA_047639375.1). GTDB lineage: Bacteria > Planctomycetota > Planctomycetia > Pirellulales > Pirellulaceae > Mariniblastus. The sequence goes on along the minus strand of JBLINZ010000176.1, from coordinate 212 downwards.
GCGATCGCGTTGGTAAAGCAGTTCGACTTAAAGAACGTCGTAGATAACGTTGCTGTCACGACTTCGATGTACGCATCGTGGCCGAACTTGGCAAATGTGTTTCGCTTGGTACAACAACCTATCGAACACGACCAACGATTAAGTTGCAAGAAATAAATCAAAGGCCAACTGCGAATTGCGGTTGGCCTTTTTTCATTGCGAGGTGCCCCAAA
>JBLINZ010000175.1:0-11410 GCA_047639375.1 Mariniblastus sp. | reverse complement strand
CCCTGCGACCAACGGCGATTCGCTGACGCTGACGATTGTGCCGTACTGCGAAGTCGACATGTTCTTAGCCACCGAATCTGGACCCCAGACTCGCCCCATGACTTTGAGCTTGTTTCGGTCAAGGTTACGCGAAAGATCAGGACTAATCGCTTTCCAATTGTTGCCACGATCGTCGCTGGCAAACAGGATTTGCGATCCGTAGTAAATTCGCTCATGGTTGTGAGGCGAGATCAACAAAGCGGAGTCCCAGTTCCAGCGTAAGGCAGGGCCCTCGGGTTCTGGTTGAGGCTTGATGTCGACGCGTTCTTCAGTTTTTCGATTGAAGCGAACCAAGCCACCGTATTGCCACTGCGAATAGATTGTGTCGGGATCCTCAGGATCGACCGCTGGGTCAAATCCGTCGCCGAATACCGTGATAAACCAATCGCTGTTGCGAATGCCGTGCGTGTTGTTGGTGCGCGAAGGACCGCCTTGGGTGGCGTTGTCTTGGGTCCCGCCGTAGATGTAGTAGAACGGTTTTTCGTTCGAGACCGCGACCTTGTAAAACTGAGTGATCGGCAAGTTGGCTTTGAAATCGTAGGTTTTGCCACGATCCCAAGTTTCGTACACGCCGCCATCGCATCCGCAGATCAAGTGATCGGGATCGCTGGGGTCGACGACCATCGCGTGGTTGTCAACGTGCTTGTCCGCTTCTCCAAGTTGGCTGAATGTTTTGCCGCCGTCCTCAGTCACCATGTTGTAAGTTTCAAGCGAGTAGACGCGATCGAATTTGTGCGGGCAAGCTACGATTTCTTGGTAGTACTGCGGGCTATTAGAGACGTGTGAGCTCATTTTGGACCACGACTCGCCGCGGTTGGCACTCCGGTAGAATCCGCTTTGCCCGTTGGCCGCTTCGACGATCGCATAAATAACTTCTGAATTGATTGGCGAAACTGCCATTCCAATTCGGCCCTTATCTCCACCAGGAAGTCCGCGATTGATGGTCTTCCAAGTCGTGCCGCCATCGGTCGATTTGTGAATGCCTGACTCCGGGCCGCCGTCGATCAAAACCCAAGTGTGTCGGCGACGCTGATAGGATGAAGCGTACAGGATTTCCGGGTTTTCCGGATCCATGTGGACTTCATTGACGCCAGTATGTTCGCTGATGTTGAGGATTTTGTCCCAAGACTTGCCGCCGTCGACGGTTTTATAAAGTCCGCGGTCGCCGCCTTCTTTCCAAAGCGGGCCTTGAGACGCGACGTAGACGATGTTGGAGTCGTGTGGATGGACGACGATTTTTCCAATGTGCTCGCTGTTCTCAAGCCCGACTTTTTTGAAGCTTGAACCGCCGTCAGTTGATTTGTAAAGTCCGTCACCGTAGCCAACGCTGCGCTGAGAATTGTTCTCACCCGTGCCAACCCAAAGTGTGAATCGGTCGTTGGGGTCAAGTGCCAAGCAGCCGATTGAGTAACTACCTTGGGAGTCGAAAATCGGCTTCCAAGTCACGCCGGCGTTGGTTGTTTTCCAAACGCCCCCACTACTCGCCGCAACATACCAAGTGCTGCGTTTGACCGGGTCGACAACGATGTCTCCGATCCGTCCTGACATCAGGGCTGGCCCGATGCCGCGAAAACGAAGTGACGAAATGAGTCCCGAGTTAACCCCAGGTGATTCGTCCTTGGCTTTTTCGCCGTCTTGAGCGAATGCGGACGGCGCGAGGGACGGCGCGAGCAGCCCCCCCATGAGGATTGCGGCGGCCAAACAGAAAACCGAAAAACGGCGCGGCATGGGGATTCTCCGAAGCGAAACATGATGAATTAAATCGGCACGACGCTTGTTGCGGCGGGCGGACTATGAACGTTGAACCTTCATTCTAGTCTGGCACAGCATTGAAATGAACCAATGCCGCAAGAATTGATCCACAATCTGTGGGATTCCTCGCGTTCTACGGCTTTGTGAAGACTGAGAACTCAGGTTGGCGATGCCAGGCGTTTTTACGCTAGCCATGGTTGTCGTAGGTTCAACCTTGGCTAGTGCCAAAACAGCTAGTGCTAAAATTTTAGCGTGAGCAAAGCAGTGGGCGATTGGGGGATCCAGTGACCAGTCGCGTGACTGATTCCGCGGGGCGCTGACGTCTGTCAGAGGGGCTAGCTGATGACTTCGGATGTCAACGATGAATGCGACATCGAATGGGTTGAAGTCGCCTACTGAATCGCTGGCCGTTGTGCGATCGAGAATTTGCTGGTGATGGTTTGCGCCAACGTTTCAGGTGTGAGGGGCTTTTGAAGAAACCCACTCGCGCCCAGCTCAAGCGATTGAGACTGGTCATTTTGGCCGGCACCGCTAAGCATCAGGACGATGATGCTGTTATATTCTGGTTTACTGCGGATCTGTTTCAGCAGTTCCAACCCGGACATCGCTGGCATGTAGATATCCAGTAGGATCAAGTCAGGCTGAAATTCATTGATTTTCTCGATGGCCCGCAGGGGATCGGTGAGATACTGATTCCTGTGGAACCCAGCGGATTGGAGTTGTTTAGAAACGACGCGGCAGATCAATTTTACATCATCGATGATCAACACTTTCTTGTCGAAAGCGTTTTCGATGCCAGAGGCGTCAGCAATGGTTGTGGAACCGGTTCTCATGCGAAAGCTTAGGTCGTCCCAAAGTGCAGGGGAACAAAAAAAACAGTTTTTTCGATTTTTTGCGGCTGAGAACATATTGCCGTTATAGTACGGACCGCTGCCGCGGTTCGATCTGTAACAAACGTTCATGAGTGGGTAGAGCGGCCACATGCTAGAGACTTCAATATTTTGGGTCGGAATTGGACAGCTGATTTTGGTCGTCGGAAGCCTCGCTATTCCCAAGGTTTTGAATTGGAACGAGGACACTTCGAAACTCAGGCCGTTAACGCGTCAAGTATTTTGGACCTACGCCGGGTACATCTGGGTGACCAATCTGAGTTTTGCTCTCGTCTCGATGATGTCTCCCGCTAGTTTGACGGACAAGTCATTCTTAGCCACCGCGGTCACAATTTATATCTTCGTCTACTGGCTCGCTCGCGTGATCATTCAGTTCACTTGGTTCGATCGGAGCGACGCTCCCCAAGGTTGGTTCTACTCGATTGCCGAAGCCCTTCTCGTGGGCTTGTTCATCGGACTGACGGCCGTGTATGGCTGGGCGGTTTTCGAAAACCTGTCGGGAGCGGTGGTGTGAGTGGTTACGGAATTGGCGACATCGAAACGGTCGCCTGGTTGGTGGTTTTCCTCGGCGTGATCCCATGGGTGGGATTCGGAATCGCTCAGCTCAACTCATTGGCAGTGGCGAGATTCGTCGGCTGGTCTTGGGTCGCTGTTGCCGTTTTGTTCGTCGAGCGAATGAGCGTGAATGAACCAAGCGGCACCCGGATGTTGCTTGTCATTGGTGCTCTCCTGTGGTCGATGAAAGCTGTGGTGTATTTCGAGAGCCGTCAGCAGGGGCGATATGAATTGAAGTGGTGGCAATGGCTGGGGTTCTGTGTGGGTTGGGTGGGGATGCGTGCCGAAGCGTTTAAGCAGGTGCCGGCTTTGCCGTTGGCTGACTGGAAGGGCTACATCCAGCGCGGGATTCTACGCGTGTTGGCCGGCAGTGCCTTGGTCGCAGCCGCTTGGATCGTCGCTCATGGCGTTTTCAATCCCGGTGGTCTTACGCAGGCAGAAGAAATCGAAACGTCGCGGCGATGGGCGGCGACGGGATTGTTGTTGCCGGGGTTAAGTCTCGTGGTGCACTTTGGGTTGTTCAACATTCTCACGGGAGTTTGGCGCTATTTCGGAGCACGCTGCACGAGTTTGTTTCGAGCTCCGCTACTCTCGAAGTCGTTGACAGAATTCTGGGGCCGACGTTGGAATTTGGCGTTTTCAGAAATGACGGCGTTGGCGGTGTTCCGGCCGCTCAAGCAGTTGCCGGGACGCCCCGAGCAAGTCACCATGTTGGCGACTATCGCGGGGTTTCTGTTTTCTGGTCTGCTGCATGAGCTGGCGATCAGTGTTCCTGTGGGCGCCGGATACGGCTTGCCGTTGCTGTATTTTGCGATTCACGGCGTTGGAATTGTGCTAGAAAAACGGCTGGCGTTTCTGAGCTCACCGTGGCTGGGCCGAATCTGGACGATGGCCTGGGTGCTCTTACCATTGCCCATTCTGTTCCACCGGCCTTTTCTTGAAGGCTGCGTTTGGCCGATTATTGGGATTTGAAGAAATTGGAATCGATCGTCCGGAATAAACTTAAGTGGCAGCTGGCAGTTTTAACAATTAACATGACATCACTTTTCGATGTTGCCTTGGAGAGAAACGATGGTTGATTTCAAGTATCTGTACCAAGGGATTTGTGGAATCGCAAACGCCCATCCGCTTGGTACAATGGCCGGTCATCTAGGAGCTGCCGTCACTGCGGGTTACTTCATCGGAGAGGACCAAAGCGAATTGCCGGAAGAGGTTTCCCAAGGCATTGAAGCGGAACTTGAAAGAGTGATCGCTGGCGAAGAAGCGATCTGGTTTGACGTCAAGAAAACCGGAATCACTCCAACCGAATTGTTCAAGCCGTTTCCCAAAGGGCCCCCCCAGCCGGACTTGATCAAAACGATTGTTGTCGCCCTTCAGAGGAACATTGGTACGCTAAAGCAATCTGGCCACAACGTCATTTTTGCGTCGATTGCGATTCGAGCGTTGCACGGGCACAACGAATACGCCACAGCGTCGATTGTTGCGGGGATTCGGAAGTTAATCGAGCGATTCAAAAATGTGAATCCGGGTCGAGGTTATTACGGCAAGGACAAAGGCTGGCTTACTGGGAATCAAGTAACGCTGGTTGATGATCAACGCCTCCCGGCATACGAATCGATTCAGCAAATGATTGATGTAACGATCGATGAACTTATTTTGACCGGCCCAATCAAGAAGCAGGGCTTCGGAGGTTTATGGCATCTCATCAATCATGCAGCGGCGATCACGGAGCTCGATCGTATGCAGTACCACGAAACGGCTAAACTGGCTTTGCCGGCACATCATCAACATGTTGAGTTATTAAGGACGCTCCCGGATGTTGAAAATGAACTTGGTCCGGTCGTCAAATCGCAGCACGATCCACTGACAGCGCAGTATTGGGCTGCAGATCTGAATCGTGATTCTGCTCAGTTGACCCATCGAATAAAAACACTGTTCGGATACTACACGATCAGGCCGTTTGTAGAATCTAAGGCCAAACAAGCGTTGGCGGACGAAGCCTTCTTGAACCTGATGCAATAGTTGTCACCGGACTAGCAGCAACCCGTTTCGCCCAGCCAATCGCCTTGATTCGCTGGGCAGGCAACTGGCAAGTGATCCAAGCAGCGGGATGACAACATTGCGATTAGCGGTGAAACCCATATTCCAGGTGGCTCCGAGTGACGTCCAACTACTTAGGATTTGTGGTTGGCGAGGTACGAGCCCGACCTCACATCCTTGTTCAACATGGTTTTTCCCCAAGGGCCTTCGGCACACCTTCCATGTTTGGCAACGTGGCTTTCCTTTGGTAAACTTATGGGTTGCGACGCTTTTTGGCTTCGGAGAGAAGCGGTGTCGTAAAAACCTTCCGTTGTCGGTCACCCGTTTGTTCTGACTCGGGCCTTTGGGTGCAATCAGGGCATGGACACACAACCGAAACAAATTCTGGACATCACACTAACCTTGCCGGAAAGCGATCGGGCAAATCTGGCTGCATCGCTTATTCGCAGTTTAGACGCCACGCCCGATCCATCTGCTGATGCGGCCTGGGCAACTGAAATCGAGCGACGCATTCGCGACATTGACCAAGGTCCTGTGCAATTTGATTCGTGGGATAACGTAATGGTCAGTATGCGCGAACGGCGGAATGGCTGATCTCCCATTTTGTTTTCATCCAGATGCGAGTGCAGAAGCGCTCGCAATTCACGACCCCTACTTTCATGTGGCCAATGAGCTTGGCGAGGGCTTCCAGAACGAGCTTGAACATTCGCGATTGGTGATCGCTCGCATTCCGAACACGTGGCCAGCCTACATTCATGGCACGCAACGCTACCTAACCGTTGGGCGATGAAGCGAATGAGTGAATCGGGCGATACTCGCAAGACTGCTGCGTTGTTTCTTCGCGGTTGTCATCAATCGAATAGCCCCGAAACGTGTCCGTTTGAAATTCAACCTCGACAGGCGTTGAATTTTTAAGGTTAAGCACCGAAGCCAATCCCACGATCTTGGCAAGCTATTCCGATTTCAACGGATGATCGAAATCGTTGCCAAGCAACAACTGATAATCAATGAGATGACGAAAGTTGGTTAGCGGTACTGACGTTACTACGTTCACCAGCGTCTGGGAATCGTCGGAGACAAGTTTTTTATCTTCTCGCGGAGTCTCTACCGTCTGATGACGGCAGCTGCGGTGACGGTGAGCCAGTTACTACCATCTGATGTCTGCGCTCGCCAGACTCGCCGGAACCGCAAACGCGTTTGGCGATTGGAGACACACTCACTTGCGCTAAAACTCAATCTCTTGCGGTGTGGGATTGTCCTCATTTGGGATTCACCCTAGCCACATTGAACCGGCAGTCGATACCAGGAGTTCCTTAAATACCCTTTGGCGTTCCAAGGAATTCGCGCCGGCATGAAACCACCGGACGTATCAGTCGCCCTTAATAGAAGCGTTTTGGTATTGGCAGTGACATTGACTTTTGCTTTCCAAAGCTGCCAGCAGAATTCTTGACTGTCTCCCGTCAGCTCACCACGGGTCCAAGTTTTTCCGTTGTCCGCTGAGACGAGAATGTTCTTGATTTTGTTTCCGCTTCGCCCCGTCGGCAACGCGTAGCCTGCGAGTTCAACCTCGCCTGCTGCCAAGTTGCTACCGGCCGCGGGAGTACAAATCGCTGCGTTGATAGGGAAGCGATAAATTGGCCCCGACTCAGCCCAATCAATCGCGTCTGTCTGTTTGACAATTTTATAAGCAGTCGCAACGTAATGATTAGGCGACGGACGATCGCTAACCACGATCTTGCCAAGCCACTTAACGCTTCTCGCGCCGATGTAACCGGGGACTACCATTCTTAGTGGGTAACCATGATCGGGAGTCAGTTCTGCACCATTCATTTTGTGAGTCAGTAACGGCGATCCTGCACCGTCGGCCAACATCGCTTTTTCGATTGGAATCGAACCACCGAACCCAATCACTTCACCTTTTTTATCAATCTGGTCAAGCCCTTCAAACCAAACGTGCTTCGCCCCGTCGCTTACTTCCGCTCGCTTCAGAACCGCCGCCAACAACGTCCCTTCCCAAGTCGCATTCCCAATCGTCCCGCCTTCCCACTGAACGCCGCCAACTTCAGGCACGTTTTTGTATTCTGGACCATTGAATTCAGCTCTTCGATTACCAGCACACGTCAATGTTGCGGTCGTCGACATCGTCGGTAAGTCTTTTAGTTCATCAAGCGAGAGCGTAAGTTCGTTTCGAACCAGCCCTTCAACTTTTAGCCGGAACGTCTTGGGATCAATTACCGGATTGGGAGCATGGCTGCGTACGTAAAAAAGTTCGGTTGGCGTTTGCCAACTCTGAACTAGTTTGGCTAGCTCCGGCTCACCGTTTCTAGGATCCGTTGTTCGGAAAATCAAATCTTTTTCGAGCTTTTGTTTTGCTACATCATCCTGAGGTGCAAAGCTGGCCGCATGGCTCAATGGCGCTAAACCGCCTGCCACCAAAAGACCACTGGCAGTTTTCAATAGAGTCCGGCGAGTTAAAAGCGATCGATTCATAGATGAACATTCCGTTTCAAAGATGTGGGTGACTCGGTTCGTGTTATCGACAAATTGTAACCCAAAAATTTAGCAAGATTGAAGTGTATGACCGGTCGAGAGATAATTGAACGCGAGACCGCTGCTCCCGCTTCGCGGAAGCTATTTCTTTCGCGAGATTGTTCACACTGCTTACTGAACAGATTTAACTGGAACGGATGGGACAATCGCAAAACACTCTTGTCGCTTCATTCACTGCTGACCATACGGTTTCCGTCGGTGAACACGGCTTGATGGGGAACAGAGTCTATCGATGGATCGTGACGAGTTCCGGTGGTCCTGGCATGACAAGGCGTTCTCCGACGACAAATCCGCGACGGCTTGGCCTATCTGCATGGCATCTGTCGATCGCTCAACGAACTGGCGAGACTGAATGGCCCGAGCACACGCTGCTCTGCATGTTCCATAATGTGGCCGCGGGGCCGAGCCGTTAGCCTGGAAAAGCCAAGGCGAGAACGATTCAGCGAAAATGTGGGCTAGTACTGGGGCCAGCAACTTTTGTTGTTCCGAATTACAAACTTGGTTGGATAAGTGTCTGTTTGGCGAGTTTTGGGCCAGAAATGGGGGCCAGAAATGGGGGCCAGCAGGTTTTGAAAACGAAGGGGTATTTCAGGTGAGGACGTGCAAATTTGCGGTTTGCGAGATTCTAGACGAAAAAAGCCCCGAAAACACTTGGTTTCCGGGGCTTTTCGCAAGGGTGAGTAAGGGGACTTGAACCCCCAGCCTCTGGAATCACAATCCAGCGCTCTAACCAATTGAGCTATACCCACCATAGAACATGAGGCAAATCTTAAACTTGGGTTCGTCATGGGTCAACGCATTTTGAACTATGTGGCTCAATTTTCTTTCCAGATCGGGAAATGACAAGCGGTTTTAACCGTTGCGGACCCGGTAGAAACGTTTTATGCGCTGTGTTTAATCCAGCCGTCATTCTTGACTGTACAAATTTGGTCGGGAACCCTCCTCGGCCGCTTCGCGTCTGGCCCTCTCAGGTGGAGGGTGTCGACGCTCGCTGTCGCGTCTGATTCTCGCAAGTGGGCTTCTCATTTTTTAGTACGTTGTTTTTTGGTTCCAAGTCCAGATTTACGCAGGTCAGCGACGAGAATCCTTAGCTCTCTTCTGCCCGTTCATTCGTCTGGCATTGTGTAAGGCCACAACGATTTGAAACAACCTGGTTTGTTGATGCATTGGCCGGTTGAATGGCAGTGGTGGTTGTTCGCCCTCGCTGGCAAACGTTGTTCGTTTGTGACTGCCGCCGGCCGGCTAATCGTGAAGCGATCTATCGTCTCGCATCATCAATCAACAAGCCCTATCGCCTTGGGTTACCGAATTTGCAAAGTACCGCAAAAACCTGCTTTAATGGATGACTTTCAACTTGGGCAACCGGGCCTTCAGCTCCGCGATCCCGCGTGCCGTGACTCGCGAGCCCGATACGTCAAGGTATTGAAGGCCTTTCAGGGAGACCAACTGCTGGAGGCCCTGGTCGGTGACGTTCGTCGACGCCAGCCGCAGAAGCGCCAGTTTTTGGATTTGGGCGACCGCTGACATATCCGAGTCCGTCACATTGGATCCACTTAGGTCTAGCTCGTCCAGTTGTCCCAGCCCCGTCAGCGCCGCCAACGAGTTGGCCTCAAACTGGCAGCTCACCATCATCAACTGTCGCAATTGTTGACACCCATCTAAGTTTGACAACCAGCGAGTTCCAATCGGATTTTGGGAAAGATCTAGCCATGTCAGGTTGTGGCATTTTCCAATCGAGCTCATGGCTGCTTCGTCCAAGTTAGTCCCCGGCACTGCCAGCTCCGTGCGCGATTCTGGGAAGGTCAGAAAGTCGCGAATCACGGTTGCCTCGACGGACATGTGCTGGACAAACTCCTGGTCCAATTCCTCAAATGACTTGCCAATGATTTTCTCAAAGGATCCAGCCTTGAGCCGGCGTTTGAAAACCAGCGTCATGAATTCAGTCAGGGCCTGTTCGTGCTTGCCGTTTTGGCTGTTCATCAACATGTCCGCCACGGCTGCCGATTCGCTGTAAAGCTTGGCGACGTCGGTACGTTGTTGGAGATTCGTTCGTCCGATACTGGTGAGTTGCTGAATCGGAACGTAGGATCGGGTCGGGATCAGGCGGCGGGCAAATTGCATTCGCCGGGCGTCGAATCCTCCCAGCGTCACGTAGGCGCCAAAATCAACCATCGATTCAAAGTACGCGGCGACGCCTTCATCCAAGCAGATAAAGCTTTGTTCGAACGGGCTTTTTTTGGCTCGGCCAGTTTCGCGAAACAATTGATGCGTCAGCTCGTGCCGCCAAGTCTCTTGCACGCTCGCGTCGCCGTCATAGAAAAATGCAACTTCATGGTCGCTGCTGTAATAGCCTGACGAGATTCCAATCCCGCGAACGATTGGCGCCAAGTGCTGTACGTACGAAGGCTTGTTTTCGAAAAACACAACCCGGAAACGCTGGTTGGGAGTCCGAGCCGACCCACTGCCAGCCAGCCAACTTTTGACGAGGGTGGCTGAACTCCAGTATTCAAAAAATACTTGCCGCCATACGAGGTGTCCCCGTTCCAGTTGTTCCGCCAAATACGTTGTGCGTTGTGCGCTGGCGTTGGACTCGATTTCAAAGTGCGGGGTCAACACCCGGATGTAGGTCCCGGCGGGCCACTGCACGACGTCATGGCCTCGGGCTGTTTTCTTAATGCGAATTGAATCGGAAGCGACCATCCAGCCGGCGGTTGACTTGCGATGTCCCAGCATTTTTCGAACGACGGCGTGGTCTAGGTCGTGATGAATGACTTCGTGGAGCAACTGGTAAGCAATCGCGCCGGCATCCTGTTGTGCGGCGGTTTTGGCTAACTCAAATATCCGTTCGGCGTGGGCTGTTTGGGCGGCGTGAATTTTGGCACGCCATTGCCCAGCGGGAGATTCGTCGATAGCGGGCCGCGAAGATTCAGACGGCAAGAACAAATACTGCCGGTTCAAGTCCCGTTGGAGCGAAAGCCGTAACGTGGCGAGGGCCTGTGCCTCATTGCCGTTGTCTCGAGACCAAGCCGCGATGGACTCGAGCTCGGTGACGAATGGTTTTTCCAGTTCCATTCTGGCGGTTCGCCAATTCGGCGTATCCGCCTTGGATTGCAAGTAGCAGGCCCCTGCGGTTGAGCAAGGAATCGTATGAATCGCAGCGCTGATCGCCAGCGCGAACACGAGTAAAATGAAACGCATGCCGTTTCCAATCATTGACCAAGCCCCTGAATTGATTTTAGTCGAAGCGGGGCAGGTTGTCTTGCGATTTTTCCATGGGCTGCCGCAAAGGCTGGGCCCAAATACTTTGGCTCTTCGCATATTTTAGTGGGTTGTGTTTGGTGCCAGTTCAGCTTCCCGCAGTAGAAGAGAATTCTTAGCTCCCTTCTCCCCGCATCTTCGGACGGGAACGGTTGGCCGGTTGATGAGGGAATACCAACAGCAAGGGTCACGTGTTTCTCAGCGGTTGTCGCCAATCGCCACGAAATTCCGCCCAGAACCAAAAACTTTGATTCAACATCTTGATTCAATACTAGAGCAATTCGTCTAGCTCATCGACTAGCGTTTCGAATCGTTTGAGGGCCGTG
>JBLINZ010000174.1:0-11417 GCA_047639375.1 Mariniblastus sp. | reverse complement strand
ATTTCTTCCCGGACGAGCCCGCCAAAACCAACGCCAGAAGTTTTTTCCAGCGCGCGACTTACAGAAACCTGCTGCGTCGCGAACGTCAATCCATGGCCAACGGCAACCTGCTTCACTGCGACAAACACGAAGAGACTTGGAGGATCACGTTGCGATTTCCCTTCACCAAAAAACAAGACTTCTCCCAGATCAAGTCTTCGGTACTCGCCGCAGCCGGCCGAGTTACCCAAGTAGTTCCTGGCTCCGAAAATCTCACTGGCACCGAAACGCCCCCACCATCCCTTTCACCGAAAATTATCTATACAGGAAAAACTCACCTCTTCAATCACGCCCAACTCAATTTACTTTCCGACTTGTTCTTAAATTTTCTACTCGCGTTTGTCATTATCACCCCCGTGCTGATCATTGTTTTGCGTTCGGTTTCGATTGGGTTGATCGCGATGATCCCCAACCTGTTCCCAACATTGGTCGTATTTGGAGGGCTGGGCCTCGCAGGATGTCCCGTTGATTTGGCGATCGCGATGGCGGCCAGCGTCGCTTTGGGAATCGCGGTTGACGACACCACGCACTTCCTCATGCGATTCCGTGATTTTGGAGGCAGTTTGAAAAATGTCTCAGTACCCGTCGTCAAAACACTTGGCCAATGCGGACCCGCGATGTTGCACACTACCTTGATCGCTGGCGCAGGAATCTTCTCCTACTATTTCAGCAACATGCTGGTGATCTCCAGATTCTCCTGGTCGATCGCGTCCCTGTTGGCCGTGGCCTTGATCGCCGATGTGTTGATGCTACCTGCCATCCTCTTCGTTTTCGCAAAAGATAAATCGAAACTAAATCCTGAACAGCCAAAATCAGACTAGCAAGAGTTGACAACGACACAGCAGGCGATCCTCTAGTTCAGAACAACTGATTCTCTGCTTCATTGAATTCTTTAGCCTACCGATAGATTACCTCCCAATTCACAACCGACAGCACTCTCAGTGTCACGTTTCTTAGGCGACGTTGAGTTTTAGGATAGACTAGCGACCGTCGACTTTGTTGAATCGTCCCACCTCGCAAACAATCTAGAATCTCAATCCACGGCAACGCACATGAACCCGACATCCGCGATCGCGATTTTCGCGAGTCTAGTTATTGGCCTTTCGAGTTTTTCAGCCGCGGAGAATAACAACTCTGCTTCGTCGATCAAGGAACGTCCCAACGTACTATTGATTTTGGTTGACGACCTCAAACCGGCGCTCGGCTGCTATGGCGACGCACATGCGATTACGCCCAACCTCGATCAATTCGCCCGACGTGGGATGCGCTTTGATCTGGCGTATTGCAATCAAGCGGTGTGTGCTCCGTCTCGATTCACGCTAATGCTGGGCTCGCACTCGACGTCAACGGCGTTGTACGGGTTAGGCAGTCCTTTGCGAGACCTTGTTCCTGACGCGGTGACGCTGCCGCAGTATTTTGCCAAGCATGGCTACCGCACCGAGTCGCTGGGCAAAGTGTTTCACATTGGGCATGGAAACATGGGCGACCCGCAGTCTTTTCAAGTCGAGCACTTTCACGAGAAAGTCATTGAGTACTTGGACCCCGCCAGCACGGATGGTGGAAAACTGACGCGTGAAGAAGCGCTGTTCACGAACCAAAAATTGGGCAAGATCCGGAGCTTGCCTCGTGGTGCTGCATTTGAATCGCCTCAAGTTCCCGACGAAAGCTACGCCGATGGGCGAGTCGCCAACGAGACGATCAAGCGACTTCAAGCCGCAAAGCAACGTCGGTCGGAAAACGGAACGCCCTTTTTTATTACCGCAGGGTTTGCCCGTCCGCATTTACCGTTCAGCGCTCCCAAAAAGTATTGGGATATGCATGACCCAAAAAAGCTTCCCATGCCCAAGTACGAATCGGTTCCCGTCGATTCGCCAACCACCGCCCACAAGAAAGGCGGCGAAATCACAGCTTACAAACCCGTCCCGCCGTCGGCCGAGATTCCAGACGAACTCAAACGGCAGTTGATCCATGGCTACTACGCTAGCGCGAGTTTCGTCGATGCTCAAATCGGCAAAGTCATCACGGAACTTGACCGCCTGGATCTGGCTGACAATACGATCGTCGTGTTGTGGGGCGATCACGGATTCCATTTGGGTGATCTAGGGATCTGGACAAAGCACACGAATTACGAACAAGCCAATCGAATTCCGATCCTATTCGCAGGACCCGGCATTCAAGCCGGAACTTCAACGCGGCAACTGGCCGAATCAGTTGACATCTACCCCACGCTTTGCGAACTCACTGGGCTGGCCCAACCCACGGGACCGCAACCGATCGATGGCGTGAGCCTTGCACCTGTCTTGTTAGATCCGGCGGTTCGCGTGCGAGATCACGCCTACCATGCGTTCCCAAAACGCAAGTTGGGACGTGCAATTCGGACGGAACAGTACCGGATGGTCGAATGGCAAGACATGCGTGGAACCGGTACAGTGGAGTACGAACTTTACGATTACACAGCCGATCCGCTTGAACGTCAGAATCTGGCTGCCACGCAACCCGAGATCCTCGAGAGGCTCAAGTCGATATTGGCGAAGCATCCGTCGCCGAAAATGAAACCTGCCAAAAAGAAGAAGTCCCAATAAGCGTCTTCTAATATTGCAAGAGAGACAAATAAGCATGAACAAGCGGATCTGGCTTCACACCGTATTTATCGCAAGCCTCGTTCTTGCCTTCTGGACTCAATTCGCCAAAGCTGAAGAAAGAAACTCTGGACTAGAAAAACGCCCCAACATCCTCTGGATCACCATCGAGGATTGGAGCCCCGATTTATCGTGCTACGGAACGGCAGGCATTCACACACCGAACGTGGATCAACTTGCGTCGGAAGGCATTCGCTACGCCACCGCGTTTACCACGTCGCCCGTCTGCTCAACGTCACGCTCCGCGATGATGACGGGATTCCACCAAAACTATATCGGTGCCCATCAACATCGAACGGACGACAAACAACCGCTGCCCTCTGGCATCCGCCCAATCCCGCACCTGTTTGCCGACGCAGGCTATCACACTAGCTTGATGAGCTGGAAAACTGATTGCAATTTCCTGCCTGATAAAAAAGAAGAGCTATTCATAGGCACAGACTGGAAGCAACGAGAGAAAGACCAGCCGTTTTTCGCGCGAATCACGTTCGGCGGAACTCACCGAGCGTGGAATCGCGATCCGGAAAGACCGATCGCTCCAGAGGACATCGAGCTACCATTGATGACGCTTAACCCCGCCTAGTCGACTTGGCACCGGAGAGAACTTTCTCAACGTAGAATCTTTTCAATCACATGAGCTTCGTTCACACCGGTGAGCTTCTGATCCAAGCCCAAGAACGGGAAAGTCAATCGATTGTGATCGATTCCCAATTGGTGCAAGATCGTGGCGTTAAAATCTCGAACGTGCACGCCGTCTTCAACCACGTTGTAGCTGAATTCGTCCGTTTGCCCGTGCGTGATTCCACCTTTGATTCCGCCGCCCGCCATCCAAGTCGAAAAACAGCGGGGATGGTGGTCACGGCCATAATCGGTATGCGTCAGCTTGCCTTGGCAGTACGTAGTCCGTCCAAACTCTCCGGCGAATACGACAAGCGTCTCGTCGAGCATCCCACGTTGCTTAAGGTCTTTGAGCAGGGCTGCCGCCGGCTGATCAACGTCGTAAGCCTGGCCTTTAATTTTCTTGGGGAGCCCCCGATGATGATCCCAGCCCCGATGAAACAGCTGCACGAACCGAACGTCGCGTTCCGCCATGCGTCGAGCCAGCAAGCAATTTCGCGCGAACGATCCGCTCTTGCGAACCTCGGGTCCATACAACTCCAACACGTGCTCTGGCTCTTGCGAAAGATCAGTGAGCTCGGGAACGGAGGTTTGCATCCGGAACGCCATTTCCTGCTGGGCGATCGTGGTTTGGATTTCCGGATCGCCGATTTCCAGCATGTGTTTTTGATTGAGCTTCGTCACCAAATCTAACATCTTGTGTCGTGTGTCGCTTTTGACACCGGCGGGATTTGACAGGAACAGAACCGGATCGCCGGACGGTTGAAACGAAACTCCCTGGTGCTTGGATGGCAAAAACCCAGATCCCCACAACCGACTGTAGAGGGCCTGAACGTTGCCGGTCCCACCAGTCCAAAACGCGGAATTCAAGACGACGAAGTCCGGCAGGTTTTCATTCATCCGGCCCAGCCCATAACTCAGCCAAGCGCCCAAGCTGGCTTTTCCTGGAATCTCCGTCCCAGTGCAGAACAACGTTTTTCCTGGATCGTGATTGATCGCATCGGTGTGTGTAGATTTAATGATGCACAAATCGTCGGCCACACTGGAAAGATGCGGCAACAATTCACTCATGAAGATCCCGTTCTTGCCTTGACGAGCAAACTTGAACATCGACGGCGCCACCATTTGAGTGCGTCCCTTGGTCATCGCCGTCACACGTTGTCCATTGCTAACGGTAGGCGGCAGCGGCTGGTTGAACTGCTTGTGCAAGTCCGGCTTGTAATCGAACAAGTCAATTTGGCTGGGGGCTCCGGCCATGAACAAAAATATCACCCGCTTGGCTTTGGGCGGGAAATGCACACCGCGTAGCCCGTCTTCAAAACCGCTTGTCGTCGGCCCAGTGTTGCCAACGGTTTTGGACGCCAGGATCGAGCCAAGCGCCGCTGCCCCGAGCCCCATTGCTGAACTTTTGAGGAACCGGCGTCGAGCCTGGAGATCGTTGTATTGTTGTGCTGGGTTCATGATTGACTCGGATTAAAATTAGCCAGAAATGATTTAAGAAGAGAGCATTCGCAGGTGAACTACTCGCGAGTTTTTGTTGCATCGAGATTCAACAACGAGTGCACCAGCATCGTCCAAGATGCCACTTCGACCTGTTGACTTGAATCCGAAATCGATTTGGCCGCCGCGCTGCCTGTGCCCGCAAGCATGGCTTTCGCCGACTCAACGTCGTTGGCGAACGTGGATCGAAATGCTTCCAGCGCCGCATTGAGCTGAACCATCGTTTCTTGATCCGCATTCTGAGACGTAATCGACTCGAATACCTGGACGATTTTCTGGTTGTCCGTAAGCTCCGCCTGAGCAACGACCTTCATCGCCAAATGCATGGCCGCTCCGAAATACTGCGACTCATTCATGAGCATCAACGATTGCAAGGGCGTGTTCGTTCGCTCCCGTCGAGCAATACAGCTTTCACGCGCCGGCGCATCAAAGATCGTCATCTGCGGAGGCGGCAACCCACGCTTCCAAAACGTGTACACACTGCGTCGGTAGATTTCATCGCCCTTGTCGGACACAAACACATTCGGATAAGAACTGGGCATCGCCACAATTTTCCAGAGCCCATCCGGTTGGGGCGGCTTAACACTCTTGCCATACAGTTTAGGGTTCAACAATCCGCTGACCGCCAACGCTTGATCGCGAATCATCTCGGCATCAAGCCGAAACCGCGAACCCCGAGCCAGCTGACGATTGTCCGGATCCGCGATGTATCGCTCACGTGAGGCGACGGACGTCTGTCGATAAGTTTGAGAAAGTACAATTGATCGGAGCAAGGATTTGACTTCCCAACCCGATTCGACAAATTGGACGGTTAGATGGTCAAGAAGTTCCGGGTGACTGGGCGTCTCACCTTGGGCCCCAAAATCTTCCGACGTTCTAACCAATCCCACACCAAACAGCTGTTGCCAAAATCGATTGACCGCCACGCGTGCGGTCAACGGATGCGAAGGATCCACTAGCCACTTGGCTAAATCCATTCGCGTCTTGACTCCCTCCGCGTCCTTCATCGGCAGTAGAAACCCAGGCGTATCTCGCTCCACGACTTCTCCAGGTTGATCGTAAGCACCTCGAATCATGATATGAGCCGGTTTGACTTCGGCCCGTTCTTTCATTACCAACGTGGCTGGAATCTCCATGACCAGCGCGTCACGTGACTTTTTCTGCCGATCAAGGTCACTCTGAACCGTTTTGAGATTGGTTTCGAGTTGCTGCTGCGTGTCAGCCAGAGAGTCATCAGAAGCGGCTTTTACCACCGGCTGTTTGGTGTCACCGACCCCACTTACCAGCGCCGCTTTTTCTTTTGCTTGTTTGTGCTGTTTCAGCTTCTCCGCGATCGTTTTGAGCTCAGCCTCCAATTGCTTGATCGCTAGATTCTTGGCGGCCAATTCGCTGGCCTGAGCAGGGGTCGGCAATTCGAGATAAGGTGCTTGCAACCCGCGATTGAAATCCAACCCATTCCGACCGCCCGTTTCAGGACCACCATCGAAATTATTAAAAAACGCGTAGAGTTGATAGAAGTCTTTCTGCGTGATCGGATCGTATTTGTGGTCGTGACAAACGGCACATTGCACAGTCAATCCAAGAAACGCCGTCCCAACTGCCGAAACACGATCGACCACATTCCGGTTAAAGCTTTCCTCAGGCAAGGCTGTGCCCCGATCGATGATCAAGTGCAACCGATTGAAACCCGAGGCGATTTCCTGATCGACCGTCGGTTGAACATGAAGATCGCCAGCAATTTGATCGGTGATGAACTGGTCAAAATTTAGGTTGTCATTGAATGCCCGAATCACCCAATCTCGGTACGGCGTCATCTCGCGATAGTGATCGTGATGCAGCCCGTTGGTGTCCGCGAAACGAACCAAATCCAACCAGTACCTAGCCATGTGTTCGCCGTACTGAGGCTTGGCCAACAGCCGGTCTACCAAGGCCGGATAGGCGGTCTCGGATTGGTCATCGAGAAACGTTTGAATTTCCGCACGTGTTGGAGGAAGGCCGGTCAAGTCAAATGCTACCCTACGAATGAGCGTGCGCTTATCCGCCGGTTGAGTCGGTTGAAGACTGGCTTGATTCAAGCGGGCCAACACAAAACGATCGATGGGTTGTTCGCTCCACGCCACCAACTTGCTTGTGTCGACTTCGGGAATTGCCGCGCGTTGAGGCGTGACAAACGCCCAGTGGTCTTCGTAAACCGCGCCCGCCTCGATCCAAGTCTTCAAATTCTCGATCTGGGTCCCACTGAGTTTCTTGTGAGAACTGGGAGGCGGCATGACTTCATCCGGATCCGTCGAACTGATCCGTACCAACACTTCATCAAAATCAGCCTCGTCAGGAATATCGAGCCGCATCCCGGCTTCACGATGCTCTTCGTCCGGGCCGTGACAATAGAAACAATTGTTCGACAATGTTTCGCGAATGTGTCGATTGTAAGTGATGGGCTCCGACTGATTCTGAGCCTGAGCCGCTCCTCCAGACGAAGCGAACACGAGCCATAGAATCGAACCGGAAATAACTCTGACCGCGAGCAAGTGATAAGGTTTCATTGGGTATTTTGGCTACGACGAAAATCGATGAATCAAACGTAAGACATATTCAAGCAGATGATTATCGTAGCATACTCAAAACGCGAACCTGGGTTTCAGAAGGCTCGCAAAGCTCCGCTCTGAAAGGCTGAGCATGACAACCGCCAGCGATCGTGCAAAAAAAACGCCCCAGAGAAATAAAATTTCTGGGGCGTAATAACCAACTGCCCTATGGGAGCGACAGCCCAATGGCGGTCGAGCAGCTGGAAAAAGGAGCCATAGCTGCTTTCACAACCCTGGCAAAATCAGGTGGGATAGGGGCGGGCGTAAGGATGAAATAAAACAGAGCGAACGAAATTGAAGCAATATCAAGGAGCCTTATGTCATTCTTTCGTTCGCTCCATTCCTTTCATAGCAACCGACGTGCCAATCTTCTCAACTCTTGAAAATCCAATGAAAATCCGGGAAACCAACCACTCGGATGGCCCAGCGACAATCTGGAGGGTGCCCCCAATTCTCTCAACGAGACAACAATCTCAGTCTGAGACAATCTCGTCCTCCCCCAGAGTTGAAAAAAGCGAATTTTTGCTCACACAAGGGCGGCTCGAGGTTTCGCCACGCAAGGATCATTCGATTGCCCCAAAACGACCACTAAGGTCATGATCCGAACAGTCGATGCGATTGAGCTTGAATCCGCGCCAGCACGACCTTATTCAGTGGTAAAGAGGGCAGTTGACGGAGAATTTGACCGCGAAAGAATGGACGTTTTGAAGTGGGAATAGAGTTCGCGGTACTATTCCCGCCGCGGAACTCAACCGGATGCATCAACATGAAAGGGCTCCATGCCCCCTGCCGGTTCTCAAAATCTGAATTGCCAATTCGTACCTGACTCAACGGCTTGGCGTGACTCATCGGCTTGGTGTTGTTCTCAAACGCCCTCTTATTGTATTAACACTACTACGTTTTGTTGCGACGGTCTTGTTTTTTGTTTTCAGCCAACAATCTGAGCCCGTTCGCTTCCACTTTTGTACCTTGCGATACGAACCTTACTTGTCGTTCAAGTATCAAACTTTAAAGCAGCTGCATTTTTTGGACGCTCATCAAACACCAACCAGGCGTCCGAGAATCCTTGACTCACGCCCTGCTCTGGCCGCCAAAAGCGGTTTGCAACCAAGTTCGAAACGAATCAATTCGACATGAATCAATCCGAAGTCAACTCAAACCAACTTGCCAACGAACCGCAGACCTCACCTGAGAGTGAATCCGTTTCGCCCGAGTCACTAGTCCAACTCAAATCTTCCGAAACGCCCGAACCAGACGGCAGCGTCGGCAACCAAGCTGCGCCTGGCGATCTCGTCCCGTGGGGATTGTCCAAGTTCGCCAATATTCCGATCGTCTTGACGACTTCATTCGGAATGGAAGGATGCGCGCTCATGGACATGTGCTCCAAAGCGATCGAGGCAAACGACCTCCAGCCATTGACGGTCGCATGCATCGACACCGGATTCTTTTTTCCAGAGACCCATCAGCTTCGAAAAAAGCTGACCGAGAAATACACCAATTTGAATTTCGTGACTTGGGAAACTCCAGTTTCGATTGAAGAGCAGCGCAAGACTTACGGTGACATGCTTTGGAAGAACAATCCGAACATGTGCTGCAACATTCGCAAGGTCCAGCCGATGCGTGAAAACATCGTCCGGTACGGGCTTTGGATCACCGCGCTGCGTCGCACCCAGACCCAACAACGATCCGACATTCCTGTTGTGGGTTGGGACTGGAAATACGAACTGCTCAAATTCTGCCCCATGGCCACTTGGTCGCGGGGTCAGGTCTGGAACTACATTCAAGAGCATGACGTTCCTTTCAATCAACTACACCTACAGAACTACCCCAGCGTCAGCTGTTTCCATTGCACAAAATCGGTGCCAGGATCCAGTCCCGACTCGGAAGTCCGCAAAGGACGCTGGGCAGGCAACGACAAAGACGAATGCGGGCTGCATTTCTCAATCTAGCCCGGCATTTTATGGCGTTTGATAAGCCAGACGCATTCCACCCGCTATTTAGCCAAATATAAACGACACACTCCATGGCCAAAGAAAAAACTGAACCGACCAAAGTCGAAATCGCCAAGCAAGCCAGCCAACTACTTCGTGGTACGATTGACGAAACCCTCAAAAACCCTCAGGCCGAGTGTTTTGAGGAAGCCGATCTTCAATTGATTAAGTTCCATGGTTCTTATCAACAAGACGATCGAGATTTGCGGAAACCGCGCCGCGCCGAAGGCCTAGGTAAAGCCTACAGTTTTATGCTTCGCGTCGTGATTCCAGCCGGTCAACTGACGCCAGCTCAGTACATCGACCTCGACCGAATGGCTGACGAATTCGCCAATGGCTCGATCCGGATCACGACTCGGCAAGCAATTCAGTACCACGGCGTGATCAAGGATGATCTTCGCGAGACGATCAAACAGATCAACGAGGCGCTAATGACCACGCTCGCGGCCTGCGGTGACGTGTGCCGCAACGTAATGGCCACCGCGGCTCCCATCAAAGACGCGGTGCATCAAAAAATTCGCGAAACAGCCCATGCAGTTGCCGAAGAACTCAAGCCGGCCACCAAAGCCTATCATGAGATCTGGATCGAAGGCGAACGACAAACCACCACCCAAGAAACCGAGCCGCTGTATGGCGAAACGTACCTGCCACGCAAGTATAAAGTCGGCGTGACGGTCCAAGGCGACAATCAGATTGACATCTACTCGTACGACACAGGGTTGATCGGGATCCTCGAGAATGGCGAACTGGTTGGCTGGAACGTTGTGGCAGGCGGCGGGCTGGGTATGAGTCACGGACGGCCGAATACATTTGCTCAGATCGCTGAGAAAATTGGATTCGTGGCAGTTGAAAACGGTGTGGCGGCAACCCGCGTGATCGCGACGATCTATCGCGACTACGGAAACCGATTCGACCGGAAAAACGCCCGCCTCAAGTACTTGGTCGACAAAATGGGTGTCGCAGCGTTCCGGGAAGAATTCAAACAACGTTGTGATTTCGAAGTCCAAGACTCGAGAGAGATCCCAGCAGCCTCCAATCAAGATTGGATGGGCAAACACGAACAAGGTGACGGGAAGTTTTTCTACGGCGTGTTCGTGGAAAACGGCCGAATCAAAGACACCGAGACCCACCAGTTGCGGACCGCCTTTTTAAAAATCATCAAGCAATTCGGTTGCCCCACAACGCTGACGCCCCAACAAAGCATCCTCTTCAACGAGTTGACCGAGCCTCAGATCGACGAACTTGAATCGATTCTGAAATCGCACAACGTCCCGCTACTTCACGAAATTTCTAACGCCCGCCGTTACTCCATGGCTTGCCCCGCCATGCCGACTTGCGGGCTGGCCGTCGCGGAAGCAGAACGAGTGATGCCCGACATTTTGACCGAGATTGAGAACACACTCAAAGCCAAAGGGCTCGACGATGCCAAACTCACGATCCGCATGACCGGCTGTCCAAACGGTTGTGCCCGCCCCTACACCGCCGATATCGCGTTGGTCGGTCGGCGACCTGGCGTTTACCACTTGTTCGTGGGAGGACGCTTAGCTGGTGACCGGATGGCAGATCTGTATGCGGCCGATATTAAGATCGAAAATTTGATCGAGACGCTTTCGCCATTGTTGGACAAGTATGCCGAATCGCGGAACGAGCACGAATGCTTGGGGGATTTTTACCAACGCATCCTCGAACGTACGGAACATCGAGCTCGAGTGACCGGCAAAGAAACTCCCACGTTTGACGACGTGCTTCCACGCCTCGTTCAGATTGAGGCCTCCGATGCCAGATAAACCAATTTCACTGATCCTCGCAGCCCACGGTTCGTTGGCTGCACCCGATTCGAACCAGCCGCTGTACGATTTGGCGAAATCCGTTGCGGCGTTGATTCAATCACAACCAACGCTCGCCAACTTTAGCAAAGTCACTCCGGCGTTCTTGAATGGCACGCCGGAAATGGGGCAAGTCCTAGAACAACTTCCTGCCGGTGACGTGATCGTGGTTCCTGTGATGACAAGCGATGGGTACTATGTGAAAAAACTGCCTGGAAT
>JBLINZ010000173.1:0-11426 GCA_047639375.1 Mariniblastus sp. | reverse complement strand
ACATTCTGGAGTATGACCGCATCGGAGTGAAGGGAATTCCAAAGAGCGTGCAACTGATCGAGACGGTCGCATCTTGGGTACTTGTCTTTGCGTACGTGATTTCTGTCGCGTATTACCTTAACTTATTTGGCGTTTTTGCGGTCAAGTTGACGCCCGCCGATTCGGGAATGACGGCGCGTCTGGTCACGACGGGCGCTTTGATCTTTATTGCGGCCTTTGGGTACTCGCGCGGCTTGTTGGCGATGGAGCGGATGGAAGAAGTCGCGGTTGGCCTGAAGCTTGCGATCATTGCCGGCCTCTTGATCGGCATGACCGCTTACTCATTTGAGCTGACGCAGACAACCGGATTGCATATTAGTCAACCGCGGATCACTGGGCTTCGTTCTATTGCAGTAGCCTTTGGATTGATCATTACCGTTCAGGGTTTTGAAACGTCGAGATACCTGGGAAACGAATACGATGCTGCGACTCGTGTGAAAACGATGCGGTATGCCCAATGGATCGCGGCCATCATTTACATGATCTATATCGTACTGACGACCGTCAGCTTTCCGCCGGATCAAGTCGAATCAAACGAAACGGCAATTATTGACATGACCCGAATTGTCGCTCCGTTGTTGCCAGCGCTGCTGGTCGTCGCTGCACTGGCCGCCCAGTTCAGTGCCGCAGTCGCTGACACTAGCGGCAGTGGCGGACTGGCTGAGGAGTTGTCTCGCAAGAAGGTCAGGTCGAACGACGCCTATGCAATTCTGGCTGTTGGTGCGATTACGATAACTTGGCTCGCCGACATCTACCAAATCATCAGTTACGCATCACGAGCCTTTGCAATCTATTATTTCCTACAAGCCATCATTGCAACTCGTTTTGCGTTGGATCGCGACAAACGGCCTTGGCTGCAGATCGTGTTTTTCGTTCTGGTTGCCGCTTTGTCGCTGGCCGTTGTCGTTTTCGGAATCCCAGTGGAATGATAGCCCCGCCCATCGGTAGCAATTATCAAATGCGACCCGAAGTTTACGTGGTCACACTTGTTTGTTCTTGGGGTTTCTGAACGGGTGCCAGCCCAACGACGGCCAATCCTCACACACCCCAATCCGCCGGAAATTTTGAGACGCAGAGGATTGGCAATCAAGCGAATCTTAAAAACGGCCGTTTGCTGAAGAGTCAATCAAGTCCCTGAATACGAATAATTCGATTTCTTGATACTCGCAATTCAGTCGATTAACTGCCGTCGAACGATGAAGTCGACCCTCCCGAAGTAACTCCTAATGGAGATAGCGATTCGTCACGGAGCGTCTCCGGACGACTCTACGGAAGCAGTTGAGTTCTGTTTTTTTGAAGGTGAAAATTTGATGAAAGCCAGACTCGCGATCAAGCCGGCAACCGAGAATATTGTGACTGCCATAAAAACGCGACGGTGCCCCATGACTCCTGGAGCAGTATCCAGCAAATACCCCATCAACGGCCCCATGAAGATATCTGGCGTATACCCAATTACAGAAACAAGACCGACCGCACTACCCGTGTAGGCGAGTGGCACTTGCCCTTCCTCCATGATGGCGTAGTAAAGACCTCTCAGGGCAAAGATCCCCAAACTGGCACAAACCATCATGGCGATGTAAGGGATAAACATTGAGACCGTCAGGAAATTGGAAGCCAAGGCCGCACTTCCTGCAGTCAGCAGCGCGAAGCTTACAACCGTCATCTTGCCGGAACCGAATCGGTCTGCCAAGAAACCCGCGGCAATCGCTGCGAGTGGCCGCATCCACAAAGAATACGTACCGACTCGTGCCGCTTCGACCTCATTCAACAGCAACACGTCTTTGGCATAAAGCGAAAAATCATCGGTCGCTTTGAAGCCTACATAAGCACAAACAATGATGAACGCCTGTAACCAAACCACAGGCATTGTGGCGACTCGCCAGGTACCACGTAGCGACCAGCTAGAACTGTCTGCTGGTTTAATCGCGTTTCGTTTTGGCAAGAATATCCAAATCAGTACCGCAGCAAAGAAGGTGATGCTTGCGAGAATGAGAATTACTTGCTTCAACGCATTCGCCCGAACCTCCAGCGAAGCTGATTCAACGTCCGCAGGTAAAAAAGACGCATAAATTGCCACGACACACGATCCCGTCACGGCAGTTAGTAGTCCACGGCCACCTTCAAGCAATCCAAAAGCGGACCCTTGAGCTAGTTTTCCACCCCATTGTCGGGTCGCCCGAATCAGTGCCGCCCAAAACAGGGCGATTGTCGTGAATCCCCAGAAAGCATAGAGCCATGTGAGTGTGCCGAGTGAAGGGACCTGCCACAGCACAATCCCTCCCAGCGAAGTGCCAACCAAGGCAATTGCGAGCAATTTACGCGGGCAAAACAAGTCCGCCAACGGCCCACCAAGAGCGTAAGCAACTATCGCTACGAATCCGTACGCAGCAAACGCGGTCCCCAGCTCGTAGTTGGTAAGCTCAAAGACCTCTAAAATCGTTGGCCGGAAAACGCGAGGCAGGACGAATGGCAGAAAAAATATCGATTCACCGGCGACAATCAACACTAATAAAGCAAAGACCCGACGGGAATTGGAAATCCCCCTGAACTCATTTTGGTTTTTTATTTCGCTCAATCGTCGACCCCGATTGAGGTCAAGAAGTCAAGTGGAATGGATCTTGTCAGCCGTCCCACTAAAGCGAAATACTTCAACGGAACGCCTTCCATGGATAATCGATGGGTGTAACGCTCCAACTGGTAAACATCCAGGTACTCAGAGAAGATTAATTCGCGAATGAAGCGCGAGAAACCCATGTCGTCAGAGTGGTCGAGAAATGTTTCCTTGATGTTAAAGGCAACCCAGCCATCGGTGCGGAGAAACTTTAACGCCGTGAAAAACGCCTTGGGAGGAATGTCGCCAAATCCCAACGCGGCAACCGACGTGAGGCAGTCAAAACGCCAATCAATTAGCTCTTCCCGCAGGCCATCGTCCAAGTTCGTAAAGTCAGCGACGACATAATCATCGTACGCAGTCGGACGGTCGCGATACGCTGCTTCACGGGCTTCCGGTAAGATGTCGGCTCCTACAATCCTAGCCACGCCCTTGATGCGAAGTAGCTCAGCCATCATGCCGTTGCCTGCTCCCAGGTCAAGCACTCTCAGTTCCCTGCAGCTAACACTTTCGGAATTCAGACTGTCGTGCAGTAATTCCGTAACTTTTTCTGGCGATGTGCACCTGAGCCGCTCGTAGAAAAGCTGTTCATAGAGCCCAGGCCTAGAGTAAATGAGGTCGTAATCATGAAAGAGAATTTTTTGTGTCGTGCCATCTTCAGTCAGGTTAAAGTAAGCTTCGGCTTGAGTGAGGTCATGCTCCTGCTCAGATGGAAACTGAATTCGATATCTTGATGACATACGGCCCCTTAATCTCTGCAAAGACATCAGTCTAACGGATCGCCAGCGACTTAGTAGGGCAAAGAGGCAAAGAACAAACTTTCTAGAGAAATGTTCTAACATATTGATTGCACCGGGACTTGAGAACATGCTGCCCGACACAACGAAAAATGCAACTAATTGTTATTCTCCTTAAGACCCCAGCAAGCTGCGAGCGTAGTTTTCGACGCCTGTCGGTCATATCAAAAGACTCGATCATCAAAGCCGTGGTTCACTCACGCTCCAGCCACAAGAGCTGATAGGGCTGAAGTTTGATCGGTTCGGACGTGGAAAGCGTAACATTTGAAACGTGGTCCTTGAAGAAACGCCCCATGCCTTTTGTTCTCAACATATTGCCGGCAATTGTCTGTGCTGTCTCGGAAAAATTGGCCAACACGATGAGACGGCTGCCGTTGTTCGAACGAACGTATCCTAACACGTGAGCATTCTGGTTGTTGATTAACTCCATTTGCAATCCGGAGAGTGCAGGCAACGACTTGCGAAGTTCGATCAGCCTGACAAGGGAACCAAAGATGCGATTGCGGATCGAGTTGTCTTGCTCCAGCTCCTCAAGAAACTCCCACTTCATTTTAGGACGATGCACCCAGCGGCTGTCGCCTGCCTTGGCGGGGTCTTTCACAAAATCATAGTCGTTAATGACTCCCCACTCTTCGCCCATATACAACAACGGAATACCGCCGATGCTGAGCGTAATGCCATGCAGCAGCAAGATCCGCTTGATCGCCATCTCTTTATTATCATCATCGTCTTCCTCGATCGCTCGCTCCAAACCAGCCAACGATGCCATGGTGCCGGAGATTCGCATGTCACCCGTTGCTTCATTGTGCTGAAACGGAATGCCGCGCGCGAACGAACCGGGAAACTGCCCTGTGTAAAACTGATTCAGGAATTGGCGATGGTCAAAGGCCTTGATCCCAACCGCCGCAGCATCCGCGTCATCAAACGTCCAGCCAATGTCGTCGTGGCAGCGGAGATAATTAACCCACGTTGTTCCGTCGGGCAACTGATGTCGATGCCGCAATGACTGGTGAAGCAGCTTGACTTCTCGAGTCGCTAATGACTCCCACAACAACGCCATCAAGGTCGGATTGTAGGAAACTTGGCACTCTTTCGGCGAGATGTACTTTTTGACTTCGTCCGGATGAACGATCGCTTCTGACTTGAACAGCAATCCGGGCGCAACAATCTGGGCAACAGCATTCACCGCTTGGATGAGCAGATGAGCTTGCGGCAAATTCTCGCAACCTGTCCCAAGCTGCTTCCAGATAAACGCGACGGCATCAAGACGTAGCGCATCGACACCGGTGTTTGCCAAAAACAACATCTCCGCCGCCATCGCATTGAAAACAGCTGGATTACCGTAGTTCAAATCCCATTGAAAACTGTTGAACGTCGTCCACACCCAACTGTGCATCCCGTCATGCCAAGTGAAATTGCCACGGCGAACCGTCGGAAAGATTTCACGCAAATTCTGCTCGTACTGGTCAGGAAGTTCGCGGTCGGGAAAAATAAAATAGAAATCCTGATACTCGCGGACGCCAGCCTGAGCCTGTTGTGCCCAGTAGTGATCGTCAGACGTGTGGTTAAAAACGAAATCTAGCACCAGCACGATCCCAGCTTCGCGAAGTTCAGCCGCCAGCAACCGCAAGTCGTCGATCGTGCCCAGTCGCGGGTCAACGCTTCGATAGTTGCTAATCGCATACCCGCCATCGTTGTTGCCCGGTCGCACAGCGAACAGTGGCATCAAATGCAGATAGGTAATACCAAGCCGCTGAAAGTAGCCTATATGCTCACGAAGCTTACCAAGGTTTTCGCTGAATAGATCGACATAGAGTGCTCCTCCTACAAGTCGCTCAGACTGAAACCAATCCGGTTCGTTGATGCGCTTCGAGTCGAGTTCGCGCAGGGCTGGAGATCGCTGCTGAAAGCCTTCCGCACAGGTCATTAAGACCTGCTGAACATGATAGAAAAAATCATAGCGTTGGCTGTATAGCTCGTGCAAAAGCCCGAATAATCGGGGCCAGTTTTCCTCTAACCGTTTATCAAATACGACGACTTCATTCTCGGGTACTTCGTGCGCTTTCCAGAACGCATCTAGTTGAGGCTGGATGCGTTGCAATGTTATTTCCGCTTCGAATGAAAAACCGGCACTGCTCGATTTGTCATTCAATGGAGTCATTGGGAATTACGATTTTATCCAAAAAGTTGTAGTAATTGATGCCTTCAATGATGCCTTGGGCTTGAGGCGAGTCGGCAAAATAGATTCTCGGTAACTTGCGGAGCTTCTCAAGCTCAGGACTGTAATTCGCTACAACCACTCCAAGCGCACGCCCCTTAAGCATGCCTTCGTCATTGCCGGAATCGCCGGCCACCAGCAATTGTTCCGGTGCGAATCCCCATTTGTACAACAGGTGACGAAGCGACAGGCCACTTCCGCCGCGAACCGGGATCACGTCCAAGTAGATTCCCAGCGATAATACAACCTTAGCTCGCAATCCAGCTTCACGCAGAATCCGTTTGATTTGCGCTGCTTTTGGTGCGAGTTTCGGATCGAGCTTGTAACTGATTTTGAATTCGGATTGCTCGCTTTTTGATTGCGGGAAAAAACCGGATTGCCCGTTCAACAGCTCGCGAACCTTATCGGGCTTCCACTGATAGGCAATTTGTTTTCGCCAGCTACGATCAGACGTCAGCTTCTCCCCATAATGCAGTTCAGTGCCGCAAGACGTGTCCATGACGTCGGGCGTTGGAAGACCGAGCTTTTCGATCAGTTTCAAAGCCGACTGCAATTTGCGTCCGGTCGTAATTCCAAACCCGATATGCTCATTGGCTCGGATCAGTTCGTTGAATTTGCGAAGCCCCACCGGGTCGCCCGTGAGCGTATTGTCGAGATCCGTGATAACCAGACGGTCAAAGTCGGGAAGGCGCCGGGCCGAACGAGACGCCACCAACGCGGGAGTCGCCGAATCAGCCAGGATTTCATTGACGTCACGGAGGTAACGTTTCGCGTGACGGCCCCACGTGTAATGTTCGCGAACGCCGTCGATTCCATTTTTTGACCACGTTTGCCACTGTTCAGGTTCGGTCAGCATACGAAGCAAAGCTTTTTCGATCGAGTCACTATCCAACGGGTCAATCAGTAAGCCATTCTGGCAGTTGGCGATGATGTCCCGGGGGCCCCCATCGTTGGTGGCCACGACAGGCAAACCACTGGCGGCGGCCTCCAACAGCGTCAAACCAAACGGCTCGGTCAACGCTGGATTGATGAAGACGCCATTGGCTTTGGCGGCACGGCGATAGAGGTTGGGAACATCGGACGACTCATGAGACTTCGGATAGGCGACTTTCCCGTACAGGTTGTAGACGTCAATCAATGTGATGACGTTAAGCAAAACGGTTCGCTGTGCTTTCGTTATTTCGCGAAGGTCGTCTCGCGCGCCCATCACAACGACAAGGTTGGCCAGTGACTGAAGTTGTTCGCTCTCGCCATAAACCTGAATTAGCTTTTCCAGATTCTTGCGTTCATCGGGACGAGCCATCGTCAAGATCATTGGCTTGTCGGGTTCACGCAAAAACGGTGAGAGCAAATCATTGACGTTCGCCAAATCCTCACCATTGCCGGCCGGATGAAACGCCGCCAGGTCGACGCCAGGTGGAATGACTTCCATCCGCTCCGGCACATAATGTTCGTACTTCTGGTATTGGTCTTCGACTTCTTGTGAAGTGCTGGCGACCACCATCGAAGCGGTTTCCAACGCGATTTCTTCCGCTTCAATTCGAGCCATAAACTTATAGGTTGACTCAAGCTTTTCGGGAGATCTCTTGCTAGTCGACAGTCGAGCACGTTTGACTCGCCCAAGCGAATGGCCGGTAAACACAAAGGGGATATGAAGCAATCGAGCCAATTGGCCGCCGCCGAGACCTGCATCGGCATAGTGACCGTGGATCAAATCAGGCAGCCCCGTCCGTCTGAAGTGACTGATCGTCTGGTCAATGAAGACTTCCATGTACGGCCAGAGTGCTTCTTTTTTCAGATAGCGACGTGGGCCAAATGGAATCCGAATGATCTTGGCGCCTTCGCAGATCGTTTCTTCCAACTGCGCATAGTCATCATCGACTTTGGGATCCACGACTTGCCGAGTAAGCAGTTCGACGCGAGATACTTCTGGCTGCTTCGCGAGCTCAGCCGCCAGTTCCAGCACATACTTAGTCTGGCCTCCCGTATCTGCATCGCGACCAAGTTCGCAGTCCTTGGCCCGGATCAAGCCGTGAAGACTTATCAGCGTGATGTGAAATGGCTTTCTCTTGGTTGCTAAATTGTCGTTCGACTCAGGAGTCGAGGCTTCCATGATGTTCATGATATCGCTTATAAGTCGGCTGAATAGATTGAGAGATCGTCACTCGTCGCGCCACGAATCTGACAGATTCGTGCCGCAAAACGAACGGCATGTCGAAGCGTTTCAGGAGCCGGTAATTCATTGAGAAAGCCGCTAATGACACATGCGGCAAACGCGTCACCCGCTCCCACAGCGTCTACAAAATGATTGACTGCGGGCACCGCTTCGAAATGCATGTGGCCTTCCTCGTCAAACAACCACGCTCCTTCGCTACCCGCCGTTACCCAAATCTGGCTGATTTCGTATTTGCGTCGAAGCGAAAGTGCCGCATCTTTGATGGAGGTTTCGTCAGAATCGATTAGTCCTGTGACTGTTTTCAGTTCATCCTTGTTGAGCTTCAAAACTGTTGCGGAGTTCAAGATTTCCGGAACCCAGACCATTTCGAACCACGGTTCTCGGATATTCAAGTCAACAAAAACGGGAGCAGAAATTTCCGTACGTAGTTTCATTAGCGATTGGCGAGAAACGGAATTTCGCCAAATCAGACTGCCGTGATAGAGAATCGCAGCAGATGCTGAGTCGCTTTGAATTCGATCATATTCGATGTGATCAAAGGCTTGCTCAGGCAGAATCTCGTAGCGTGGTTCATCGTTGACAATCGAGACTTTAACTGTGCCAGTCGGATATTCAGAACATTGAACCGATTCGGTGCTCAGATTGTTTTGAGACATGCACCGTAGAATTTTTTCGCCTTCTTCATCACCGCCAACCGCACTAATGAACTGCGGTTTCTGGCCCAAGACGTGAAGATTCCAAGCCACATTAAAAGGAGCGCCGCCCAATACTTGCTTGTCAGGAAAATGATCGAACAGAACCTCTCCATAAACGAAGGGCGTTCTTTCAGAACAGATTTGTTACTCCTTTTATTGTGAAGGGGAGGTAAATAATCACTAGATTTGCTATCTTAACTGAATGTCAACAAATAATCGAGGCTTGGTTGAAGGAAAGAAGTTCGTGGCAACTGATCTGGATGGAACACTCATTCCACTAGACGGTCATCCAAAAAACGAACGAGACTTGCTGGCGTTGAGTCACGCGGTGCGAGAGAACCAGTTCGCGATGATGTTTGTAACAGGAAGACATTTTGTTTCGGTCATCCAAAAAATTAAGCAATTCGATCTGCCTATTCCTGAGTGGATTATTTGCGACGTTGGAACTTCGATCTACAAACTCCAACCCTTACTGGAAAGTTCGCCAGAAAATGAAATTCGTTTTGAACGAACGAGAGACTATGCCGCAGAATTGAAGAAACTGATCGGAGCCTATTCCGCCACAATATTGCGAGACGAATTGGCGTCGATTCCCGGAATACGTCTGCAAGAAGAAGAGAAGCAAGGGCATTTCAAGCTAAGCTACTATGCCTACGCTCAAGAATTGGACGGATCTTGCAAGTTGATTCAGGCTGAATTGAATCGAAACAAGTTGCCTTGGTCGATTATCGCAAGCGTCGACCCATTCAATGGTGACGGGTTAATTGACTTGTTGCCCCTCGGTTGCTCCAAGGCTTTCGCGCTCGATTGGTTGATCCGCCATATGCCATTCGACGAATCTAATATTGTGTACGCCGGAGATTCGGGAAACGATTTTACAGCTCTGACGTCAGGGCTCAAAGCAATCGTTGTCGCAAACGCGGATCGAGAACTGGCGCAACGGGTCCATGACGAACACCTGCAACAAAACTGGAAAGATCGACTATTCCTCGCGACCGACCAAGCCACCAGCGGAGTGCTTCAAGGATGCCGCCGGTTTGGCTTTCTTCCTCAAGACACCAGTGATTCTCTAGGCAGCTAAATTCAACTTTGGTGCCACGTCCGAAGCCAAGACCGCAAGGGCCTGTCGTTTTGATGGCTATTTTTGATGGCTGTTTTTGATGGAGTACAAACTGCTGGTTCAAGCGGATGGCAATCAGTCCCAAGCCGCCGAAATTCTCGCACCACCCGGGGCAGTTTGCGGAATAAAATTCGTTGCTACTGCGTAATGATAATGCTGCGAAATCAACAGCGCGTGCAGACTCAGCAAATTGATTGAGTCCGATCGTCGAGCAGGGCGCGGTCACGGATGAGTTCGAGTCGCTTTGAACAATTCACCCAGAGGCGATCATCTGTCGACTATCTTTTTTTCGATATCCGACAAATCCTTAACCTCGCTCAGAGAGGGATCGGATGCTTCTTGAAGGCCAATGCAAGCCGCAGCTGCGAATGTCAGGCCGCTGACGAATAGACCCACAATAAAAATTGCTATCGTAGTCATTGGCCCGACCCCGACTGTTGCTTGCCGGTCATTAATAAGCAGCCCAAAGCCAGAATGGATGGGACCCACAAGCCAACGAACACGCCTTCGTCCCGATATCCACTAAACCAAAGAGAGACCGAAAAGAGAAACGAAATGAAAGCCGCCAACACAAATAAATATTTTCCAAGGACTGTTTTTTTCATTGCTGCACTGACGTGCCTTCCAAAATTGTGTTCGATGTTATCTTGACAATCATTGAGAACCGAGAAAACTAGCAGTGGACAACTGCAATCTTTGCAAATCCGAGCTCGATTTGAATTAGCCAGAGCACGAGTTCATGAAATTGATCGCTACTTGCGATTGCTATTTGTGTAACTGAGTGTTGTCGCACACGTCGCCAAGCAGGCGAAATGGCGCCATGAGGTTGTCACGCATGCGGACTTTGGTCGACGTAAAGTGGCCCAAGATCATCGTCGCATCATCGTCGGTCAGATTGCCATCAGCCATCGTGCCAATTTTACTTCTCAAGAACGGAATCACATCTGCGGGCAAGAGTCGATCGGCGCCATTCAAAATCTCAAGCACGCCCTTGATTCCAAGCATTTTGGCTTGAGTATCATCCGACTCAATAAATGCATCACTGTACAACAAGAACATGTCCTCTTCGGCGATGGTGATTTTTCGACCGGGATAGTTTGAGTCATCATGAATTCCCAGCGGCAGGTTTTCCAATCCTTCGTCTAGATCAGCGCTGTCTAGATGGACCCATTTTTGCTTTAAGGCCCGATAGTAAATTGGATAAGGATGTCCAGCCACGCTGATGTCGAGAGTTTTTTTGGGCTCAAAAAACGTGGCGACAACGGCGGTGGCGAAACCGCTGTCTTCGCCTAGTTCGCCGAACTCCACATTCATTTCAGTGACAAATTGCTGTTGGCTGATCTTATTCACGTTTTTGCGAAGCAGATCTCGCAAAGAAACCGCAATCGCCGAGGCAGACTCGCCATGTCCGCTTACATCCGCCAGCAGGAATCGGGAAATTCGCCCTGAGGCACAGGATGTCAAATAGTAGATGTCTCCACCGCCAGTTTGGCTGTCTTTGTACGGCGCGCAGTGAACATAAATGTCGAGCCCTGGAGCTTCGAAGTACTTGTCGATTGCACGATTGCCACCCCATATCTCCATGCAGGTCATGCGTTCGGGCTCAAGTTTTTTCAAGGGTTCTACCACTAGGATTCCAATATCAACCGGACAGACACAAGTTTAAGCCGAGCAAACACGCCATTGCGAACGGGTGGAAACCGCAAGCGCTGGACATGCTCCAAATGAAATACATAACCGCGAAAACAGCATGAAAAGAGTGCCGCTATG
>JBLINZ010000172.1:0-11443 GCA_047639375.1 Mariniblastus sp. | reverse complement strand
CCAATTTCTTCAGCGCAACCGATGGCCAAACCTGGTCTTCAATGTACAAGTCGACTTTAGAAAGATCGTTGTTGGTTTGAACGATCAGCCAGTTGTCAACGTCGGGGGACCCATCGGCTTTGAGGTGCCCCAAAGCTCCGGCAGCCCGCGTGATTTCGCTCGTGATATCTTCTTGAGACACCTGCAAGTTTGCCAGCTTGAGGGCTTGCATTAGCAAGGTGCGATTGATCTCAGTGTCAGTCGTTTGGATGCCAAAACGAGTAATGCAGTCTTCGCTGACCTCTCGATCGAGAATTTTGATCCCGTTGACGAGGGCGGCGACGCCAGGCATTTGCTTGCGAAGTTGAGGATCGTTCATGACGTTGACGATCTTGGCGTTCTTTTGCATCACGGTAAACATCGCTCGAGCCGACTCAATCAATTTTTTTTCTTTGATTTCGTTAGCCATCCGCTCTTGTTGATAAGTGATCTCTTGTGGCGAAAGATCGGTGGGAGGAAAAATCTGCTCACAACGAAGGACGATAAAGTGATTGGCAACGGGAATGACTTTTGAAATCTCATTTGGTTGAAGCGCGAACGCAACATTTTCAAACTCGGGCAGCCCTTGGTTCCGCCGAATGGGCTGCAGCAGCCCACCCATCGAACTGCTTTGTGTATCCAGTGAAAACTGTTTCGCATAACGCTCGAAATTTCCAGGTTGAGCCAGCAGCTGTCCTCGGATTTGCTCGGCCTTCTCTTGGGAGTCGACCACGATCTGTCGGACCTGAACCTTCGCCCCAAATTCAAATTCCATTTGTTTGTCCAGGTCTTGTTGTGTGACCTGGATGTTCTGCGAAGCAAGGCGACGGATGGCAAGCTCGTGCCAGATAATGTCATTTTTAAGGCGATCGATCGATATCTTTCGTCGCTCGACAATCATCTCGACGTACTTGTCAGCCGACATGCCGAACGATTTTGCTTTCCCAACCAGCTCGTCATTAACGTCTTTTTCGGTGATGACGATCCCACTTTTCTTGCACTGGTCGAGCACAAGCAGTTTTTTAATTCGGCTATCCAGAACGTCCTGCCCGAAGCGTCGCATGCACTCTTCGGCGATTTGATGCCGCGAAATTGGCTGTCCGTTGACGACGGCAAGTGTCTTGATCGTATTTTGGACTGGCGGGTTGGCTCCGGCCTGTTGCCGAGGTTGAGACTGGGCGGATGCAGCACCAAAATGGGTGGTCCAAGCCAGTAAACAAGACAAGGTAAGCAGCAACGCGCGTGAAGCAACGCTTGAAAATTTGGCTGTTAAGGCCATGGCGGTTTCTCCATAAACCGGGCTCTTGGTTGTCGTTTTTCAAGTCTAAATTGAAAAACGGCCCTGCGCGACGCAGCTGTGCAGGGCTTAAATCCGTTGGCCGGAGTATAGAGATCTATTTTGACACGGGTCAAGACAAATCGAAAATCTGCTATCGGCAGTTTTCCAGCATGACTTGAGCGATATTTCTTGAGCGAATTTGCGTGCAGCAACAGCAAACAGGATCGTCAGAGATGGCAGACTGGACGCTAGCAAACCAAGCTGACCCAAACTAATTCTGCTTCGACTCTCCCGAAATTACCTCTTTACTTACCGAGGAGACCGGTCGTGTTATTAAATTCCAACTCAAAAGTTTGGGCGTCCAGCGAATCAAAAGGCGAGGGTTGGGAGATCGAATTGCCACCGCTTGTCTGAGATCCGGAATCGCCATTGGGCGTTTCGAGTTTCAAACGCTGCTCGTTGGCCGCCGGCTGATTTTTCTTAGGTTGCCAATTGTTGGACTCTCGTTCGAATTTCGACGGAGGGGTCGGTGGTGTCAGCGTCTGTGAGTTGGCGTGCCCAAAGGAGGCGTTGTGCATCGGGGCCGCGTAAACCGAATACGGAACACCATATCGGATCTGTTGGTTCTGAGGCTGAACCGGCTGCTGAAACCGGGGGTCCTTGGAGATCAAATACGAATTGTGGGCGTTGTATGGATTGTAGTAATCCGAATTGGGCCCAGGATTGCAGCGGTGATATCCATCGCTATACCCTTCGCCCAACCATCGGAGTGGACGTCGAAGCTGGGCTGAGCTTTCCGAGGGAAACAACGTTGCGACAGCGACCAGTGCAGCGGCGAAGCAAATGAACCGTGATAACATCGTGTCGTCCCTCGTGATCGAATCAATTAGAAACAGAGCATGATCGCGTCATTAAGGCGTGCACAATCAAGGTGCAGCGATAATCAAAAAGCGCAATCGTCCTGTTCGTTATCGCCGCAAGAAGCAGCGCAGCTTGATTGGAAGCATTTCATTCCGCCCGCGCAAATGATTTTTGTGCCGGTCTTACCGAGGAAGACGATTCCAACCAAAACTCAGTTCGTTCGCTTATCGTCAACAAACGGGCTTGGCACGTCAATCTGCAGGCCGGCAGGCCCAAACATGAATTGAGGGGGAGTAACATGGCGGGGACATAAAGTCGTTGATGTTTTTCGGTCAGACTGAAAATCTTGTCGCAAACATTTCCGTTAGACCAGCATCACCCCCCGTCGCCAACCGATAAAAGCCGGGCAAGGCAGCCAAGCTACCACAAAAAAAACGCCCCGGGTTACCGAGGCGTTTCGTTCTTTGGCGGGTGTCGAATCAGATTCAAAAAGTACAGATTGCCGAGCTAGAAATCGGTCGGCAAGTACAATTCGTCTTCCACTTTTTTCTCGACGTTCTTCTTTTTCACATCCAAGAGCGTCTTTTTGACATCCGTTTTTCCGTCGACCCAAAGTGTTAGATCATCTTTCGAATTGAATTTCCGGTCAGGGCCGGCGCTTCGAACGTTGCCGCCTTTGGCTTCCATGTCAAATCGAAGCGATTTGCCCCAGGGGTCAATCAGGCCGATAACAAGTTCGTTGGCTCGCAAATCAGAAGGCAAGAACCCATGACTCGTCTCTTCCAAAACATTGTCTGCCGCCAATGCCATCATGGTGCTAGTTTCGGCGACTTGCTTTTTGATCGACTGCTTTTGATAAGCCATCCGCCGATGCTCTTTCCTGGCCTGGTGAGCTAATGAAGTGCCAACCACCATGGTTGTGATCAGCGCGATCCCAGCCAAGGAGACCAGCGTTCCGACCGTGGCCATTTTCTTGCCCGGGCGCCGCAGCCCTATCAAGCTGATAATCAACGGAACGGGAGACAGGACCCCGGCCGTGGCTAAGCTCGCAAACGACATCCACATGCCGTTGAATCCCCACCAATTGAATTTCTTGCGGGGCGGCAAGGGAGCCTCAAAACCGATATAGACCGGTGCTGGGCGGCGTTGGGCCGAAGCTCGTTGATTGAAAGGTATGTGGAATGCCATGTTTCCGTTTTCTCCACCAAATGTCGTGTAACCTGAGACCTTATTCGCCGAACATTGAGCGAGATTGGGAAAATTTTGGGATTATTTTCTCAGTGTTTTACTGGCTTGCGCAAAAAATCAGGCAATCTTTGAAACAAAGACTGCCTGTTTTTGCAGATAGGCCTGCGTTCAGTCTGGAGCGGGTCGACTCCAACTCAACTTCTTATTATTCAGCTCATGCCCGTTTAGCCTCGAATGGCAGCCAAATATCGGTCTAGCTGCTTCTTAACCACTGGGAAGAGGAAGAACAGGCCAATCATGTTGGGAAACACCATGGCGAAAATCATCGCATCGGAGAATGCCCAGATCGAATTCATGTTGGCCGCGGATCCAATAACAACAAACACGCAAAACAGCAGTTTGTAGGAAATGTCAGCAGCTTTACTACGACCAAAGAGGAACTTCCACGACTGAAGGCCGTAGTACGACCAAGAGATCATGGTCGAAACAGCAAACAGAACAACCGCAACCGTAAGGAAGATATTTGAGAAGGGAATGAACTTCGCAAAGGCTGATGACGTGATCCCGGCGCCTTCTTTTAGTTCTCCATCAATTAGGACTTTGCCTTCAACGTCCTCGTACAACACTCCACCAACGACCACATCGAGTGTGCTATCGGCTTGCACGACGGCCCCTGGAATGCCACCGTAATCAAAAGCCCCACCCGTGTTGAAAATGATAATGACAAGAGCGGTCATCGTACAAATTACCACTGTATCGATGAACGGCTCTAGCAAAGCAACCAACCCTTCAGAGGCTGAGAACTTGGTCTTGACGGCAGAGTGGGCAATCGAAGCCGAGCCCGCTCCCGCTTCGTTGGAAAAAGCCGCCCGCTGAAAGCCGATTAGGAGTACGCCAATCAGGCCACCAATTCCGGCTTTCATGGAGAATGCTTCGGAAACGATCAACATGATGGCGTCGTCCAGAAGGGTGACGTTGCTTAAAATGATATAGAGGCAAGCGACAGCATAAAGCACAGCCATGAAAGGGACGATTTTTTCCGTAACCGAAGCGATTCGCTTGATTCCGCCG
This sequence comes from Mariniblastus sp., assembly GCA_047639375.1. GTDB lineage: Bacteria > Planctomycetota > Planctomycetia > Pirellulales > Pirellulaceae > Mariniblastus. The sequence continues at coordinate 7,026 of JBLINZ010000172.1, read as the reverse complement.
ATGATGATGATGCCAACAAGAATCGCCAGCACAACTCCGATTCCAGTTCCAGCAGCGCTGCTTTCTAACTGCAAAAGATCCTTGATGACGATGGTTGCTTGATTGGATTGAGCGGCGTTTCCGCCTCCAAACGAACCTCCGATACAGAATATTGCGAAGAAAACGGCACTTGCACTTCCAAGTAAACCAAAGCCTCGTTCTTTGAGACCCTTGGACAAGTAATACATTGGGCCGCCATGAACCGTGCCATCAGGTCCGATATCTCGATACTGTACGCCAAGTGTGCACTCGACGAATTTCGTCGACATTCCCAGCAGACCACAGATAATCATCCAGAATGTTGCTCCAGGACCGCCCAAGGCAATCGCCAACGCAACTCCTGCAATGTTTCCGTTGCCTACCGTGCCAGAGACGGCAGTTGCCAAAGCCTGGAAATGAGTGACTTCACCCTCAGATTCGTCCCCAATCGTATCGACCACATCTCCGTCGACGATGTTGACCTCTGCTTTCGGGTCGGCACTATGGTGATCGAGTGAATCGTACTTTCCACGTACAACGTTGATTGCCGTTGGGAAGCGGACGATGTTCACAAATCCGAAATAGATCGTGAAAAACAGGGCACTAGCAACTAGCACCACCAAGACAAAGGGAATGCCATCGTAAATCTCAAAAAAGATGACGCCACCGAAGAAATCGGAGATGGGCTCAAACCACTTATTGATTTGCTCGTCAATTCCTAATGGTTTCGCAGCAGCAGAGGCCGTCTCGGCGACCTCCATAGACGTCTCACCATCCTCTTGAAGGGAGGCATAAGAAAGCTGCGACAAAAAGCCGGTTGCCAGGAGCAACAGAAGGCTCAGAATCGCAGTGCGAATCGGGGGACGTGATTTCATAAGTCTAGCCGGTACGAGGGTTGTTGGTTGTTGCGGGATCATTGCGGAAAAACTATTTTTCTATCGGACATCTGGTTAGGAGTCAATGATTTACGCCTTAATGTTAATTTTGACATATGTGGTTGTGAATAATGTTTTAAATGGCTATCATGCCGAAGGACCTAGATAACGGGGTCTGGCAGAAGTCGTAGCCCCCCCAAACAACCAGTGTTATGAATCCATCGCACCAACTTTCTCAAAACGACCGAGCGATGATCGCCTTGCTTCGCAAAGTGCCATCGATGACGGTCAATGAATTGACTGAAAGTATGGGCGTGACCGCCACAGCGGTTCGCCAGCGGTTGAATCGATTGATGACGTTGGAATTGGTTGAGCGTTCGCATACCTCGGAAGGCCGAGGCCGTCCGAGTCACCAATATTCGGTGACTGACAAAGGGCGTCGGAGCAGTGCAAACAATCTGGGGGATCTGGCGGTGGTGTTGTGGGAAGAAGTCCAGAAAATCGAAGACGTGGAGACGCGTCAGCGAGTTATTTCTGGCGCGGTCGAGCGGTTGGCAGAAAAGTACCAATCTGAGACCCGGGGCGAGACGACTCTTGAACGGATGCAATCGGTGGTGAACTTGTTCGCTGAACGTCAGATCCCGATCAGTTTAGAGTCCAGCAATGGTTTGCCGGTCATCAAAGTCGACGGTTGTCCTTATCCAACCTTGGCTCAAGGCAACCGCGACATTTGCGACATGGAAAAAGAGGTATTGTCAAAAGTGATTGGTCAACCGATCGACCGATGCCAGTGCCACCAAGATGGCGACCAGTGCTGTACGTTTGAGTTCACGTCGAAAGATTCGGCGGATCCTCTTGCTCAGCGAGAGCCTGAAAAGGTGAAGTAACTTTTAGATCGCCGTGGCTGGATATGGCTGATCGAAAGAACATGCTTCGAGTTTCAATTTAACAATTCAAAGGGCCCAATTTTCAGAGCGGGCTCGATCAAACCTTTCATTGATAAAAGCAGATAACATGAGTGATGTACTAAAGATTGTTGACCTTCACGTTTCCATCGGCGACAAAGAGATTCTTCGCGGCGTCAACCTTGAGATCACCGAAGGCGAAACCCACGCACTGATGGGCCCCAACGGTTCTGGAAAAAGTACTTTGGGATTGGCCATCATGGGTCATCCGAATTACATCGCCACCCAAGGTGAGATCCTACTCAACGGCAAAAACATTCTTGACCTCGCTCCAAACGAGCGAGCCCGAGCCGGTATTTTCATGGCGTTCCAACGTCCCGTCGCGATCCCTGGCGTCAAAATGGCTGACTTCCTACGCCACGCCACAACCAATGTTCGCAACCCAGATCGCAAAGAAGGCGAAGACCTGATCCCGATGCGTGAGTTCCGTAAGGAGATCAAGTCCAACATGGAGCAACTGCAAATGGATAGCGAGTTTGCCCGTCGTTATGTCAACGATGGATTCTCGGGAGGCGAGATGAAGCGGGCTGAGATTCTTCAGCTGGCAATGCTCCAGCCAAAATTTGCGATCTTGGACGAGACGGATTCAGGTCTCGACGCTGATGCGGTTCGTCTAGCCAGTCAGTCAATCAACGAGATCGGCCACAACAAAATGGGGCTGTTAATCATCACCCACCACGACAAATTGCTTGAGCACAATCCGCCAAATTACACCCACGTAATTTTGGGTGGCCGAATTGTCGAAACCGGTGGAAAAGAGCTGGCCGAAGAACTGCATGAAAAAGGCTATGACCGAATTCGCAAGCAGTACCCAGAAGCAGCCAAAGTCAACGACGACGCCGAAGCCGAGCCAGTGGCCTAGTCGTTTCGTTCTGCAAAACAACACCAATCAACACTTATTAAGTGAGACATAAAGATGGCGACCGACATTTCAGAGAGCCAAGAACTCAAGTCGACTGAGATCAACAAGTACAATTTCAAGACCGAAACAACCGCCGTATTCAAAGCCCGCAAAGGCGTTGATGCTGAAATCGTTAATCAGATTTCAGACATCAAAAACGAACCCGATTGGATGCGTAAGTTCCGGCTAGAGGCCTTGGAGATTTTCAATTCCAAGCCAATGCCAGAGTGGGGCGGCGATATCGATCTCGATTTCCAGGACATCTTCTACTACCTCAAGCCCACTAACAAACAGGGGAAATCCTGGGACGATGTGCCTGAGGAGATCAAGGAGACATTTGAGAAACTGGGAATCCCCCAAGCTGAACGTGAGTATCTTTCGGGCGTCAAAGCTCAATTTGAATCGGAAGTGATTTACGGCTCGATCAAAAAAGAACTTTCCGACCAAGGCGTGATCTTTACTGATACCGACACTGCCGTCCGCGAATACCCTGAATTGCTTCGCGAACACTTCGGCAAAATCATCCCTTCAACCGACAACAAATTCGCGGCTCTCAACAGCGCGGTTTGGTCTGGCGGCTCGTTCATCTACGTGCCACCGGGCGTCGTAATCACGGCTCCATTGCAGGCTTACTTCCGAATCAACGAAGAGAACATGGGACAGTTCGAGAGAACGCTCATCATCGTCGACGAAGGAGCCCAAGTGCACTATGTCGAGGGCTGCACGGCTCCGATGTACAGCAGCGAATCGTTGCACTCGGCGGTTGTTGAAGTCGTCGTCAAGAAGAATGCTCGTTGTCGATACACGACCATTCAAAACTGGGCGAACAACATTTACAACCTCGTCACCAAACGAGCGTTCGCCTATCAAGATGCCACCATGGAGTGGGTGGACGGAAACCTTGGTTCAAAATTGACCATGAAGTATCCAGCTGTGTACATGATGGAGCCGGGTGCTCGTGGCGAGATCCTCTCGATCGCGTTTTCGAGTAAAGGCCAGCACCAAGACGCCGGCGCCAAGCTGGTTCATTGTGCCCCCAACACAACCGGAACGATTATCTCGAAATCGATTTCGAAAAACGGCGGACGCAGCAGCTACCGAGGCCTCGCTCGCATCGAGAAGGGTGCCCACAACTCGAAATGCTCAGTCGTTTGCGATGCCTTGATCTTGGATCCGGAAAGCCGCAGCGACACGTATCCTTACATCGAAATCAACGAGCAAGACGTCTCGATGGGGCACGAGGCCAGCGTGTCTCGAATCGGTGAAGAACAATTGTTCTACCTCATGAGCCGCGGTTTGTCGGAGACAGAAGCCAGCACGATGATCGTCAATGGCTTCATCGAGCCTCTCGTCAAAGAGTTGCCGATGGAATACGCAGTCGAAATGAACCGACTGATTCAGCTTCAAATGGAAGGCTCGGTTGGCTAAACCGGACCGATTGATTGGGTCCATGCCGGCGTGGCGTGAATCCGATTTGGCGGCATCGCAAGTTACTTGCGGTGCCTTGTGGAATCATTTTTTGAAACGACGGAATGGCTTGCGCGGTTTGCAAACCCGGGCCGCTAGACACGAAGAAACCAAACATGACAACAGTAACTGAAAACACACAGCTGGCGTTTACCGACGAAGGCTTTCAGGCGTTCTTGGAATCAAGAATCGAGCCGGCTTGGTTAACCGAGATTCGCAAAGCGGCTTGGGATCGATTCCAATCGATGGAGTGGCCAAGCAGCAAAGACGAAGAGTGGATGCGAACTGATATTCGCATGTTCCACTTGGAAAAATTCAACATTCCTGCCAAGCGAGAATCTACCACCGCCCAACCGGTGTTGGCGGAAGGTGTCGATCTCGTCGGCTCAGCAGCAGCCTGCGATGGCGTGTCTTCTGGTTCGTCTTTCGACGACCCAGCACTCGCCGCAAAAGGCGTCGTGTTTGGGAATATCGCAGACTTGCTCGAAGAGCATGGCGAGTTGATTCAAAAGCACTTGTTTCAACAGGTTGACGGAACCGAAGACCGCTTCGCTGCTCTCCACCAAGCGACTTGGACCAGCGGAACGTTCCTCTACGTACCTCGTAACGTGTGTGTTGAAAAACCAATTCACACGTTCACCACGATGTCCGACGGCGGCTCAGACTTCACGCACACATTGATCGTGATCGAAGAGGGTGCCGAAGCAACCGTGTTGGCGGAATCCACCAACGCAGACGGCGAAACCGGATTGCATTGCGGTGCGATCGAAATCACCGTCGGCGATCGAGCGAATTTTCGCTATGTCAACTTGCAGGACTGGAGCCAAAAAGTCTGGCACTTCGCCCACCAAAAAGCCATTGTCGGCCGGGATGCGAATTTGCAATGGACCGTTGGAGCCCTCGGCTCACGACTGGCTAAAGTCAACCAACACGTGGTGCTCAATGGCAAGCGTGCGAATTGCCAAGTCAACGGCGTGATGTTCACCGAGAACAAGCAGCACTTGAGCTACCATACGCTGCAACACCACATTGCCCCCGATTGCACCAGCGACTTCCTCTACAAAAGTGCCTTGCAGGACCAGTCGCGGACCGTCTGGCGTGGGATGATCAAAGTCGATCTAGAGGCCCAGCGCACCGATGGCTATCAACGTAACGACAACTTGCTTTTGTCCGGCAAAGCCCGAGCCGATTCGATTCCCGGTTTGGAAATTGAAGCCGACGACGTGCGTTGCACACACGGTTCCACCAGTGGCCGAGTCGACGAGGAGTTGATCTTCTACGCCCAGTGCCGTGGCTTCACTCGCAAGGAAGCCATTCGTGCGATCGTGACAGGATTCTTCCAACAAGTGTTCGACCGAGTGACCATCGAAAGTGTCCGCGAAGCGCTGGCGCTGGCGATCTCCCGTCGCGTCCGCGATTACGAGTAAACCTGACCTGCCAAGCCGTTGTGCCCAGGCCCTTCATCGAAGGGCTTTTTTTGTTTGTGCACCCATCGTTTTAGCGAGATCAGTTGCTGCCCAAACTATTTCTCAACGATCAATTGAAAGCCCACTACATGGAACCCTTTTTTGAAAACCACAAACCCATGAATCGGCTGGCCTTGACTTAGAGCAGTTTCGAAATCGTTTCCCTCGGGAGCCTTGCCAATCTAATCTCCTGTTGTCTGCTCAACTTCGTCTTCATTGGAACCCTCGGAATTCGAGGGGGTCGGGCGAAAGATTGCTTGGATACCAGCGACGCTTCCATCTTCAAAATTAAGATTGAGGCCATGCAGAACTTCTCCGGCTTTCGCTGCAGTCACCGAGGCGTCTGTATCGCCGGGCAAGCTGGGCATGAAAAACGTCAGGCTCTCCCGCCAAAACAGCACTCCGTTCATTGGCGAATTCTCAGCATAAACTTGGCCCATTGGCCGCTCTTGGCCAATCAGTTTTCCGAAATCTAGACGGATGTTGATATCGGGAAATCCAGCGGCCTTGAATTGCATGACTGGCATCCCCTGCCGCATGTCACGCTTAGAAAGCTCCATGCGTTTTTGGATGCCCGACCCAAAGGAACTCGTTCGTGGCGACTTAGTCTCGTCAGGCGAAGCATCCGTTTTCATCTTGAACGGATTGACGTTTCCAAGGTCCGCCGAATCGCCAATCGGATCGTTCGTGGCGACACCACCCGCAAATGGATTCTCGGCTGACGCGACGTCACTGCTTGAATCGCCAGTTGTTGCCTTGGACTGAAGATTGGAGTCAGATTGGGCAAAGGGATCATCACCTTGCTTGCCACGATTTGAATCGCCACGGGCACCTACCTCATCTAGATCAACGCCAAACTCTTGGTTGAAAGAATCCTTCATCGCTTTCTGCATGGCCTCTGCTTGGTCAAACATTTTGTCGACTTCTTTGTTCTCTTGCTTGAATAATTCCGTTTGTTGCTTGGCCCTCTCGTCACGAGCTTCTTGTCTAAGTTCATTCGCACGTTGACTGGCTTCCGTTTGGGCCACTGGGTTGGAATTCCTGAAATTCGGCAGCATCTTGCTGACGGCAAGAAAAGTACTACCGCAAACCAAAACCACGATCAGCCCCAGGAACCCACCAGCGCCCCAGACAATTGGCTTGGGGAATTGACCGAAGGCGTGCACCAAGATCGCAACTCCCCCGAGTCCCACGCCAAGCCCAAACTAGGGCGCGAAATCGCCAAGGCTATATGCAATGGTAGAGAGTAGCCTTGCCAGTCCTCGAGCCGTCCTCTGCTCTTCCGCACCCGGCATTGCACAGCTCATGAAGGCCACAATCACCATGATCAATCC
>JBLINZ010000171.1:0-11458 GCA_047639375.1 Mariniblastus sp. | reverse complement strand
TTTGAGTTTCGAGACGAGATCTATCAGTACGTTAACTGGCAACCCGAAAATGTCCGTGTCTTGATGAGCCTCGACATGGAAAAGACCGAAAAGAAACGCCCTTATCACGTGCCCGTCGCCTGGGTCAAGCAGGTCGGTGAAGGCCGAATGTTTTACAACAACCTCGGGCATCGCAACGATACTTGGGAAAACGAACAATTCCAACAGTCGATCATAGGAGCCATCCGCTGGATTGTCGGGGAGGAACCGGGGAACGCGTCGCCCAATCCCCAGGTTTCTAAGCAACAGCATGATCATTCGGTAAAATTCTCTCACGCCGCTGGGATCTCAATGGAATCGTTGGCCGCCGAAAAACGCGCCAACGAGGCTCGCAAACAGGCCAACCAAGCCAAGAAGCAGGCCGAGGCGGAAAAGAAAAGTGCAGAAGCCAAAAAGCTGCGGAACAATTCAGACAAAAACAAAAAGTCAAACACGGACAAATAGATGAAAAAATCGCAAACCAAAAAATCACCGTCTCGACGTGAATTTGTGGCTTATTCAGGTGCCGCTGCTGCTCCATTTTTTGTGCGGTCGTCTGCACTCGGTAATCAGTCGCGACCCTCAGCCGGAAATCGAATTACGATGGCGACCATCGGCACCGGCAGCCGCGGCACCAGCGACATGCGTGCGTTGATGAAGATTCCAGGCGTTCAAATGGTTGCCGTTTGTGACCCAGTAACCACTCATCGCGAGCGTGCACGTGAATTCGTGAACAAACATTATGGAACCAACGACTGCGAGACGTACAACGATTTCCGCGACGTCCTGGCTCGTGATGATATCGATGCGGTGCTAATTGGTACGCCCGATCACTGGCATGCTTTAATTACTATCGCCGCATGCAAACAAGGCAAAGACGTTTTTTGCGAGAAACCGGAATCCTTGACCGTTGCCGATGGACGCGCGATGGTCACCGCGGCACGGCGATACGGCCGCGTTGTTTCGGGCGGGAGTCAGCGCGTCCTCGGTGACTATGGAGATATTCCACGACTGGTTCGTGGCGGAGCGTTGGGCAAAATCGAAGAAGTCTGGGTTAATTGCGGCGGCCCATCAGGAGAGTGCTTCTTGCCGGAAGAACCCATTCCCGAAGGTGTTGACTGGAACATGTGGCTCGGTCCAGCGCCCTGGCGACCGTTTCACAATTCTTTATTACGAGGCCAGTTTCGACCTTACCGAGATTATTCTGGTGGAGGAATGACAGATTGGGGCGCCCATCGATTTGGAGCCGCGATGTTTGCGACTGGGTTACACAAAACCGGTCCCGTTGAGATCACCCCGCCCAACGGAGACGGCGTTGAAATGTTGACTTACCGATTTGAGAACGGAGTCAAAATGTACCATGGCGGAACGCAAAACATCACCTACAAAGGAAGCGAAGGATCGTTGCCAGGCCTGCACCCGCCGATGCTTGAGTCCGTGGACATGGAAGGTTACAAAGGCCGCGGTGGAATCTTTGGAGACTTCATCCATTGCGTCCAGACGCGAGAAAAGCCGTTTCGTGACATCGAAATTGCCCACCGCGCCGCCACCGTTTGTCATTTGGGCAATCTTGCTTATTGGCTCAACCGCCCACTGCGTTGGGATCCGAAAACGGAAACGATCATTGATGATCCGGTCGCATCGCGATGGCTTGACCGCCCCAAACGTACGCCTTGGGCACTTTCCTAATTGGTTCCGTTAATCCACTAGACGTGGTTCTGAAATCGCATCTAGTTTCATTTTGTTTTCGCAGTCAAACATTCAACTCCTTACCGCCTTCGGGGCACAATGAAAACCATCTTTCAAATCATCACTATATTGCTGGTCATTGCCTTTTCTTGGCCACTCGATTCATTCGCCCAGCCACCTGACGATTTGGCGAATCTTCGGAACAACATCAACAAACTTTCTTCAACGTCGCCGCAAGATGCACAAGACGCCGTGTTAGCGATCGAAAGGTTGTGCCTTGATTCAACGGCCCCAGGTCGCGAAGCAAAGCGAGCAGCGTTGGCCGAATTAATCGCAAAGCATTTGAGCAATCCCATTGGCCGAAAGTCGATCTCAAACGAGACGAGCTTATTTTTGCTGAGGCAACTTGAACGGATCGGTGGGGCAGAATCGGTTGGCGTTCTGAGCGAATTACTGGCTAGTAATGAACCGCATGTTCGCGATGGAGCTCGACGAGCACTCACCGTCAATCCCGCTCCTGCGGCGACCCAAACGCTCCATGGGGCGCTCCATGGGGCGTTTCTTGCGAGCCATGCATCAGACGATCAAGTCCGCGTAGGTCTGATCAATTCGCTTGGCCAACGCGGCGACTTGACGAGTGTTGCCAAATTGACAGAGCAGCTAGAAGCAGCGGCTCCGAAGATTTTTGACGCTACGATCAATTCACTCGCTCAAATTGACTCGCCCGCGGCCGTTAACGCGATCGAAACCGCCCATCAGGACGCCGACGCTGCAAAACGGAAGACCACCGCAGACGCTTTGTTACGGTGCGCCGATCGATTGGCAAACCAAGGTAAGACCAAACCCGCGAATGAGATTTACCTGAAAATTCGAAATACGGTCGAGCAATCGCCCATCCGGCTCGCAGCGATTCAGGGCCAGATTGCAACTGCCGGGGAAGCATCACCCGCTCTGATCCTCGACGTTCTGGCATCCGATGATGTTCGGGCGCGGCAAGTCGCGACGGGTTTCGTTTCCAAACTACCCAAATCGAGTTTGCCCCGTTTGTTGGCGGGAATTGATAAACTCCCAATCCAATCGCAGTCGCAACTGATCATGGCGTTGGGCAATCGACATGCATCGTCGGCAGTCGAGATAGTTAGAAAAGGAATTGAGAGCGAAAACCCCGATTTTCGAACGGCTTGTTTGACGGCGCTTGGAAACATTGGCAACTCGGACGATGTCGACTATTTGTTCGAGATTATGAGAACCAGTGAGGCAGATTATTCGGTCGCTTTGAAAAGCCTTGGCGAACTTCGCGACGATAAAGTCAATGGAGTTTTGGTCGACAGATTGGCTGCGGCAAACTCGGACGAAGAACGCCTGAACTGCATCGCACTGCTTAACCATCGAAGGGCTGTGTCCGCTGTGCCGGAATTACTTCGGCAAGCCGAATCTGAAAACAACGATGTACGTCGTCGAGCCGTGAGTTCATTGAGTCGATTGGCCAGCGCCAACGATGTAACCAGCTTAATAGGGATTCATGGTAATTCTTCACCCGAAGAACGTGACTCAATTGAAAAGGCGATCGTGTCAGTCTGCCAACGAATCGCTTCCGATGATGGAAAATCCGACCCGCTATTGAAAGCATATGAAACGGCAAACCAAGAAACTCGTGTGCGAATTCTTCATATCCTCGGCCGCATCGGCGGCTCGAGTGCCAGACAGGCAATCGAGCGTGCGCTTTCCAGCAAAGACGCCGAAGTTTATGACGCGGCTGTCAATGCGTTTGCCAATTGGCCCGATGGAGCGGTTTCTCAGCAACTTCTGGAGATCGCGAAAAACGGTCGTAGCGAAGCCCAACGAATTCGCGCCCTGCGTTCGCTGGCCCGCGTTTGCGTGCTGTCGTCACCAGAACGCGAGGATCTCCAACGACTCGATTTTCTTACACAAGCAATGAAGTTGGCCACTCGTCCAGACGAAATCGACTTAATCATCGACCGGGCCAAAGCCGTTCGGACCGTCGAAACGCTTCGTTTTGTGGCACCCTACCTCAACGACCCCCGCCATCAGAACAGAACGATTCAGACCGTGCTGGCAATCGCCCACCATAAAGACGTGCGTGAACCCAACCGGGACGAGTTCGAACTAGCGCTGAAGAAAATCCTGGGCCTTACCGATGACGCAAACCTTCTGGAAAAGGCAAAACAGTATTTGGAAAACCGGTAGTCGGATCGATGTTAAACCTAGATTAGGAACCGGAATAAAACACCAGCCCGGGCTGCAAGCGAGTGAATACGTAGACGCTCGTATTTGCAAATTCGTCTAGCTCAATCAAAAATTAGAATGTGGCGTTCACCGAGACGTCTTTTATAAAAACGCTTTATCACCCAATCGGAAACTCGCATGGTTCAAACATTTATCAAACACGTCGTTGTCTTCGTTTTTACTGTGCTGGGGTCAACGGCCTTGATTGCGTCCCCGCTGCCCCAACCAGAAAGTCCGCCTCGGGCGGAAAATCCACTCAACGTTATCCTGATCATGGCCGACGACTCTGCGGCGGATAACTATGGCTGCTATGGCAGCACATTTTTTAAGACACCAACACTCGACGCGCTGGCAAAAGCGGGAGCCAAGTTCAACCATTGCTATTCCGAGCCCGTTTGTACCTCCAGCCGGGTGAAGATCATGACCGGGCGAGATGGTATTCGTAACTACGTCGCTTTCGGATCGTTGGATAAAAGTGAAACCACGTTCGGAACGATGATGAAAAAGCACGGCTATGCAACGGCGGTGGCCGGGAAGTGGCAGCTACAGGGAGGACCCAACGGTTCGTTGGCACCCGATTGCGGATTCGATAACTACTGCCTGTGGAATTATCCTGGCACCGAACGCGCTCGGTATTGGAATCCCAGCATCATGCGCGATGGCAAATTGGTCGAGACAACTGAGAAAGATTACGGCCCGGATATTTTCACGAACTACTTGATCGACTTTATTGAGCAAAGCAAAGAACGTCCCTTCTTTATCTATTACCCGATGGTTCTGGTGCATTCTCCGTTCCCAGTCACGCCCGACAGCGAGCCTCCAACCAAGGGAGACGAATTGAAGAAAGATGCCGTCACTCTAAAAAACTTTCGCGACATGACGCTTTACGCCGACAAGTGCGTCCAGCGAATCGTCGAGGCCCTCGACAGGAACGGGCTCCGAGAAAATACGGTTCTCATCTACACAACCGACAATGGTACGGGCCGAGGTCTCACTTATCCCTATCGTGACGAACAGCGAAATGGCGAAAAGGCCTACGCAACCGACGGCGGAACTCACGCTCCACTCATCGTGAATTGTCCAGGCGTCGTACCGGCGGGCATCGTGACCGATGACCTGGTCGATTTTTCTGACGTGATGCCGACATTAGCCGAGATCACCACCGCTCGCCTACCCAATGTTGAGCTCGACGGACGAAGTTTTTGGCAGCAATGCCTTGGGAGCAAAGGCAATCCGCGCAAGTGGATCTTCCAGTACTACTACCCAAAATTTGGCCCAGCGGCGGAGAAACACGGGCAAGGAGTGAATAAACGGGAAATCGTTTGGGCGCAAAATCAACACTTCAAATTGTATCGTGACGGCGCGATGTTCGCGGTCAAAGATCGACATGAAACCACGCCGATCATACTGGGCAAGAGTCGCGAAGCGGACAACGCGCGAACCTTGCTCCAAAGAGCACTGGACTCGATGCCCTCCAAAGCAGCAAAACTAAAAGCAACAACACAATCACAGTAAGTGAATGTATTGAACTCGGTAAGCCCACAGCCGTAGCCAAAACGGTTAACGATCTAGGTTTGCAACAAACTAGCGCAGTCCAATTAGCTCGCGCGATTGAAAACGCAATTTTAAGATAAACGAAATACGAATTCACCCCGACAAAACATAAGACGGATCCCATGAAACTATTTTTGCTGCCGTTACTACTTATATTCTCATTTGTGGTTCCAGGTTCGACCGTGTCTGCACAAGTCATTCCTCAGTACGACCTTGGCGGAGCCAGCCAACCGAAACCGGATTTGTCGTTCAAGAAGGAGGGCCAGTACAAGCGAGTCCACCAAGCTTCGCTGCGACTCATCTTGCGCGGGGAACTGGATAAAACCGAGGAGTTTCTAACCCAGTACCTTGCGAGGAATCCGGATGATGTCGAATCGATGTATATGCTTGGCATTCTGCATGGCCAAAGGGGTAACATCGCCGTTGCCGAAGCATGGATGAACAAGGCGGTCGCGGCAGGATTGCCAGAGGGGCGTTTGATTGCTGGCCCTCGTGAGATGATGAAGCCATTGGCACAAACGGACCTGATGACGAACCTGATGAAAAAACATGAACAGCGACTGGTCCATGGTCCGCTGGTCGGGAATGTTACGGATTCGACGGCTTCATTCTGGGGACGCACGGCCAAGGAGTCACAGCTCGAAGTCGTCGTGTTGGAGAAGGCGACTAAATCGGTGACGAGCGCCGTGGTCATCTCAAGCGAAAAATTCAAATCAAAGGCCAGCGAAGACTTTACGGTCGTTGCCAATGTTTCGGGGCTCAAGCCCAATACCGAATACGCGTACAACATCAAGCTCGATGGACGTGATTGTCCAGCTGAAAACGAGCAGACGTTTCGCACGCTCCCAGCCAAAGGCAAGGCGTCCAAATTCGTGATCGCGTTTGGTGGCGGTGCCGGTTACGTGCCGGAAAACGAACGGATGTGGAACACGATCGGCAGTTTTGATCCGCAGGCCATCCTGTTACTGGGTGACAATGTCTATATCGACGATCCAGAATCTGTCGCGATGCAGCAGTACACTTATCATCGACGCCAGTCACGGCCGGAGTGGCGGAAACTGACCGCTCGTTCGCCAGTGTTTACAATCTGGGATGACCACGACTTCAGCACGAACGACAGTTGGGGCGGCGCTGATCTTGAGATACCGTTCTGGAAAAAAGATTGGGTCTTTCCAATCTACCGACAGAACTGGGCCAATCCGGGATACGGCGGCGGTGATGCTCAGCCAGGCTGTTGGTACTCATTCCACATTGGCGACGTCGACTTCATCATGCTCGATTGCCGCTACTACCGGACAAACCCCAAAGAAATGCCACGTTCGATGCTGGGCCCAGTTCAAAAACAATGGCTGAAGCAGCAACTGACAGAAGCCAAGGGGACGTTCAAGGTTCTGTGCTCGTCGGTCCCGTGGGACTTTCGAACCAAAGGGAAAAGTTTCGATACGTGGAACGGGTACCAAGAAGAACACGAAGAAATATTGAGCTTCATCGAATCGCAGAAAATCGAGGGTGTTGTGCTGATGTCGGCGGACCGACATCGCTCAGACGCCTGGAAGATCGCTCGGCCCCATGGCTATGACCTTTACGAATTCAATTCATCGCGGCTAACCAATCAACACATCCATGCGACCATGGAAAAAGCGGGCGCGATCTTTAGCTACAACAAACCGCAATCGTTCGGATTGGTAACATTCGATACAACAGCCGATGATCCCCAAGTAACCTATGAAGTTGTCAATATCGACGGCGAAAAACCTCACGCGATCACCGTCAAACGAAGTGAGTTGAAACAAAAATAGTTGGAGGGACCTGCTTGCTGACGAAATTAAAACGGGCAAGTGCGGTGGCCCAATTCGAAAACGCCAGAGCGGTGGCAGTCTCGGAGGCAGGCGAAGCGATCAAGCGAAAACAGCAGGCAAAGAAAGCCCAAAAAAAGAGTGGCCAGTGGGCAATCCGTCGTATTACAATCAAGGCAAAGAGGTAAAAGTTAGACACTTCTCACACCACTTCTTAAAGTACTGAGTTGACGAGTGCGTTCGTATCGATCGAGCGAAATCATTCCTCACGCAAATGCACCAAAGAGTCTCAAAAACCATGCGAATTTCTTCATTTCCCGTGTTCGGTCTGTTACTACTCATCGGCATGCCTTTCCTGCCCATCGGCTTCGGCTCTACAGAACTCGTCGCGCAGGAGCGCCCCAACATCGTCTTCATTTTCAGTGACGACTTGACCACGCAGGCGATCTCGGCGTATCGCTACGGACTTGAGCTTCCATCGACGCCGAACATTGATCGCCTGGCGAAAGAAGGCATGCTGTTCGAGAACAGTTTCTGCGGTAACAGCATTTGTACTCCCTCTCGGGCTACGGTGATGACTGGGCTCCATAGTCACAAAAATGGCATTGTCAATCTTTCCGGCGCCCTCGATCCGCAACGGCCGACCTGGCCGAAGGCGCTCCAAAAAGGCGGCTACACAACTGCGATTTTCGGCAAGTGGCACATGAAGACGAAGCCGACCGGTTTCGATGAATGGGCGGTGCTCAGCGGGCAGGGGAGCTACTACAACCCAGACTTCTTCTTCTCCAATGGCGAAAACCGCCGCATCGAAGGGCACTCAACCGACGTGGTAACGGACCTGGCACTCGATTGGCTCGGTCGTCGAGACACTTCGAAGCCATTCGCATTGATGGTTCAACACAAGGCACCCCACCGAAATTGGAAACCGAGTCTCCGCGAGCTGGAGCTCTACGGTGACGTCAAGTTCCCCGAACCTCCCACGCTGTTCGATGACTACGAAGGGCGAGTCGCTGCGGCATCACACAAAATGGGCATCGACGGTCACATGCGGATGGCGTCCGACTTGATGCTGTTTAACACCGAAAAAGATAAAAACGTTATCAACCGCTTCACACCGCAGCAGCGAAAGGCCTACCTTGCGGCGTTCGAACAAGAAAACGCGGCGTTCTTGGCGAATCCACCGACAGGCAAGGAACTTGTTCGATGGAAATATCAACGATACATGAAGAACTATCTCCGTTGTGTGGCAGGTGTGGATCGCAATGTCGGCCGAGTTCTCGAGCAGCTCGACAAGGCGGGACTGAGCAAAAACACGATCGTCGTTTATTGTGCCGATCAAGGATTCTATCTCGGCGAACACGGCTGGTTCGACAAGCGTTGGGCGTATGAAGAGTCGCTGAAAATGCCACTCATTGTTCGCTGGCCAGACAAAGTAAAACCTGGCACGCGTTGCGCCGCAATGGTCCAGAACATCGACTACGCTCCGACCTTTCTCGAGGCTGCGGGAATTAAGACGGACTGGGACATCCACGGGATCAGCCTGATGCCGCTCCTCAGCAAAGGCGGGGCAACTCCGCAGGATTGGCGAAAAACAATCTACTACCGCTACATGGATGGCGGGCACGGCGTTGCACAACATAGCGCGATTCGCACCGATGGCTTCAAGCTGCTCCATTTTGATCGGCCGAGAAACGAAGCGGAGGAGAAAAGCCGCTGGGAACTCTTCGACCTTAAAAATGATCCTCAGGAAATGACCAACCTCGCAACCGACACGGCTCACGCAGAGAAATTCAAATCGATGCAGGCCCGTTTCCAAACGACGCGCGAATTTTACGGCGACACGGACGAGAGCGTTTGGCAGCGGGGCGCAGGGAAACGGTACGCCCCAGAAGCATACATTCGGCCACCGACCGAGAAAAAACGTTAGCAGAAAAACTGGCCCAGCCTCAATCATTGACTCGTAAAATCGTTGGAGTCTGTAGCAAGAAGGCCTGTTGATTGAATGCCGTGTAAAGTGGCAGCCATGGTAACCCAAGGTAGAGCCTCCGTCGGTGGCTGGCCTTGAATGGTTACCCATCTTCGCCTTCGGCTCATTAAATCAACACGCCCAAAGGGAGCGAGCAGGGCAAGGCGTGCACGCAGGTAAACACAGCGATCACGGCTGCGCGTTTGGACTGCGAAGTGAACAAGAGATTGACGCCCATTCCCATTTTGATTTCTTAAGAGCAAGCAGCCGGCTGCCAGCGCCGAACTCGAAAGTAAATTTCGAGACGGATCTTGGAAATGAAAAAGAGACAGACAGCGTGAAAGCCCTCAGACTTCCAAACTCTTGCTCGATCGGTGGCGGTCTGAAAATCGCAACAGCGAAATTGCCCCGTACGAGCATCGCCGCACAAATCTGACGACCCAAACCAGCATCCAAATGTTTGACAATCTCCTACGTCGACTTTCGCACTTTTCAAAAATCAAAAACCTGCTAAACGCGTATCGTTTCTGGATTGATCAAAGGAGTGAGTTGTAGCCGGACTGGCAACAATTTGGGATTCGCAAATGGTTCTCCCGAAGTCTTGCGACTACAGAAAAGTGCGAAAGACGAACCTACATTGCGGCACAAAACATTTGGCGTTGAGGATCAAACCCCCTATCGATTGTCGTCGACGCGCATTGGCTTGAGGACGATACGTACTGGTAGCGAGATCAAGCCGTGTTTTGCGATCTAGTACGCCCCAAGTTCACCCACCATCGTCCCAAGCCAGCAAGTGTTTTTGGTGTTGAAATCAAAATCACTTTACGTCAGGCGTCAGAGTAAAATCTTTAATGGTCAGTCCTTTATTAGGTGGCCTGACGGTAAACTGAAACGTGTTTCTTCCCTTTTTCAGGTCGAGGGTTACTGGCTTGGTGTGCCCCCACTTGCCCAGTGTATAGGGCACCTCTACATCAACCAACGTTCGTCGATTCAGGCGCAGAAGAAATCCTCCGTTGACGGTCACCGTAACAACATTCGCCTTCAGAACATAGGTTCCGGCAGCCGGAGCCTCGACGGTGTACTTAAGCAATTCGGGGCGGTTGCCGGCGAGGTTGTAGTGTAGCTGCACCCGACCATCGACGCTTTTCATGAAGCGTACTTTTTCGGTGCTCTGAGGTGAGCTACATGCGGCCACGGGAATGGTAATGACGCCTGAATCGTTGACGATAATTGTTTTATTTTCTTCGGACAGATCGATTTGGGGGAATTCTTCTTCGACCGCTGCGTCGTTGGACTCGGCGAGTTCTTCGCCGGTGGTTGCGACCTGAATAAGTTCAGCCTCCTGGACGATCGCAAGTTTCTTATAGAACGCCAGTGCATTCCACATTCCTCCGCCGACGCCGTAGTTCCTACTTTGAACTTTGCTTTCGCCAAATGCATCGCCAAGCCATTGTGAACGGAGCACCTTCCTATAATCCTCAGGCTGTGCACGCGTCATCGTCTCCAACACGAAGTCCAAACCACAACGATCACGCCAGTGGTTAAAGGTCCAGTGTGCACCCAGCACCGTCGTCCAGCCATCGGGAGTCCAATGGCTCATCGCCGCATGACCGGTTTGTCGTGCCCCGCGCGTTGGAATCCCAAAGGCCGAAGTGGACAGTTTACCTGTGAAGGCCCGTGCTCCACAAATGCCGCCTTCGAGAAAATAGTCCTGCATACGAGAGAGACCCAATTCTGGTTTCAACGGTCGGAGCCCCGTCAGGCCTGACGTGTACGGCACATCGCTCTTCACGATACGCACATAGCGCCACTTATAGTCGGGCAGGACCATGTGGTCCGGGCGGTAGTTGCGCATCATTTCACGCATCCATGCCACATCCTCTACCGAGCGGTGAGGGAAGATGAAGCGGTATTCCCAATCGCGGTACGTACCAAACGCTTCATCGAGGTGACCATCGAGGTAGGCGTTCTCGTAATTCAAATACATCGCCACCATTAATGCCGTGGTGGTTTTCCCCTCAACGGGATAGTTTCCGTCAGGATGCTCAAGGGAGCAACCCAAGGCGAGTTGTTGGAAAACGCCACCTTTGGCACGTTCACTGGCCTTTTGAATGGCGGTGTAAATTTGCATGGACTGGCCGTATTTACCTAGGTAGGATCCGCCCATTTCTTCGACTTGTTTCATCAA
>JBLINZ010000170.1:0-11482 GCA_047639375.1 Mariniblastus sp. | reverse complement strand
ACGAGACTCACGAGCACAGGGAGCACGACGTCGTTGAACGGGTTGTCTTGGAAGCCAAAGAATTGGATCAAGCCAAGCGTCCAGAAGACCCCCAGTGCTGGGGCCACAGAAACAACGATGACTGCCGCGACGCCGCGAAACAGTATGATAGCCATGACGAAGATCATGATATAGCCAACCATTTGATAGAAAAACAGATTGGCTTCGTGCGTATTCATCGCGGTTACGTAAAACGGGACACGCCCCGTGACTCCGATTTCGATATCGACATCAGGATGTTGGGCGGCGGCTTCTGCGGCGATCTCTTTCAGACCCGAAATGCATTCTTCATCCGACTTGACGAATAAGAAATCAAAATTGACGCGCAAGACGACCGACTGGGCATCTTCAGAAAGTAACTGGCCAGCAATCAAGGGGTGGTCGAGGGCTTTTTGCTTGGCTTTGTCGAATCTGTTTTGGGACGCTGTTTCATGGGGCAACAGCGGCTCAGGAAGGCCGAAAATGTTTAACATCGGAACGTCGTCCATCCAGATCACGTTGCGCACATATTCTTTTTCTTCCAGCGTGCTGACGACATCACGAAGGGCAGCCGTTCCTTCGGGAGTAAAGAAGGTGTCCGATTGGAGAATCAAAATCGCGTGACTGTCAAAGCTGAACTTTTCAACACCCGCTGAATTGTTTTCGTTCTTGCGAATGAGCGGGCTAGATTTTTCGCCATCTACTACCCCGAAGAAGCCGGTCACCAAAGTCGGATTGACGTGCCCAATTACCGAAAATGTGGTAATGATCGCCAGCAGGATCAAAGTAATAATCGGCTGGTCGACAATCCAGCTTGTGCAGCGATCGAAAAGCGAAAGACGAGTCGATTTCTGTTCAGTTTCAATCATGGAAGCAGTTTTTCAAATCGCGAATTGTAAGGCTGCTGTTTCGGATGATCGCCGTACAGACTTGGATCGTGGTGTGGCCGATGAAACGGATTATGCTGAAAGCGTTCTGCGACTCAAACGGCGGGTTACAGGTGACTCAAACTAACAGGGCGAGCCAGCGCGTCTTTGCTATTTGAATCGTCGACGAGCCTGTTTCGCAATCTCTTCACGCGAAAGACCAGGCTCTTTGTCGGTTTGGAACTTGTCGTACGACCAGCCACGGGTCGAGAGTGGAAGCTCCTGGCGTTCCACGATTCCATTCTTATTAGCATCAAAACGGTCGAAAAATTCGTTGACGAATGACTCGACTTTGGCGTCGAGTGCCGGGTTCACTGGCTTGGTTTCCGTCTGGGCGTTCAAGTTTTGAGAACGGCGTGCCCCCTGCTTTCCTGAACGAAGATCCGTCCGAAAACTGCGAGGCAGGGAAACGTCAAAAAACCCAACCGCCATCTCTTCCCAAGTCTGATCGCCCCAGGTTACGTGACGAGTTGGATCTGGGTTGAATGGATTATCCACGGAGTTGTCGAACGTGACTTCCGCAGTAATTGACTCGACTTCTTTAAGTGAAATTGGCTCAGCGAGTTGATAACTGTGCTGCCAGTTAAAGTCGTAATTTGGCACGCTTAGAAAAGTCTCTTCCCCGGCTGCGTTTTTCAAGCTGGCTTTGTAGGACTTCCCGCGAAAGTGCATGTGCGGACTGACGCTCAGGAGCATGCCTTCGGGCGGCAACCAGTTAAGTTTCGTGGTGACTTTGTGTGACGGATCGTGCGGCTTAATTTCAAACTGCTGATCAATCGCCATCAAGGTAACAAGCTCGTTGGTGATCTGCGATTCATCAGCGAACACGAGAGCGACTTTTGACGTGTCGGTTTGCTCGGTTCCGTTGGGTGTGTAATGCTGCTGGAAAACAAGCTTCGATCCAGCAGGAACAAACCGAGCCCGGGTCGGATCGAGTTTTACATTTTTTTGCCCAGGCACATAAGAGCCAAGCCAGCCGACGCCTAAAAAGTCACCGCCATCGGGAGGTCGGATGAACACGATGCTGTGGTGGACGACGCTGCGGGTTCCAGGAACCACTTGGGCTTCGAGAATCCATTTGTCGGTTTCGAATTTCGGATCAACGACAAAATATTGGTAGTCGACCGTTCCGGTTGCCGGAATCACGTAAGGGCTTTCGCTCATCGAAAGCACGAGGTCTGGCTCCTTGCTCAGATGCCATCCCGCCACGAAATTTTGTTTCGGCGGCAAATCTTGGGCATCACCAAGCGGTGCGCCCGCGGCAACCCATTTGCGGACAAGCTGTTTGTCTTCTTCGCTCATCGTCCTGGCGTTGACAAATTTTCCATGTGCCGGATCTGCGTGCCAAGGCGGCATGCGTCCGTCGTCGATTGTTTCGACGATCATGTCTGCCCAACCAATGGCTTCTTCGTAGTCGTCGAGGACGAATGGACCAATGTCTCCGCTTCGATGGCACTCAACGCAGTTTCTTTGGAAAACTCGTGAGATTTGGTTGGCGAAATTGACCTCTGATGTTTCGTCGACTTTCTTGACTCGGCCCAGCAAGCAGCCTGCGGGTTTGGTTTGCGGTTGCGAAACGTTTTTGCCGGCCAGCAATTCATTGAGTGCAATTTTGAGGTCGAGCCGATTGGGTTTTTTGCGTGAGACTCCTGGTTCGTATTGGTCGTCGATTCGGCCTCGGTATTGGATTTCGAATTTGGAATCGAGGACGATGACTTCTGGTGTGCGTATGACAGAAAGTTGATCGGCGGCAATGTTGTTGAAGTCTTTGCCGCAGGGAAACTTGAAATTTGAGTCAGCTACGAATTCTGTGAACTCTTCCATCGAGTCCTGCTGGTTGCTGTTAATGCCGATAAAGCGGACGGATTTCGGTTTGTAGGCTTCCGCCAATTCGGCAACTTGTGGGGCGTAAAGTTTTGCCAGCGGGCATTCAATACCGGTGAAGTACAGCACGGTCAACTTGGACTGAGGATCTGGTTCGACCTCAAGTTTCTCACTTGCGGTTCCCAAAATCGTAAAAGGCTCAATGCCTTGACCGGTCAATGGTTGAGTCATCGCTAGTGATGCGAGTGCAAAAAATGCAATGGGAAGCAGGGACTTGAGGAAATAACGGTGAACGATTTGGTTGGAGTAGCGAAGCATTGAGTGGTCTCTAACCCTGAAATGAAGTCCATGAAACTCATGTCTCCACAAGTTACCGCTTAACCGGCGTACGGGCAACGCAATTTCCTACACGCCATGCCGTCAGGCCTTACTGAAACTGGCCCGCTTACCCGCTCATGGATCCGTAGGTTTCAAGAAAGCTGCCAGCGAAGAGATCGACGGCCCCAATGCGCACCCACCGATGGCCGACGTTCTGTAGCCCTGGACCATTGTTCCGCTAGACCGAAAATCCGAATATATTCAAGCTTTGCAATCGACGAACACCCACATCTTGTGATTGGTAACGTGACGCATCTAGTCGCAATGCCATTGGGTTTGCTGGCCGGCGCGACCTTATTCCGATCGGAGCATCGTGCCAAGCTCGATTCTGTTGCAGATTAGTCGCTGGCGACGCCGTACGGCTTTACTTCGATCACAGTGCGAAGCTCACGAATGCTCCCTGGCCACGAAGAGTTGAGCAATCGCTCGGCGGCGGGTTCGGAAATACTGGTTACTTCTTTACTCGTTCGTTTGGCAAACTGTTTGCCGAATCTAGGTTTGTCGGTGCTATGAGAGCGCGGTGTCGGGTGCTCCAATTGAATCAACAAGCCCTTACTGTTCAGTGGCATGAGAAACAACCACGAATGGAACCCCGAGAGCGATGCGATCTGGAAAGGTGCCCCGACAAGAATGGCGGTCGCATCGGCATCACCCTCAACGGATCGCCGCTATTCACTGGCGGCGCGGGCAGCTGCCTTGATGGGGATCATCAATCCCTTCATTTTGATTATTGGACTAGGCGGCATGATCCATGCCTTTATCCCTCAAATCATATTTGCAATATTAATCGGTGCGATCCGGAGTCCCTTACCGGTCTTTATGGTGGAATGTTTCCCGATTCGAGGGCGCGGCAGGCGATCCGATTAAGCTACAATATCACCCTCGCCATTGGCCGGCATCTGGATGATCAAAACAACGAGCGACTTGGCGTCACCAGAAATCTATCTGGTTGTTATGTCGGCACTCATTTTTGTCAGCATGCTGATTTCAAAGCCCGTTAAGAGCCACTTCACAAGCAAACTTTCACCTTAATTCTTAAACGTAAGCCTGCCTAAAACATACACAGCTCATCCATGCCCTATATCGTTCGACATCTCACACTTTTCCTTTTTGCGATTACGCTATTCTCTCAGTCTGTCACTGCAGATGATTGGCCACGATTCCGAGGACTCCACGGCTGCGGCGTTGCTGCAGATTCTGACTCGTTACCCGACACATGGTCATCCACGAGTAATTTGGCGTGGAAACTTCCGTTACCCGGGCCTGGCGCTTCGAGTCCGATCATCGTTGGCAGCAAGATTTTCGTCACCTGTTACTCGGGATATGGAGTAACAAAAAAGCCACAGAGCGACATCCAAGATTTAGTGCGCAGCCTTGTTTGCATCGACTTAAAATCTGGCAAAAAGTTATGGCAAAGTAACGTGAAGGCCTCATTGCCCGAAGACCTCTACTACCAATCGGGCGTCTCGTCCCACGGCTATGCATCCCATACGCCGGTTTCCGATGGAACCCATGTGTATACTTTTTTCGGGAAGGGGGGCGTCTATGCGTTCGACTTTAACGGAAATGAAATCTGGCATGCTGATGTGGGCAAGGAATCTGATCCACCGAAATGGGGATCGTCGTCGAGCCCTATTCTCTGGAAGGATACTCTCATCGTTACAGCATCCGCCGAAAGCCAATCCATCATCGGCTTTGATAAAAAAACCGGCGAGGAACGTTGGCGACAACCCGCGACCGGACTCGACGGGATGTGGGGCACTCCAATTTTGGTGCGGGTCGATGAAACTCGAACCGATCTTGTAATGCTTGTCGCAGGAGAGATTTGGGGACTGGATCCTCGCAATGGGAAATTACGCTGGTACGCCACCGCAACCCGCTCGCAACAGGCCTACACCAGCGTTATTGCCGATGGCAAGCGCGTTTACGCATTTTCGGGACAAGGCGGAGGCAGCATCGCAATTGAAGCTGGCGGAAAAGGTGACGTCACGAAAAGTCAAACAATTTGGACTGGCCCCGTGAATGCGATTTACAGCTCGCCTGTTCGCTTCGAATCGAACTTGTATGTCATTGCTCGCGGGATTTTATCGACCATCAATACAACGACCGGCGCCAAGGGAATGCAGCTGCGTCTAAAAAGCGCAAAACAAACCGGGAACGCTCGTTTTGGATCTCTTGATTACGCATCACCGGTCGTCGTGGGTGACCGTCTATTTTACCTTAATGCCAGCGGCCAGATTTACGTCTTTCAATTAGGAGCTGGCCTCGAACTGTTGTCAGTCAATGAGGTGACTTCCGAGAAGGAAGTTTTTTGGGGGTCGCCTGCCGTAAGCGAGGGAAGGTTAGTATTTCGCAGTTCGAAATATCTTTATTGCGTCGCTGACGTCGGCGAAAACAGACGGGCACTCTCACAAGAAAAATCTCCGGATAACACATTCCGTTTGCAGACGTTCCCCAAGAGCCAAACCACTCCCAAAAACGAACCTCCGACTTTCCCCATTGAAATACCTTCCCGCCCCAAACGACCGCTACGCCCGACCCTCGCTGATCAATGAGTCTAGCAAAACTCAATCCTTCCGGAAAAGGAAACAATGAGTCATACATCATTCTCTATAAATTGATTGAACCCACTGACTCATGCCTTCCGAATTCCGAATAGCTGCAATCGTCTTATTCTTCGCCAACGAACGCCGGCAGCACTTTCGTCGCAACGGAATTCAAAATCTTCCCCATGCCTTTGGTGTGGGAAGTAACAACGATGATCAGGTCGAGTTCGTCAATCATTAGAATGAATTGACCGCCAGCTCCTCGGCCCGACTTGCAATCGTAGGATTTGTCGCCAACTTTCATATCGTGGCGCCACCAGAAATAACCATACGACGTCCCTTGAGGGTTGGTGTGGAGCTTGCTGGTTGCCCGCTTGACGAATGCAGTTGGGATCAGTTGTTCTCCATTCCACTGGCCGCCGTTTTGGACCATGATCCCCCACTTGATCATATCTCGCGAACGCATGCTGCTACCGGCCGCAGACTTGGGAAGCCCACTGACATCGTACTGCCAACCAAACTGCTTAATCCCCATTTTTTCAATCAGCTCTTTCTCGATAAACTCGCGGGCCGAACCAGGAACAACGGCCTCAAGAACTTGCATCACCATCGACGGATCTGAGCCTTGATATTTATATTTTTTTGACTCGGCAGTAATCGCCGCAGAGTGCTGCAGATAAGCTTGAATTTGCCCCTGGCCTTTTAAAGAATCCTTTGCCATTCGCAATTCGTTGATCTTCTCTTTCGAAATTCGAATCCCCGAATGCATGTTGAGCGCTTCATGCAGTGTTATTAATCCTGCACCAGACGCCAGATTGCTGCGGTCGATGTCTTTAAGAAAACTGACCACCTGCCTATCAAGATCAGACATCGATAGATGCCCCAACTGAATCGCACGTCCGATCGCCATCGCAGTGTACGATTTGGTGATCGACATCTGATAATGCGGATAGTTGCGGCGGCCACGGCGATAGTACGATTCAAAAACCAACCGGCCATCGTTGTAAATCAGAAAACTATCTACCTCACCATGCTTGCCAGCAGTGAGTTCACCGGCGAACGCAAGAATCGTTTTTTTGTCACCTCCATATTCGCCCAAAGCAGCCACTTCGACGCCATCGCCCAGGTCTTCCGGAGCCGTGCTGATAAAAGGCGATTCCAAGTCCGGAATGCTCTGTTCCTTGGCGTACGAAATATCCTCAGCAGACAAATCGACAATCTCTGGAGCCAACCCATCGGCATCCGGAGACTCGATCAAGGAGTCCAGGTTTTTTGGTTTTCCGTTTTTGGAATCTGGCTTGTTTGCCTTTGAGTCCGTTGCCTCTTCATTCATTTTGGCGGCCCGACGCACCGCACGTTTTCCCGCAAGCTCGGCTTTTCGCTCGGGCGTCAACTCTCGTGGCTTTTTCGGTTTAGCCGTTGCAGATATCAGTTCGCGCGGCGGTTTGATGTCGTCAGTAATAAACGAAGAAGCGGGTAGCCCTTCGGCGTTGATCAAGCTGACTGCTGGGTTCGGTTTGGACTTGCGGAAAAGATACCGCACATTCTTGGGTTCAGAGACGCCCGGACTTTGGCAAACGACTTTGTCGCCGATGATCCTCGCAATCGCCGGGAAATATTTCTCATCGTCTCCGGCGACTTCAAAAAAGCTTAAGCCCTTTCCACCGCCTCGCTGTTGCAATCCACCACCCACATGCTTGAACGAGAGAATGGCTTTGCCATTCTCATACGAAACGTTTTCGAGCAGCGGGCCAGAGTAAACCAGATCTGCATGCCCGTAATCTTTGGCCAGCGCCCAAAGTGCAAGCCGTTGACCGGCAACCTGCTTATCGTGCGGATGGAGGCTTGGACCATGATCATAAAAGACAGCCATCCCTGTGTTTTCGGTCGTCTTGAGTGCCCGCCGCATCCCATCACGAAGCCAAGGCCATTCGGCATCGGGAGGTGATTCTTGGGTCGGAACCTGAACATAGTAAAAAGGAAACTTGCGAACCGGTACACCAGCCCGCTTGGCCCATAGCTCACGCCAGTTGTTGATCATAAACGGAAGCAAATCACGGTACTCCCATCCCGTTTGGGCTTTGGCGTTTCGCTCGCCCTGATACCAAATGGTGCCGCGAAAGGTCACGGGAACAATCGGTTCAATTTTGTCTTCAAATTGAACACCAGGGTTGCGATTTTCCTGGACATCGTTCCAGCCAATGGGAATATTCAACTTTTTGCGAATTACTTCGCAATCGTCGTTGGGTATCCAAGCTTGAATCGGCGTTCCAGAGTTGTAACGAAGGATTAATCCGATTGGAACGTCGAGCTCTTGATAGAGTTCAATCCCAAAGTAAAACCCGACGCGAGAAATCGAACTTTGCGATTTCTCTGTGACCGGCTCCCAGCCCCGCCCGCTCGATACGCGGAACCTTGAAAGATCCATTTCAAAATACTTTGGTTCGATGAATCGGCTTTTCGCTGAGTTAAACGAGTCCGCCATATTCGACTGGCCACTGCACAACCAGACTTCGCCGACCAATACGCCAGTTAGTTCGATTTTGGTTTTACCACTTACCGTAAGTACACGTTCGGTTTTCGAAGTTTTCAATGGGTTGAGGTGGACCATCCATTGACCATCGGCATCGGCTTGGGTCGTAACCAATTGATCGGCAAAACTCACAGCAACTTCTTCGCCTGCATCGGCCGTGCCCCAAATTGGCAACGGCAATTCACGTTGCAACACCATCTTGTCGGCGAAGATGCTTGGCAGTTTTACATCGGCCCGTAAAACGGCGTGGAAACAAAATATCAAGCAAGCGACAATCGCAAAAGTTTTGTTTTTCATTGCGTTACTCTTTTCTAATTCACTCGTTGGGATCATTCCCTGATGATGCTCGTAATATTCCAAGGCTCGAGAACATTACACTCTTAGCGCTTTTCGTTTCTGAGCGGTAAGTCCACCACTGTCCAACACCTGCGAACAGCTTAGTGAAATGAAGCGGCGTTATCGTAACGGTTCGAATTATCGTGGTCCACTATTTCTTTGGGGGTTCTTCGCTTGGGGTTTCGCGATCGGCTTGATCATCACGACGTCAGCGTCATCCTTAAAGTTGAGGGCCGAGGACGTAAGCCCCGTTCCAAAAAAGCGTCCCTGCCATGGTCAATCAGGGGCTGTTGCGTCGTCTTCGGGATCTGCTTTGAGAAACGCAGGTGCGGCATAAAGTACGTTGTCTCGCCAATTAATCGACCGTTCAGACCGAGACAAACCCAACGGAAACGAATCTACCTGCGGCTAAACGTTGACAGGTCACCAAGGAACAAAATTTCGGCAGACAACGGGGCATCTGGCCGATTGAGAGCAGAACAAAAGAACTTCTTTGTGTAAATTTCAATAACTAGACAACTCTCATGCTCCAGTCACGAAGATCTCTGTAACAACATCCGCGTCCGAGAATGATATTCCCAATCCAGGAGCAGAGAGCGATGATCCAGATTAATATCGGCGATCACCATGGTCGCGAACGCGTCGACGCGTTCACGCAAATTCCTGCAATGTACCTCCGGCAAGCGAGGTGGGCCCGTCAAAGAGCCCGGAAACTGGTCCAAGACATCCCGTCGGCTGACCGTTACTTCCAAAGTTTGCCGAACGGAAGGACTCTAACGGCGATGTTGAACGACAGCAGTTTGTGGGTCAATTACAGTACCGACCCGTTGTTCGGTTTCACCTACCAGAATAACGATATCTGGATTTGCACCAAGTCATTCCGAATCGGACGATGGACTGTCTTGGCGACGTTGGTTCACGAATTGGCCCATGTCAACGGTGCTGGCAACGATCACGCTGCCGAGCAGGCACTGATCAATTGCGGGCTTGGAAAGCGTTCTGAACATACGACGGGCGTGGACGATCCGAGTACGCCTTATTCCCCTGGCATTAGCGGACAGTGTTTGAGAGGCTCAAATTGATTTTGGGAAAGTTAGAGGATCAGGAAGTATAGCGAGCTCAAGAATTCCTGTACGTTTGAGAAAAGGTTTCAGTGTCTGTGCTGCCTATTCTCAACGACTATCTTTTGGAGAAGTCGAGGATCAAGCCACCGCTTTCTGGCATGAGGTTCAATCCGGAGTCAGCTTTCGTAGAGAATATCCCCTGCTGGGCCGTCACGAAATAGTTCGAGCGTTCATACCTACAGGAAAGTCTTTGAGGCCCGATTCTCGCAAAAGGCAGTTTCGCCTTCGGATCGCTGGACAACTCAAAATACCAGTTGTCTTTCAGCTCTCCCGTGGCTGAGATACTGAGCGACGTCTCATTGAACGTCATGACAAGCTCTCCTTTCGGCGATTCCGTCGGCCAGCGAACGACCAGTTGTCCCGCGGTACTGTCATCGACGAGCGGCGTGGCTCCCTTGACTTCCAATCCCCCGACAGCCTTCAACCGCAGACCCGCGACCGTGTCCGACGAACTCCAACGGAAACCGTCGACCACCGGCAAGGTGTAGTAGAAACACTGACTTGATGCTCCTCTTTTGGTTAAGTAGTTGGAGGCGACACGCTCGTCAAAGAGATGGATATCCCGAAAACGCATCGTCCCCTTCTCCCAGAGCAGATTGGCCCGGTAGAACCGCGAGTTGAACCACACCGTTTTCTGATTCTTCGGAGAGTGATCGTTCAACACAGTCACCGACGTGGCCGGAGTGACCTTGTACTTTTCCTTGAACCAAACCCCCGTCTCACCAAGTGTCTTGACGGTCACTTTGCCGTCTCGGAGCATCTCGGCGATCATTGGCATCTGGATCTCGAATCCCTTGCCCATCCGCTTCCACGTGAACGAGTTTTCTTGTCCAGCCTGCACATAGCCGTAGTCCATTGCCGCACCCTCGGCAAATGCATCAAAATACCATCGGCACCAATCAGCATTGCCACCGCCGCCGGTGTAAACCGGCTCCAAGGAAACAACGCGCTGGCGATCGCCTCCTAGGCCGCTGTCGTATTGGTGAATAGGATCGCTTCCCAGCATCCTGAAGATAGGAACAGGAATCTGGTTGTCGGCATTCTGCGCGGGCATGTAGGCATTGCTTTTGCTCGGATAGTAGCCTTGGTTCCAATAGCCGCCCCACATCGTATACCCGTCGGTCCCAATCTGGTCTTTGCAGTTGCATGAAGCCACAATGCCATACCGTTCATACATATACTGCAACGTGTGGGCATCAATGAACCATGACCCGACGGACTTAGGATAATTCCCAAAAATCTTCTTAAAGTCAGCCATGTAGGTATCGGCTAGCTTCTCACGCTCTTCCGGTGAATACCCTGTCGCAAAACCAACATCGGCGTGCCAGTCCCAGGGGAACCGTCCGCGCCATTTGTATCCTGAGTTTTCCACCAAAGGTTGCGGAATCTCCCACCACGCGCCGATCTCGAACTGGTCAGCTGGCAATGCTTTGAACAGCTTCTGATACCTCGGATCCAGTAGCGCATCATACTGCACTAAAAAAGTGCCCCTGAGTTGATGCTGCTTCATGCATTCGATCTGCGACACCACCGTTTCATACAGCACGTCTTCGGTGATCCAGTCGATGCGAGGTTCACATTGACGGACAAAATTAATAATGTTCACAATTCGGGGTGAGGCAATTTCCTCCTGAACCCGTTTTGCAAGCAGATCAGTTTTTGGCAGCAATGTGAAGAAGCAGGCTACCACGAGCAGGGCGACGAGATGTCGAATCTTAATCGTCATGATGAGTTTTTTCATTCGCTATTGTGAAGTTGTCACGGACAAACGTTGGCAGGCTTGCGAACATCCATATT
>JBLINZ010000169.1:0-11496 GCA_047639375.1 Mariniblastus sp. | reverse complement strand
CAGCCTGTGTACCGTGACCCAAGCGGATGATCTACATTACTATCGACAGGCAGAACCTGGGAAACCAAAGCTGATCGAATGCGACATCGTGGTCTACGGAGGCACGCCTGCGGGGGTGACCGCGGCAATCCAAGCCGCCCGAGCAGGAAAGAAGGTGGCATTGCTGTCCTTCAATCGGCATGTAGGAGGGATGACCTCGGGTGGATTGACGGCAACGGACGTGGGGAATCGGACCGCCATCGGTGGCTTGGCCATCGAATTCTATAACCGTATCGAAAAGATCAGTAACTTTCGTCCCTCGGATGCCGAATCGCTCTATCTGAAGATGCTCGCCGAGGCAGACGTGCCGGTTTATTTTGAGCGCTGCCTGGAGTTAGTAGTCGTCAAGAACGGGCGGCTGATTTCCGCCACGATGGAAACGGGGGAAACCTTCAAGGCAGCGATGTTCGTGGATACCACTTACGAGGGCGACCTTTTGGCGGCCGCGCGTGTTTCGTATCACGTCGGGCGGGAACCTGCCGCAACCTACGGAGAATCGCTCGGCGGACAATGGCAGGAGATCTCGTGGCAGAACGTCTACCAGTTTTGCAGGCTCCCGTTGAGTCCCTCGGTCGAACCGGGCGATCCGGAATCGGGATTGCTGCCCGAAATCTCATCCGAGCCACCGGGGAAACCGGGCGAGGGCGACTTCAAGGTGCAGGCCTACAACTTCCGCATCCACCTCACGACCAAAGCGGAGAAAATTCCGTTCGGGAAACCGCTTGGGTACAAGCCTGGCCAATACGCCCTGCTGGCCCGCTTCCTCAATTCCGGTCCCCGTCTGCGCTGGACGCTCAATTACACGACCAAGCCTATGACGGACGGTCCGGTCCAGATGCGGAATGGCGACAGTAACAATGCAGGTAGTTTTTCTTCGGACTATGTCGGCGGAAATTATCGCTGGCCGGACGGAACCTACCAACCGGGATCATTCGCACAACTCCCTGCACCACGCCGCGGGACGCCCATTCCCTTCCATGACTTGTATGAATTACGGGAACGCATTTTTCAGGACCATGTCACCTACCAGCAGGGGCTGATGTATTTCCTAGCAAATGATCCCCAGGTACCGAAGGCGTTGCAGGAGAGAGTGAACTCCTTCGGACTCGACCCCCACGAGTTCAAGCCGACCGGATACTGGCCCCATCAACTTTACGTGCGGGAAGGGCGGCGCATGGTTTCCGATTATGTAACGACGCAGGCGAACTGCGAATCGACGAGGGTGGCCGAGGATTCGGTGGGACTGGCGGCCTACCCAATGGACTCTCACTTTTGTCAACGCGTGGTGGTTGAGGAAAAAGGTCGCCGCACCGTGCGAAACGAGGGGGGGTTTGGCCACGGTTGCCCGAAACCCTATCCGGTTTCCTACCGCTCAATCGTTCCGAAAAAAGGGGAATGCGAAAATCTGCTTGTGCCGGTCTGTCTCTCCGCATCGCACGTCGCCTTTGGCTCAATCCGGATGGAACCGGTTTTCATGATCCTTGGTCAGAGTGCCGGGATGGCTGCCTGTATTGCGATTGATGACAATGTACCCGTTCAGGAAGTGGACTACGGCAAACTGAAGGAACAGTTGATCGCGGCTGAACAGCGATTATAAAGAATCAACATGAACGAATCACGACTCGCCATCCATTTTGGAACTCATTTCCGACTCTATCATTCAACAATTGGTTCTCAATAGTCTACGAATCTGTCACAAACTGATCACGATCTTTTGCCTCACGGGGATTGCCGTTGGTCTGCTGGACCCACGACCCACCAGGCGACTTGCCCCCAACAAAACAATACACGAGCAAGTATCTTTTTGTGACCGCCACTTATCGGCAGCCAAGGTACGGACAATATTGAGAAAAAGAAAACACCCGACACCAAGATGAGGAACACTCCAAACTTGTCCCAAATTGATCAAGTTTCTCTGCGAGCTTCTACGACTGAATCGGTGTGTTTCGTCAAACTTGTTTGGTCAATAGTGTGTTGGCCGTAAGTTCGACAATCGCACTTTTCCGAAGCCGGAGCCGCAAGACTTCGGGAGAACCATCTGCGAATCTCGAACGGTTGCCAGGCCGGCTACGACTCACTCCTTTGATCAATCCAGAAACAACACGCGTTTAGAAGGTTTTTAATTTTTGAAAATTGCGAAAGCCGAAATCAGGAGTCACCAATGCAAAATGGTGAATGGACAAGAACTATTTTCTCGATCCGTATTCGACGCTACTTATCACAATGAGGAAAAACTTATTGAGTGACTGCGAAGAAAAAAACCCAGTCTCTCGCGATGGAGACTCTGGTGATGATGAATCATTACGGTACATCCCTCGATCTCAACTCATGGGTTGATTTCGTTAATATCTTTGACCCGTAGGTTTCTAAAAAGAACTTTGCCTTCTTTGCCTTTGTGAATCTGCAGCGCAAAAAATCCTTTGGAATAAGTTCCGTCGTCCACCCAATGGGAGCACGGAACTCCGTTGAGCCATGTTTTGACAACGTCGCCTTGGGCCGAAACCGTAATTCGATTCCAATCCTTCGTGAGTGATTCCCGAGCGACATGATGTTCTTTGAGCCAGAGCGGATAGAAGTAACCACCGCAACTTTGCCCGTAAATGCCTCCCGACCAACCACGGTTCTTTGAAAATCCTTCCATTTCCAGTTGCGGACCAAACACAACCTCTCGCTCAATGCCTTTGTCTTTCTTGTCTTTCTCCGTCCTATAACTCGACCGAAACTGCACGCCTGAATTCCCATCGATTTCCCATTTCAAATCGCAAGTAAAAATGAAATTAGAATATTCATTGGCGTCCGTGCACAAATAGGTACTGTCCGAGCCCGGCACACAGGTTCCAACGATGCAATCTTCTTTTGCTTCAAAGTGGCTTGTCCCTCCTCTAGTCGTCCAGCCGCTTAAGTCTTGGCCGTTGAACAAAGACGTAAAACCCTCATCCAGTTCAGGTTCTTTATCCTCGTTGAACAACATCATGTCTGGCTTAGGTGCGTTGTCTTGCTGACTGTATTTGTCGTACCACTCGCTCTGAATTGGATCAAGGAATGCTGTTGCAAGTCGGTCGCTCAACTCGCCTTTTATTTCTTGGTGTTCGTCGGAATCCGCAAGATTCGTCCACTCGTTCAGATCCTGTTTCAAATCGTAAAGCTCCTCGGAACCGTCGATATATCGAATGAATCGCCAGCGATCTGTTCGGAGGGAATTGTTGCCAGAATCAAATGACGTCACCACGGCTCGACTAGTGGTTAGCTTAGGAGCCTTTAGCAACGGAACCAGCGATTGGCCATCCAGTCGCATGGGGCCCTCAATTCCACAAAGCTCAACGAGAGTCGGGTAGAGATCGATTAGCCCAACAGGCTGCTCACACTCCGATCCGACGGCGGCAAAACGCTTCGTCATCTGTTTTGAAGGAACGACAATCAAGGGGACGCGAGTCGATCGTTCCCAGCCAGTCCACTTGCCCCAATGCGATTTTTCACCAAGGTGCCAACCATGATCACCCCAAAGTACGATGACGGTATTGTCGCCAAGTTCAGAATTGTCGAGCGCGTCCAGCAATCGGCCGATCTCATGATCGACGTAAGTAACGCAGGCCAGGTAGGCCTCGACCCCCGCTTGCCATTGCTTGTATTCTACGACCGTGGCATGGCTGCCAGCGGTTACCGCTTCGATCGCCCAGTTTTTCCCGAGTGGCCCCACGTCGATGAGGTCATCGGTTTGGATGGCCGGTAACTGCCCGGGGAATTCCTTGAATCGATCAAAAAACCTTTTTGGTGCCCACAGCGGAATGTGCGGTCGATAGTAGCCGACGCCAAGAAACAATGGCTTGTCGGTGGCTGCCTCCAATTTTTCAATTGCCCAATCAGTGATCTTCGTATCACCAAAATCCTTATCCGGAACATCGAATGCACCCCAGTCAAATGACTCACCATTCTTTTCGCCTGGTTTTCGGTCTGACGGCATTCGGTTAAGTGGCAAGACGATCTTGTTTCCCTGGCTGTCTTGAGTCACGTGACTTGGGTTATTCGTCGCTTTGCTTAAAAGTTCTTGATTGGTGTATTTGACGCTGTCTTTGGTTAGAGGACTCCAACGCTGTTCGGGTTTGAAATATTCGTCAAGTCCTTTGAGACCCTTTGAATGCAGCAGCTTGCCAGTTCCCAGCGTTTGGTAGCCCGCTTTCGAAAAAGCCTCAGGAAGCTGCATCGCTTCGGGATAGAGTTTGCCGATGGATCCGCTTCGGTTGGACCAAACCTTGGTAACCCGGGGCATCAAGCCTGTGAAAACAGCCGCACGAGAGGGATTGCAGGCGGGAGATGCACAGTGGGCATTGGAAAACAACACGCCGCGAGCGGCCAACCGATCCATGTTTGGTGTTAACGCTTGAGGGTGGCCTTTTAAGCAGCCAATCCAGTCATTCAAATCATCGACCGCAATAAACAAAACGTTGGGACTGGATCGTTCAGATTGTCTGGCGAAAGCGGGCAACGCGAACGACGAGATCCCGATTGTCATCACTACAAGCAGTCGCCGAACGTGGCATAGGTTTCGATGGCCATGCATTTTGCAGTTCCTGGTCCGTTAGAAAGGGTCATGACATCAATCAACTCGATTCCATGATACCAAAATGTCTCGGCCACGTTTCAAGGGCCCGCGTTACAAATCACTTACGCTGTACACGCACGGCAAGCTTGTTCCCAATACGAAAGGCAAATCCAGACCAGATCTGTTTTGGATTTCATTTGCGATTTCATCAAGCGAAAAACGACCAAGCAGTTCGCGGTCGATTGCCCGATGCTTCTAACCCATTCATCATTTGAGCCACCGCCCGACTACGTCGACTTGAATGCAAAGGACGACCGCCCGAATCCCATCAACGGCTTGTCGATTTAGTGGGCCGTTAGGCACCGGGTATTTCGGGGAGGCCCGGCCGCTTACGCGTCACGGCTCACGAAAGCTCGGCAAATGGCCCAAAAATGGCAGCCCGATTGTCAAATCGTTTGCCGGCGTTGATTCAATCAACAAGCCATCAAACACTTTCGTGAGATGGTGAATTGCATGAATGAAACGAGCGGGAAATTGTCGCCAAGCTGGAAGAGACTGGACGACTCAACAACACGTTGATCATGATGACGGGCGACAACGGAACCAGCCAAGATTTGAGTTCGCCACCACCTACCGGGAGCGAAATTCAGAGTGGCAAAAGATCTATGCAAGATACCGGGAACCGAGTGGCATTTGCGGCAATCTAGAATGGCACCGTCAATCCAGGAACAATCCTCGATTCGCCAATCGGGTTTACCGATGTCTTGCCGACCATTGCTCAGGTGACAGGCTGGACCGTGCTTACAAGAGCAGACGGAAACAACTCCCGTCACAGGCCCCGCCCATCGCAAACGCCGTCAGCCGACACTCGATCGCATCTTGAAAGAAGGACCATCCGATTGAGTCGACCGCAATAAGCCTGTGGCCAACTAGCGATTTCGAGATTAACTGCCGTGCTTCCGCACCCGTTAAGAGTTCAAACGCATAATAAAAAAAAGGTTCGACCGACATTCGGCGAACCTTGC
This sequence comes from Mariniblastus sp., assembly GCA_047639375.1. Taxonomy (GTDB): domain Bacteria; phylum Planctomycetota; class Planctomycetia; order Pirellulales; family Pirellulaceae; genus Mariniblastus. Next base: position 5,892 of record JBLINZ010000169.1, on the reverse strand, counting down.
TTATCAATGACCTAGGCAATTGGATGACTGATGAAATTCTCTGGCTGTGAAACCAGAGAACTCAGCCGCTCAGCCTATTTATTCGTTGCCGACACTTCAAAATTTGCATCCTTGGTTCCAGCGTCTGGAACGGTAAACTTCATTTCAAAATTCTCTGAAAACCGTGGTCGGGTTTTCTGCAGTCGCTCTATATTCTTCTTCTCTTCAAGTAGAGCGGCAGCATCCGCTTTGGAGCCTTCTTCTTTTGCCAATTCGAGATCATCTTTTAGGTCTTCCATCGCGTCGGCATCAACGTCGTCGTATTCGAATTGAACCGCGTGCGAACCAATGACGGCACCCTCTTTCCTGTTTTTGTTCACAAGCGTGAATTCACCTTCGGCATTGGTTAGCCCGGAAGACCAAGTTCCAGGGCTGAGGTTCTCGGACGTTGCGAGGGGGTTAAAAACGACCCTCACGCCGGCAAGTGGTTGGCCATCGACGGTCACTTTTCCAGATACAGGCACCAACCCATCACTACCACCGCAGCCCACGAGTAAAAGGGAGGCCGTCCCAAAAAATGCGAATGCAAGTTTAGAAATATTCTTCATTTGTTCTTCCACACCAAGTTCTATGTTCTTAAGTAAAGTCAAAAAAGGTTCGCCCCAAAAGTGTGGCGAACCTCGCATGTACTATCAATTTCACCAAACGTTTTGTCAGATTAAAACTCAGTCAATACCGTGCCGTCGCTCATGCCTGCTAACGTTTTCAACGTCGAAAGAGCCATGCTGTCCGTCAAAAAGTGGGTCGATCCATCGCTGAATCCTGCCACACCACCACCCGGGTGATAACTGGATACAAGACCGGACGGCGTTCGGGTTCCGTTGACGCCCCAGCTTCGTTGATTGTTACCTGTAGACAGTCGGCCGAGTACAGCATGGTCTGGCGACCGCTCTCGATTATTGGGCGCCCCCATGGCCCAACTATTGCCTTTACTAACGGCCCCCTGCCAAAGTGCACCATAGGAAACTCTTGGGTTGGAATCTGTACTGCCTGAGTCAAATTCGGTACGACTGGCTCGTTCGCCAATCAAAATTGTGTTGCTCGATCCGTCGGTAATAAGTCCAAACGTTGTTCGCGAATTGAAACTCATAATTCCCCAAAGGTGTCGGAAATTAGTTTGTCGGGATTGAGCAGTCGAGCAGGCCCCAGCAGCAGCAACAAAGTTACTCTTGGAATAAAGACCACCGGCCGCAACGATATCATTGTGCGTCCAATTCTTGTTGAAGTCTCCATCGGGGCTGTTATCGCTTGGGCAGATAAAGGGAGCAAGGATGTTTGATGCGAGTGCCTGTCCGTCGGCTCCCATTTGCAACCACCAGTTTTGGTTCCACCGGCCAGTTTCCGTCTCCATCGAGTCAAACAAATTGTTCGCTTCCATAAACGGGAGAATCGTCATTCCCCATCCAATCTGGCGCCCGTCGTCAGGTCGATTGGGTCGCGGATATAACGGCGTGCCACGTGAATTGTTTGTGTCCCGGTTGAGGCCGGGAGGAAACCTCTGAAATGTACTCTCGTAATTGTGCATCGCCAAAACATTCTGTCTTGCATTGTTCATACAAGCCGTTCGACGTGCGGCTTCTCGAACTTGCTGGACCGCTGGCAACAGCATTCCAATCAAGATCCCAATAATTGCGATCACCACAAGCAGTTCAACAAGTGTGAAAGCCGTCCGTGCATTCGTTTTCATAGCAGGGCCTCATAAAACGTGATTAAAAGAACAATTCATCAATTATATTCTACGTGAACATGTTTACCATAGTTTCACCGACAATCAAAACTTAAACACCGCTATTTGCTCAAATTGAAACAGCAAGAAACATCTTCATCAATTAATACAATTAATAGATGGGCTAATGCGTCTTTGCCCCCACCCCTCTGATCTGCCTCATTTACTGCCAAAGATTAGACTCGTAAAACCCTAATACCCAAGATCACGACCCAAACAGGACGAAATTCTAAATAACGCCCGAATCACGGACATTAGCCAATATGATTTTTTTCGGTGATTGACGTTGGTCCGATGTTGCCCCTTGGCATTTAACCGCCCAGTTTGTTTTGATGCTGTCGGACTTGGGATTTTCCGCCAGGTTGTGGTGTTCATTTGGATCGGTGCGGCGATCGTCCATCCCCTCGCTTCCTTCGCGATAGCGAATTTATCGTAAGCTAAAACTGCTCGACATGGTTGCTACAGTACCTCGTCGCAATGGCGGGCTCGATGCAACGAACTGATTAACTCAAGCTCTATCACTTCCGGCAGGTTATAAAGCTCGAACTGGGGCGGATAGATATCGATCAGGCGCACCCCCCGCTTGCAAATACGACCGCCGTTGACTGATTTTGGAAAACCAATCGAAGGCGGATCATCATTCGTGCAGCAGGAATGCCTGTCCCGCTGGTGCATCTTTGTCTTTCCAGCCATAGAACAATAACATGCCGTCGACGACGCTGCCGTCAGGACGGCTGATGGCCTGTGGGTTGTTAAATCGCCAGCCAGCATATTTCGATTTGTCGGGACTCAGGTCACGTTTTTTCATCCAAGTGTTTCCCTTGTCGCTTGAGGTCCACTCTTCAATGCGACCGCCACCGTGCCGATCCATATAGCCGCCCGCCAGGTATCCATCTCCGGCGACCAAATAAGCGTGGATGATTCCGTCATCGGAATGGGACAAGTGACAACTGTTCCATTGATGTGTGGAGTGAGTGACTGGCGTCTGTTGCCACTGCCCGTCAAATTTGCGTACGTAGTAGTACTGGTGTTCAGTCAGTGAGTCTTCCGATAGCACATGCAAAAACGTGGGTTCGCCATTTTCGTCGAGTGCAATTGCCGGCGGTACGCCAGCCCCGCGCCAATTCGTGTCCCAAATCTGGCAATTCTCTTTCGAATAATCGATGTCGATCGGCGTCTTGAGCGTGTCCCCGCTCGCGTTGCGAACGACATGTGACTCCAGGTCAATCTTCAAATAGGAAAGATTGTACTTCCATTCGTTGGTCGCCAATCCATCATAGCGCGGATTAAAAAACCGCTGAGGGTCGGGGGAATTTTTGTTGTCGTCGTAATCTGTGTACACCACATGCAAGGATTTGCCGTCTTTGCTCGGAAACTTGGTTTGATAGGACGACCAATCCAATCTTCCCCGGCTGTCCAAATCAGTGACATCGCTCTCAGGTCCGGCCCAGGTGCGGCCGTTGTCCGTGCTGATCCGATACGTCCAGGAACTGGTGTGGCCATCAGTGCGATAGTAAATCAATTCCTTGTCGCCATCGACTTGGAACGCCGTCGGGTAAGAAATTTTCGGGGCGATCTGCGGCCCTTCGGTCCAGGTTATTCCCAAAGTCCCTTTTTGCACCGAATGTTTCGAGATAAGATGGGTGCCCGGCGTTTTGTGGCAACCAAAAAGGACGTGCAGGTAGTCATCTTCATCGGCCCAAATGATTGGACTGTCGTGATGGTCGCTGCTACTTTTCTGGCCGAGACGAACCGGCTTGGAGAAACTTCGATCTTCAGGGGCATAGGTGATCAGCATGGGATAAGCGCTGCCCTTGTCATTCTTCGTCGGTTGGGCGTCCCCGTTGTAAACAACATAGACCCTGTCCTTCAGAAAGACCGACTGAGGCCGTTGCCTGCAATCGTAAAGCATCTTAAATTTTCCACCCTGAGCAAATGCGATGGGAGCCGAGTCAAATTTTGCATCGAGCCCGCCCTGGGCCTGTACTTCTCGTGAAACCAAAATCAATAGGCAACTGGCCACACAAAATAGCGATATCAATGGTCTCATCCACGCGCTCCAAACTGAATTTAAAACAACTCTCTTGAAAGAATGCACTTCTAAGTTACGTCCAACTCTCCCTGGCAATAACTCGATTTTTTCAACAGAAGAAACAGAGCGAACGGCGAATGCTTGCAAAGCACAAACGGCTTTCAACAAGGCATTCTCCCTCTATTAAACCTGTGACCACCTATTCAATCATTTGCAACGGGCATTAGAAATCCAGACAGAAACACATAACGGTGCACTCGAATCTTGGCCAACATGCAAATCCTGTCTAGATAAATATTCGCGAGTTCGAGATCAATTGGATGTATTTTTTGGCGATCCCCCCGATTGCAGAGCGGCCTACCTCGCTTCCGTCATCCGGGAATTGAATTGTTTCCGAGCTGTTTCTAAAACGGCCGCGTAGGCAGGATCGTCGACTACGTTCGTGTATTGGTCTGGGTCGTTGACCATATCGTAAAGCTCTTCGGCTTTCTCACCATATTTCATATAATGCCAGTTCGCCGAACGTAGACCGCCACCGACGCGGTTGTTAATGGAAAGCGCCGTGCTTCGGACGGTCATGGTTGGGTTATTGAGAATCGGCATCAGGCTCTTGCCTTGTAAAGACTCAGGTGTCGGTAGCCCCAGGACTTCGGTACACGTTGGATAAAAATCCATCAGCTCAACCAATGATGATGAGCGGCCCGGCTTGATCCCGTGAACGCTGAAAATCAATGGCACACGAACCACCTCTTCATGCAGATTCGATTTCTTCCAAAATCCGTGCTCGCCAAGATGGTAACCGTGGTCGGTGGTAAACACGATCGCCGTCGACTCCCGCAGTCCCAACCGATCAAGCTCATCGACGACGCGACCGACTTGCTCGTCCATGAAAGTGACCGATGCGTAATATGCTTGCCACATTCGTCGCCGACTCTCCTCCATCTCGTTGAGACCCTTGCCGTCTGCCCCGCGTCCGGCCTCTGGAATATCATCCAGGTCGCCGTCGACCAAAGGCGGGATCTTCATCTCCTGCTGCGGGTACATGTCAAAAAACGTTTTTGGTTGCACCATCGGAAAATGCGGTCTCACAAAACCAACCGCCAGGAAAAACGGCTTGCCCGCCTCTTTTCGCTGACGCAATAACTCAACGGCCTTCGTCGCGACCATGTAATCTGCCTGATCCGAACCGTCTTCCCTGTCAGTTTCGACGGTCGCGAACATTCGGTTCGGCCCTTTGGCATCGCGTCCTTCAATCTCTCGTGTCACGATGTCAGAATTCAGTAACCGGTACAGTCCCGGTGAAAACGTCTCAGCCGATTTTGTGTTGTAGCGCTCCGTCCAACATTCGGCAACATCCATTCCGTTACTCCCGTCCAGTTGTGCATGCGGCACTGGCATATGAAAGACTTTGCCCACTCGAGCCGTATGCATCCCGTGTTGTTGGAGATGCTCGCCGATTGATGGGGCCGTGACCTTGGAACGAGGGTAAATGCTATGCATGAACGACGGGCGAGACGGTGAGCATGCCAGCCCCTGACAGTAAGCGCGCTCAAATACCATCCCCGATCTGGCGAGTCGGTCGATATTGGGAGTCTTGCAAACCTCGTTGCCGTAGGCCGGCAAGACACTCGCTTTGAGGTCGTCCGAAATAATGAACAGGACGTTTTTGATTTGTCCTGTGGGTGCCTGCCCCCAACCGGTTGAGGCGTGCCCGACGATAACCAGCCCGCAGATCAGAACACGGGTGATCAAGTTTCTGTTCATCATGGATTCCAATTTTTCAACGCCGACAACTATGCTTTGAGTCTTCCAGCGATTTACGGGGGATCCGATTGTTTTGTCGTGATCCGAGACTGCGACAATCGCGAAAACCTTCTTAACCAAGATAGTGCAGCACTGCCGCGATTGCGAGCAGGACGACATCCGCCGTCTTCCCGGAGGGCCACAGAAGTTCAGACTCGACCGCTTATCCAATACACCCGTCGTTATTTAGGGCTTCTTCGAAGCAAGTCTCAAGGGCACTCAACAGCTACATCAGCGCATTAATACTCTGGCGGCTCTCGACTTCAAACTGAGAGACACGTTGCTCTAGCGA
>JBLINZ010000168.1:0-11523 GCA_047639375.1 Mariniblastus sp. | reverse complement strand
CGAGTACTCGATCGCGATCCGGATCGACCCGGCCCGATTTTTCCGACTCCAAAATGTTCATCCAGCTTTTGCCTGTCATTACGTCTGGCACGTTGATTCCAGCTGCGGTCAAGAACGTGGGAGCCAAATCGGTGGTGCTGACGAAATCGGTCAGGACTCGACCGGCTGGAATTTTCTGGGGCCAACGAACCGCCATTGGGACTCGCGAGCCACTGTCATAAAGATTGCTTTTGCAACGCGGGAAGGGCATTCCGTGATCACCCGTCATCACGACGATTGTGTTGTCCAGGAGGTCAAGCGACTCTAGTTTGGCGATTGCGCGCTCCACGTCGCTGTCGAATCTTTGGACTTCAAAATAATAGTCGGCAACGTCGGAGCGGATGGTTTCGCTATCGGGAAAGTGTTCGAAGAGTTCAATTTTGGAAAGATCCATCCCACTTTCGCGCCCCGAATTTAGTTCGTAGCCGCGGTGGGGATCGCTGGCTCCTAGCCAGAAACAGAATGGTTGCTTGCGCGGCCAAGCCTCGAGGAATTGGTCGAAACCTTTGAATTGCTTTCCAGCCGGATGGCCGCCCGAGGTTTTCAACCAGTTGTCGACTTTCCCAGGCCCCCAACTCTTTCTCCAATGGCCGGTGAAATAGCCGGCGTCGGCTAGCAGATGCGGATAAGTCGGATGTCGGGTATCGAGGATGCTGTGGAGGTTTCCGCCTCCGCCCAGCCGCCAATGGAACTGCCCTGTCAAAATTGCATTGCGAGATGGGGTACAGGAGGGCGCCGAGATAAACGCGTTTTCAAACAACACGCCTTCTTTAGCGATTCGGTCAAAGGCCGGCGTTTTGACGACAGGATCACCGTAGGCTCCGGCGTGGGGCCAACCCCAATCGTCTGCAATGCAGAATAAAATATTGGGACGTTCGTTCGTCCCTTCTTCGGCCTGCAACTCTCCAGACTCAAAAACAGATCCAATGAACCAAATGGCAACGACCAAGCTTGCGATGGATTTTTTCATGACTTGCCAAGTGCTGATTTGGGTTCCAGGAATTTTCAAACCGTCAATTTAGAAACCATTCGGCCTGGATGCAAACAATTGTCGCTCTCTGAATGGCATTCAGGACTAGATTTTAGCCTCGAAAAAATCAGGATTGTCGAATTTTGTGGTGAGATGGACGTCCAGCAGCCGTTTTAAAATTTGGAAACTCAACTCCGCGTGGGGCAACATCGTTGGTCATCAAACTCAATCCATCTTGAATCGAACAACGTTGTTCAGGCTGAAGCAATGATCTCTTCAATGCTAAAAAGTCTGCTTTGGGGGCTCTTTGGGAATCTCGGAGCGGAATCCAGGGGAGACGAAAAAACTACGAGTTTCCGAGAATCTGTTGGACGTCGCTTGAGTGAAGGGCGTTTTGTGGCAATAGCGAACTGTTCCAAAGCATCCGAGTGATCGTGTAGAATAGAGTCCCAAGTCCGCTGAATTTCCAATCTCAGAGTCTGCAAAATGAAAAAGCTCATGTTTCTAAGTTGTTGTTGGCTAGTCGCTTGTTTGGCATTGAGCCCTGGATCGGTTTCGGCTGACGAATGGCTCGATGGGAATTCGGGAACGTATTCCCATTCAGAAACCGTGACGGCGAAAACGAAGAAGGCTCAGCCGAACATCTTGTTCATTTTCACTGATGATCACGCTTACCAATCGATCGGCGCCTACGGCTCGAAGATTAACACGACTCCTAATATCGACCGGATTGCTCGCGAAGGAATTCGTTTCGATCGCTGTTACGTCACCAATAGTATTTGTGGTCCGATGCGAGCGGTGATTCAGACTGGCAAGTATTCTCACATCAATGGCTTCTGTTGTAACGGCAACAAATTCGATGGGACCCAGCAGACGTTTCCAAAATTGCTTCAGAAGGCAGGCTATCAAACGGCAGTGGTCGGCAAGTGGCATTTGGGCACACACATGGCACCTCAGGGGTACGACTATTCCGAGGTCTTGATCGGGCAGGGGCCGTACTACAATCCGCCGATGCTGAAAAATGGCGAAAGGACGAAACATGTCGGCTACACGACTGAGATCATCACGGATTTGGCACTTGAGTGGTTGAAAAAAGAACGCGACCAAGACAAGCCATTCATGCTGATGTACCAACACAAGGCACCGCATCGGAATTGGCAGCCAGGACCTAAGTACCTCAATATGTACGACGACGTGACGATTCCAGAACCGGAAACGCTGTTTGATACCTACGAGGGACGGGGCAAGCCGGCTCGCACGCAGGACATGACGATCGAGAAAACGATGACGGCAAATGACTTGAAATTGGTCGCACCAAAAAATCTAACGCCCGAACAACTCACCGCTTGGAACGCAGCTTATGAGCCGAAGAACAAAGCGTTTGCGGAGTTGAATCTCACCGGCAAGGACTTGATCCGGTGGAAGTACCAGCGATACATCAAAGACTATTTGCGTTGCATCGCGAGTGTGGATGACAACGTCGGACGCGTGTTGGCGTATTTGGACGAAACCGGATTGGCCGATAACACGATCGTGATTTATTGTTCAGACCAAGGGTTTTACCTGGGTGAGCACGGTTGGTTTGACAAACGTTGGATGTACGAGGAATCGTTGCGAACGCCGTTTATCGTGAAGTGGCCGGGGCAGATCAAGCCTGGCACGGTCAACAGCCAAGACATCGTTTCGCCTCTTGATTTTGCTTCAACGTTCTGCGAAATCGCCGGGACTGATGTTCCTGATGACTTGCAAGGTCAGAGTCTGGTTCCGATTTTCAAAGGCACAACGCCGGATGATTGGCGTAAGATTTTCTACTATCAATACTACGAATACCCAGGAGCTCATTCGGTTCGACGTCACTATGGCGTGACCGACGGTCGGCATAAGTTGATTCGATACTACGAGCCAGATGTTGATGAGTGGGAAATGTTTGACTTGGCGTCTGATCCCAATGAAATGAAGAGCGTCTACGGAACGCCGGGGGCTGCGAATGATCAGGCACGCATGATGGCTGAGATGAACCGGCTTCGGGATGAACTCAAAGTTCCCGAAGTGGATCCACCTCAGTCAATTCGAAAACCCCGCCAGCCAAAAAAGAAACCGGCTCCTAAGAAATAGGTGACACTCGAGGGGGCTGTGACTTGTTTGGAAACCCGACGCGTCAGGGCTAGTTGATTTAATGCTCGGTCTTAACCGGTTAAGACCGGTTAAGCGTCAGCAATGATAGCCCGAATGCGTAAGCGAGGAAGCGCCCTCGTTGGTGGCTTGCCACCAAGGAGCAAGCGCCCACGCCTAAAAACGATCTGCGTTTGATACTGTCGCCTGCCGGCTAATCGTTAAACGATCTATCGTCTCGCATTTTGAATCATCAACCCCTGACGCGTCGGGTTTCCATTTCGCCTTCGGCTTGTGCGAAAAAGTCACAGCCTCGGCGGGGTGCCATCTTGCACGACGGGCAAATGTGCCCATCCGACGTGGTGCATGATCGTAAGAACGTGGTGCATGATCGTAAGAACGTGGTGCTAATCGTGCGAGTTAGCATTCGATGATGTTGACAGCCAAGCCACCACGGGCCGTTTCTTTGTATTTCGATTGCATGTCTTTGCCAGTTTCGCGCATCGTGCGAATGACTTTGTCTAGTGAGACGAAGTGTTTGCCGTCACCACGGAGGGCGAGCCGGGCTGCGTTGATGGCTTTCACGGCTCCCATGGCGTTTCGCTCAATGCAGGGGATTTGCACGAGGCCACCGATCGGATCGCAGGTCAGGCCCAGGTTATGTTCCATCCCGATTTCGGCGGCGTTTTCAACTTGTTCTGGCGTCCCACCCAGGACTTCGGCCAAACCACCGGCGGCCATTGAACAGGCCGATCCGACTTCTCCCTGACAGCCGACTTCGGCGCCGGAAATGGAAGCGTTGATCTTGAACAGCGTGCCGATCGCGGCTGCCGTTAACAGGAACCGTACGATGCCGTCGTCGCAGGCACCTTTGCAAAACGTTTGGTAGTAGTGGAGAACGGAGGGGATGATTCCGGCAGCTCCGTTGGTTGGTGCGGTGACGACTCGGCCACCGGCTGCGTTCTCTTCATTGACCGCCAAGGCCCACAAATTGACCCAATCCATGCGGCTGTTGAAAATGTCGTCGGACGATTCCGACTCGAGTCTTCGAAACATGTGAGCCGCTCGACGCTTGACTTTAAGTCCTCCCGGGAGAATTCCTTCTTGCTCGCATCCGCGTCGAACGCAGGCTTGCATGACCGACCAAATTTCAAGCAACCGCTGTCTGATTTCCGGTTCGGTTCGCCAAGCGGTTTCGTTCTTAAGCATCAAGGTGCTGATCGACAATCCATTCGATTCACAGAGCTTCAACAGCTGGGCTCCCGATTCAAACGCGTAAGGCAGTGGAGTTGTATCGGCGACGATCCGATCGGATCCCGTGGCATTTTCATCGACAACGAATCCACCCCCCACGGAATAGTAGGTTTTGTTGGAGAGCTCGTTCCCATCGGCGTCTTGAGCGATGAAGCGCATTCCGTTGGAATGAAACTCCAGCACGACACCTGAGAACTCGAAATGAATTTTGAGGTCAAAATCGATTTCATGCTTGCCGAGCAGCATTAACTTTTTACGGCTGGCTACGGAATCAACCAGCTGGCCCAATTCAGTTGGATCAGCGAATTCTGGGGTGTTGCCCGCCAATCCGCCCAAGACGGCTTTGTCGCTGCCGTGGCCTTTGCCAGTCGCGCCCAACGATCCGTATAGCTGAGCGATGACCGTCGAGGTTCGCTCGAGTAAACCTTCAGCTTCTAGCGACTGAGCAAACGTCAGGGCAGCCCGCATGGGGCCGACGGTGTGACTGCTCGACGGGCCGATCCCGATGGAGAATAGTTCAAATGTGCTGATGGCCATGAGGAGTCCGAAGGTTCAGAGGCTGTGATCGCCCGTTGTTGGTCCGACCACGTGCCAAGCTGCTCACGTCGCGACGTTTGGCTTTGATTAGATCGGACCTAGCCAGATATTCTAACTACCATTTCCTCGAGTGGACGACGAACTTTCTTGTTCTTTTGATTCGGATCATCGGCAGCTCGATGGCCAATTGGGAGAACCAGAACTGCGTTGAGGTTGTAATTGGCCAGTCCCAAGATTTTGTTGTATTCACTGGACACGAAGCCTTCCATTGGACAAGCGTCGATCTTCATCGCGCCACAGGCTGCTAGCAACGTTCCCATGACGATATAAGTTTGTTTTGCCGTCCATTGAGCCATCAAATCGCCAGACATCCCGGTGATGGCGCCGGTCATGATGTTCTTGTAGTCCTCCATCGCGCCCGAATCGAGCCTACGTTCTGACTCAATAAAGTCCACGTATTGGCTAATGTAGTCGGCGTCGATGTCGGTTCGGGCCGCGACCACGATTACATGTGATGCATCGGCGACTTGCCGTTGCCCATACGATGAGGTTACTAGCTGTTCTTGTAGCGGCTGGTTCTTGATCAAGACCAATTTGAACGGCTGCAGTCCGTAGGATGTCGCGGTCAAATTGGCCGCTTGTAAGAGTTCGGTGACCGTCGATTCGTCCAGCGTTTTCGTCGGGTCGAACTTTTTGGTTGCATAACGCCATTCAAGCGATTCAGTGATGTTCATTACGGTGGTTCGTTCAGTCGTGGTTTGAGTACTCGATCAGCGGTGCAAGGGACCGCGATCTGGACTCTTTATAATTTCGAAATCGAAAAGGTTCAACCGAACTAAATGTACTGCTTGGCGATTCTATCAATCCAACTCAAAGCCTTAGGTCAACATAGGCCAAAATTCACAATTGATTTTGGGCGGCTACGATGCTTCTTTTGGCCAATTTGAATCAAAGGGATCCAGAAGGGTTCGCCGCTAGAATAGGCGTTGAAACTGGTCGAACCATACGATGTCTCCATGACTCTCTATCTGCAATGTGAGGTGGGACAACATCATGAAGCAAGGCACAAAAACGACCGCCAAGAATGCGATGGTCGCCAGTCCGCCGAGGACAATTTTCCAAAGTGGATCTGCCGCTAAGTGGCATTTCTGCAGCTGCAATTTTGAGGGTCTCGAAGGGAGTGAACGTTTTTCTGATTTTCGCTGTCGAGGGGGAGCCGAACGAAACTCTCTGATTGGAGTGCCAACGAATTCATACTGACTGGAGAAAGCCGATTCGTCAGCCATACGAAACTGTAACAGCCTCTGATTGGTGCTGATGTACGAACGTTGTTCTGAGACGGGAGAATGTGTTGCGCCGGTTAATTTTTGATTGCCCATCGTTTTGTCCCTGTTTGATGTTTGTCGACACGATTAATAAATGCTTTGTTTCCCTTTGTTTCTTCTTCTGCATACAAGTGCGAAATCGGGCGGCGAGATGTGCGAACAAAATTTGAATTTTCTTCTTTTATATATAAATTGCTTGAATCCTATTCAGATCTTCGTTGGTTTTGGAGTTCCAAAGCAGGATTGTCGTCCCCATTGATGATGGGGAGTTCGAGACGATAACCCTTGATCAAATGGGGAAGCGTTCAAATTCGTTTTTGAAACCACCGCAGTGTCACAACGATTAGGCTAGTATTTCTATTATGAATGACGTGACTTCTATTCTCGAAGCCATCCAAAACGGCGATCAAGCGGCGTCGAGTGATCTGCTGCCGTTGGTCTACAACGAACTGCGCCGATTGGCACAGGCGAAAATTTCAAGCGAGCCGTCTGGCCACACATTGCAGGCCACGGCGTTGGTACATGAAGCCTACGTGCGGCTGGTTGACGTCGAGAACCCTCAGGCTTGGAACAGCAAAGGGCATTTTTTCGCAGCGGCAGCCATCGCCATGCGCCGAATTTTGATCGAAAATGCGCGTCGCAAAAACACGTTGCGGCGTGGCGGTGATCGAAAGCGTATCGATGTCGAGAGTCTGGATTTCTCGGATCCCAATGACGCTTCGTTTTTGATCGCGTTGGACAATTCAATGGAGGGGTTGGAAGCAGTGAATTCGTTGGCGGCCAAAGTGGTCAACCTTCGCTTTTTTGCCGGGCTGTCAATCGAACAAACGGCAGAAGCCATTGACGTTTCGATGCGGACTGCAAATCGCCAATGGGCGTTCGCCAAAGCTTGGTTGCATGCCGAGCTTTCCGGCGAAGTTGATTTCTAGATTCATTCCAATGCATCGATGGATTGAGATTGAATGGTCTGACCATCGTCCGGTAACCAAAATTGAGTAATCGAAATGGCGGATACAGAAAATCAGCTTCAAGAAATCTTCTTGGCTGCTGTCGAGCTTGAATCTGAATCGGAACGTAATCAGTACCTTGATCGATCGTGCTATGAATTGCCGTTGTTGCGGACGCAAGTTGATCGGCTATTGAAATCGCATCTAGTCGCCGGGCGTTTCTTGGAAGAGAGTCCGGAAATGTCCACTTCCGACACAGGCGAATCATTTTCAGACGCGACTCTGCCACCGATTTCTGGTCATCAGCCCGATTTTGAAATTAGTAGTAAACTGCCACGGAGATTTGGCGACTACGAGTTGCTTAAAAAGATTGCCCATGGCGGAATGGGTGTGGTTTACAAGGCCAGGCACCTGGGGCTTAACCGGATCGTCGCGATCAAGATGATCTTGTCCGGTCAATTTGCAGGCCAAGCGGAGATCAAGCGGTTCCAAGTCGAAGCTGAGGCCGCTGGTAACCTTGACCATGCAGGAATCGTGCCTGTCTTCGACGTGGGTCAAGTTCACGGGCAGCATTTTTTTTCGATGGCGTATATTGAAGGATTGAGCCTCGCCGAGCGGATCAAGGAATCGGCTTTGCCAGTGCGTGACTCCGCTTTAATTGCCAAAAAGATCGCCGTCGCGATTCAGGTTGCTCATGATCAAGGCATTGTCCATCGCGATTTGAAGCCGGGAAATGTTTTGTTGGACGGTCGCAATGAACCCCGAATTACAGATTTTGGTTTGGCGAAACGCGTTGAGGGAGACAGTGATTTGACGACGACCGGTATGGTCTTGGGAACGCCCAGCTACATGCCTCCCGAGCAGGCGGCTGGCAAGGAGATTGATGCGGCGGCGGATATTTATTCGGTGGGAGCGATTCTGTTTGCGATGCTGACCGGGCGCCCTCCGTTTGAGGGCCAATCCCAAGTTGAAACGATCATGCAAGTCTTGAACGTCGAACCTGTTTCGCCTCGCCAAATCGATAAGAAGATTCCGAAAGATCTCGCCGTCATCTGTTTGAAGTGTCTCGAAAAGAAGGCATCCGATCGATACGATTCAGCGGACGACCTAGCTGCTGACTTGCAGAGATTCTTGGCGGGTGAACCCGTACTCGCGAAGAACGATTGGAAACGAGCCATTCGTAAATGGATCGTTCGTGAACCCGTGTTTGCGGCCCATTTGTTCGCAACCATGGTCTTGATTGCCATTATCATCATCAGCTTTTGGATTTGGGGAGGGAGCGGTGTGGACCGTGCGAGGCACTTCCATATATTGCAAGGTAATGTAGCAATTTTGGGTCTCTGGGCGTTGACTGTTTTTCTGTTGCAAAGAATGCAAAACGCCTTCCAGAGTGTGTATTTGATTCCATCCGTTTGGTCGATGGTCAATCCGATCTTCCTCACGATCGCCCTTTGTGGGAATTATGAGAAAGAATTTCCTGAACAGCTTTCGTGGTTGGTTTCGATCTATTTTATTTTGATCTCAACAAGCTGCTTTTTTCGTCGGATCGAACTCGTTCTCATCACAACGGCGTCTTCGTTTGCATGCTTTCTGTATCTAATTAGTCGGTTTTTTGAAACATCGATCGAGAATTGTCCTAGCTACTTGTTTGTGTTTGGAGTCAATATGCTGGTGGTCGGCGTCTTGCTCGGGCTTTTTACCCGGCGGATGAAACGGCTTACCGAACAGAACATCCTGTAAGTTTTCCGTGGGCAAGACTTGAGGATCGCAAAAAACAGTTTTGCTTGGCACGATCTTGGGTTCTCAACGCACTTTAGGTATGCGAAGAAGTCTGGTAGCTCGAACGGACGAGTTGTAGCAAGGCGTAAGACGGAGTAAACGTGGCAGACAAGGAGTCGGCCAAAGCCAGCCATCGCAACGTGAATGGTAGGCGAAATTTGAGAATGTTAAGATTGATGAACCGAAAGCTATCGCAAGCCCATCCACTTGTTCAAGCCGAAACCAATTCCATGCCGACATCCAATTCTCCATCCCCGAAAACTGACGGTCGTCTGATGACCAAGGGGTTTTTCTCGCTGCTTGGCGTCTCGTTTTTTGGGGCGGCCAACGACAACATCCTCAAGCAGGTTTTGGTGTTTATGGTGGCCGCGGGCGGCGTCTGGGAAAACCGATTAGGTGCCGGCTCGATCGGCACTGTTTCGCTCGTACTGACGATCCCGTTCATTTTTCTCTCCGGATATGCCGGCCAAATTGCTGACAAATTCAGTAAGCGAAACGTTATTTTGTGGGTCAAGATCGCGGAAATTCCGATCGCGATCATTGCTTTGTGCGGATTGTTTTTCGGAAGTTTTTGGCTCTCCTTGCTTGCACTTTTCCTGCTGGCTGTCCAAAGTTCTTTTTATGGGCCGGCGAAATTTGGAATCATTCCTGAAATCGTTGAAAGCAATCGGCTAAGCCACGCCAACGGCATGATCAATGCCTTGAGCAATATCGCGATTATCCTCGGCTCTTTGATCGCCGGTCCGCTTGCTGACCTGTACTACCCGCTAATAAAAGAAAGCGAGCTCGCTGTTGCGGTGGGTTCGGTTGATGGAACGGCCGGTCCGGAAAGCATTACAACTCCAAATGCAACGGACGCAAATGATGTGTTGGAGCCGGTCATGGTTCCGGATCCGTCTCGTGAGCCTCAACGGTTGCCGGTTGGATTGGTTTTAGTGGGAGTGAGCATCGTCGGTGTGTTGATGGCCTTGAGAATGCCCAAGATGAAGGCGGTCAATCCAGATCTGAAATTCTCAAGCGATTTTCTTGGTCCCCATATCCGCACGTTCAAAGATGCCAATCGTCCCTTGTTGGTCGTCATGTTTTCCTGGTCCGGTTTCTATTTGATTGGTCAGTTAGCACTCATGATATTGGCCGGTTTAACGGAACCGTTGGGGGTTAGCTACAAGGCCATGTCTCTCCTAATTGGCCTGCTTGCGATTTCGATTGGGATTGGAAGTTGCACGGTCGCTTACCTGTCTGGGAAGACGATTCGGCCTTATTTCTCTCTGTTAGGTGCGATCGGAATGACGATCAGTTTTGCCGTGATGGGATTGGCTCCTTTGAACTATACGTTGCTCGGTGTGTTGGTGTTCTTGGTTGGGATTTTCGCTGGATTTTACATCGTTCCTTTACAGGCTTTGCTGCAGTACCTGTCTCCGTCGGATGAGCGTGGCCGATTTTTTGGCACCGCTAATGCCCTTTCATTCGTTTTCATCTCGGCCGCTAGTTTGATTTTTATCGTCATTAGCCAGCTTGGGATGCCCGTCGTAAAGATGCCACTCGTGTGTGCTGCGTTGGCGGGCGTTGGGACGTTCGTGGGGATGATCGAACTCAATCGCATAACGGCAGCCCAAAGCGAGGCTGATGAGCCGAATTCGGAAACGACTGATGCAAAGGAATCAACTGAAAAGTAACGAGCAAGGTGAGAGGGTGCCGTGCCCTGCGCTTTTTTAATTTCTATTGCTGAAGTTACTTATGTTCCTTGAGGCAAGCCGGATCTTGCGAAGTCGAGAGACCGGTTTGATCGACGGGATGCGTGAACAAGTACCGCCAAACATTTTCGTGTTGGTAGATTTTGTCGATTTGAAAGGCGCGTTTCCCAGGCAGGACGCTGCCGTGAGCCCGTTTGGCATCGCCACCAACATCGAAGTTCGTTATCAAACGCCGGGTATTGCCGAGTGCGACGGCGGTTTGTCCGGCATCTAGGTTTATAATGTTCTGCTCGTCGACGTTGACGATTTTCCCAAACTGATGCATCCCCAGCATTTCCCAAGACCGGCAATAATGGTCGCCGGTCCAGCCTCCATCGAGGGTATGGGTGAACCCGAAAAACCGATTTTCGGGCGTGGCGGACTTGAGCGATTGCCACGTCTGATACTGGTCACGCGGTCCGCAGAATGTGACGACTCGGCTGACTTTTTGGTGTTTGGCGAATCGGGCTGCGGTCGTTGAACCATGAGAGCTGCCGGCCATGATCACATCGTCCCAGCGGAGGTCTGTTTTGTCCGCGTTGAGGAAATGACTCCAGCCGCCGGTCGGATTCTTGCGGTCGAGCCATTTGACGTATTGGATGGCGCGCTCGGCCATGCTGTCGGGACGGGCGATGTTGACTTCGTCACTGAAGTCTTGACCGACCGCGGCTTCCAATCGGATGTTGCCGCGGCAATGTTCGCCGACTGGATTGTCTTGGCAGCAAATAGAAAACCATTTGTTGGCGTAGTGGACTCGTATCGCGTGAATCCCGTATGAGTTGAGCCTTTCAAATAGTTCGCGATTGTGCGCCATCATCCAGATCACA
>JBLINZ010000167.1:0-11692 GCA_047639375.1 Mariniblastus sp. | reverse complement strand
TTTGAGGAGGAGCGGGATGCTGACACTGGAGATGTCGATGTCCTCGGTTACTTTGGTCGTGCGTCCTAAGTCCTCCAGTTCATAAGTCATGTAGACGGACGCCGTTTGCTCGGTCAGACGGTTAGTGTACGTCAGCGTTGATTTGACGGTAAACAATCTGCCGATGCGACGATATTCGATTTCACAACGGGAAGCAGAAGTCTTGGAGCCGAAACGGAATTCGATGTCATACTTGGCTCCAACGACATCAGCTGGGGAACTGACTTGCTTGCCATGGCCCGCCTTGGCGTGAAACAGAGGCCACATCTTGGGTGAGCCAACATACTGTCGAACCTTATCGGAGTTTGCTTCGATCACTATTTCGTTATTGAATTTCATGTGCGTCACTCCTTCTATCTGCAAACAAATTACAGTGAAAGTTTTCTTGACCGCATCCAGTCTGACCGAAATTTAAACGAAAAAACTGTTTTCCGTTAGAAAAACATGTTTGCTCGTCAGATGCCTGTTTCGCGAGACTTGATTTTTCGGTTTAATCGTAGGTAGACCCTCACGCAAACGTGAATAATTTTGCAACCTTTGGTTGATGGAGTAGACAGATGCACAATCTGAAATATGTAATTGCGGCGATTGTCAGTGTGATGATGCCTCTGGTGGGGTGCGATTCACAATTCGACTCAAGTGATCGTCAGGAATCGAATCGAGGTTCCGAAACTGGCGCGAGTGACGTGAACGATTTGAAAGACGGAAAAATGAAAATAGCAACGTTTGGCGGCGGATGTTTTTGGTGCGTCGAGGCCGTGTTTCTTGAATTGGAAGGCGTCGAGGCAGTCGAATCCGGCTATATGGGTGGAGAAGTCGCGATCAAAGGCGACGGTGGCAAAACCTACTCGCTCGCCGACGTCCCGGCTGCGGGGTACATGCCCTTGACTGCGTTCCTAAACGGAAGCCAACTGGACGAAGGTCGGGACTACAAAATTAGTCGTTCGGAGATAGTGTTAGCCAATCCCGTTTCAGACAAAGATAATTTGTACGTCGTCGTCGATAACCCTACTTACGCTCAGGTTTGCACGAAGCTTTCGGGCCACGCGGAAGTCATTCGTATTAAGTACGACCCGGCTAAGGTTTCCTTTGAAACATTGATACAAGTGTTTTGGAAAACGCACGACCCAACTACTCTGAATCGTCAGGGCAACGATCGTGGTCCTCAGTATCGCTCAGCCGTCTTTTATCATAGTGATGAACAGCGGGAGAAAGCGGAGTCGTACAAGAAGAAACTGAACGAAGTTGAGGCCTACCCCAACCCAGTCGTGACGGAGGTCACCAAGGCTTCGAAGTATTATCCGGCTGAGAAGTACCATCAAAATTATTTCAATAACAATCCCAACGACGGTTACTGTCGCGCTTTGATTCCAGCCAAGCTGGAGAAGTTAAGAGAAGTCTTCGGCGATAAGCTGAAGAAGTAGTTTCGTTGGACTGCGGGTTTTGTCAGACGTTCCGATTGAGCCGCCTTTTTTGTTAGCCGTAATTGTCTATTTTCGTGTCATAAAATGGATCAGGAAGGGAATATGCCGGCTGCGCGAGGTTTCGCTCTATAGTTTCAGCTAGAATGAGGTAAGTGGTTCAAGAAGTATGTACAATATAGTGCTTGGCTTGTTTCCGGTTTAGGACCCAGCAACCGTTGCCACTTCTTCGGGATACGATATGACAAACATTTTGATTGTTGATGACACGGATGTTGACCTGTTGCTGATGGAGCGTCTATTGAGCGCTCCCGAGTTTACAATCGTGACAGCAGGCGACGGTCAACAAGCGTTGGATAAAATCGGCGATTGGTCAATTGAATTAATCCTGACCGACCTGCAGATGCCCAAAATGGACGGGCTCGAACTGGTCCGAGCGGTTCGCGAGAAGTATCCTCATGTGCCCGTGATTTTGACGACGGGACAGGGAAGTGAAGACATTGCTGCTGAAGCATTGCTGGCTGGTGCGTCGAGTTACATTCCCAAGAATAAACTTAGTGGCATGTTGCTTTCCACCGTCAAAGAAGTGTTGGAAATTCTTCACGCCAGCCAGAGCTTCGATGAGTTGGTTCCCAGTTTCGGCGGAAGTAAGTTCCAGTTTGAGCTCAAGACCGATCCGACCCTGGTTCCCAAATTCGTCGATCTGTGTCAATTGATGTTACAGTCGTTGACGACACTTGATCGAACCGATCGATTGCGAATCGCGATTGCGGTTGATCAAGCATTGAACAATGCACTGTATCGAGGCAACCTTGAGCTTGGTAGTCATCATCGAATTGAAGCTCGTGATTTTGCGGTTTCTGAATCGGTCGAAGATCGTTTGAGTTCCGGGGATTTTGCTGAACGAAAAATTGATGTTGTGTTCGAAGTCATGCCCGGAAGTTTTGGGATCCGAATTACCGATGAGGGGCAGGGGTTCGATACCAGCTCAGTCGGAACGTGGGATGAGCCCGCCTACCGTGGTATCATTTTGATGAATTCGTTCATGGATTCCGTGAACTATAACGACAAAGGCAATTCGGTTGAAATGCACTTTCAATTCGATAAGTCTAACGCTCCGGACGCTGCCGAGGCTGATCCTGAGCCGGCAATGAAAGTCCCCACGCTTACCTGTCGAAGATCGGGTAAGTCGGTGGCGCTAACGAAGCCCAAAATTGTGATCGGTAGCAGAACCGGGTGTCACATTAAATTGAAAAGCGACACGGTGGCGGCATTGCACTGCACGTTGAATATGAAGAACGACGAATGGGTGTTGGTTGTGCTTTCCAAGAAACATGTGACATTGCTGAATAGCCAAGAAGTTGAGAGTTCCGTCTTGAGCTCTGGCGATGTTCTCCAAATCGGCGATCGCGAATTCAAGTTTGAGGTTTAGCCCCACTGCCTTGACGCGTTGAGGTCTGTCGTAATTCGCCACAAACAAGAATTGACGTTTGGGGTTCAGGTGAGATGCGCTCCGAGATTTCCCGACGAGCGATTCTGTGGGCATCTTTAATGAGGTTCGAGCGTCATTTTTACGCTTGCCGCATGTGCCGTTTCAGTTTGTAAATTAATCCTGAATTTGCCTCAAATTGGCATATCGACGGAGCTTGCAAACGGTTGCTGGTTTCCTTCCCAGAGAAAATAGACGATGAGTTTTGAACTACACCCAAACTTGCGACGCGACGGAATTTCGCTTGGTCGATTTCCGCTTTGTGAGCTCTTGTTGATCAATGATGCGAGTTACCCTTGGTTCGTTTTAGTTCCGCATCGCAGCGGTGTTAGGGACACGACTGATTTGTCAGAGGAAGACCACCAATCGTTGTGGCAAGAATCTCGAGCGTTGGGATCTGCGATCATGGATTTATTTGTGGGTGAGAAGTTGAACGTCGCTGCGTTGGGGAACGTAACGCCTCAATTGCACATTCATCACGTGGTTCGCTACCAGCGTGATGCCGCGTGGCCGGGCCCAATCTGGGGCGTAAAAGGGCTCGTGCCGTATGAGAAAGCTGACGTCAAAGCGATCCAAGCCAAATTCGCTAACGCCAAAATATTGGGATTCGTCGCTCTGTGACTCCACAATTCCACGTCCTTTGGACTAGACTGGAGACTTTGAAATTTGGACGTTTGAAACATCAAGAGATTATCAACATGGCAACAGCGACGCCAAGCACTCCGGCTACCGAAAATGCAGTCGAGTTTATTCGAAAAATCAGGGAGCGAATTGCCACAGTGGTCGTTGGGCAGGACGTTGTAGTTGAGCGGACTTTGATTTCACTGTTCACCGGTGGCCACCTTTTGTTGCAAGGCGTGCCCGGGTTGGCCAAGACCCTGCTTGTGTCGGTTCTTTCCAAAACCGTCGATCTCGATTTCGCTCGAATCCAATTTACGATTGATTTGCTCCCTTCGGATATTCTCGGGTCCGAAATTCTGGATCCGAAAGTCAATGAATTCAAGATTCTCAAGGGGCCGATCTTCACCAATCTCCTGTTGGCGGACGAAATTAATCGAGCCGCTCCCAAGGTTCAAGGCGCGTTGCTCGAAGCGATGCAGGAACGAAAAGTCACGATTGGCAACGAGACGTTTACCTTGCCGGCTCCGTTCTTGGTGATTGCGACGCAAAACCCGATTGAACAAAGCGGTACGTTTGAGCTGCCGGAAGCTCAACTGGATCGTTTCATGCTTTGTCATCGCTTGGTCTACCCGACGCCAGAGGAAGAAAAAGAAATCCTCCGACGTAACGCTTCGCTGGGGATTCGAACTGAGGAAAAAGGAGCGGTCGCCCGGACTGAATTTGATATTCTTGACAAAAACCCGGTCGGAACCGCCGACGACCTGATCGAGACGATGAAGGCTGTTCAAGAAGTCCACATTAGCGACGTCTTCATTGACTATGTCGTCGAATTGGTCAACCGAACTCGCGTCCATCCGGCGTTGGAAGTCGGTTGTTCGCCTCGGGCGGGAATTTCATTGCTAAAATCTTCGCGGGCCAGAGCCTTGATCAACGGACGGGGCTACGTAATCCCGGAAGACATGTACGCGTTGGCAGAAGACGTTATCCTGCACCGAATTCGACTCAACTATGAAGCCTTGGCGGACGGCCTGACGGGGCCCGGTGTGTTGGCCGACATCATGAATGACATGGGACTAACACCGTCAACGATCGCTTGATTCGCGTTTCAGCAAACACCTCTTGTCGGTGGCTCCCAGCTTGCGGATTCTGATTTCTGATTTTTGATTGAACCGATATCGATTAAGCCCAAAATAATGGCGAAGTATCAACTCGACAACACCGAAACGCTCGACTCGCGACAGTTCGTGATGGCGGTCAAACGGCTTGCTGATAGCCTCAGCTACGGCACGGATACGTCGCCGTTTTTGGGGAGCGGCACCGACTATGTTCAGTCACGGTTGTATAGTCCCGGTGATCCCGTGCGAACGATTGATTGGCGAATCACTGCTCGCACCAGAAAATATCATGTCAAGGAATTCGAAACACCCAAGCGAATGCCATGCTATTTATTGGTGGACTCTTCGGCTTCGATGACCGTCTCTTCCACGAAACGCAGTAAATACGAGACCGCGGTGTTTCTTGCTGGCGGTTTGGCGTTTGCTTGTCTAGACCGAATTAGCCCCGTCTCGGTGGTTGGCGTCGGCGAAACGGAATTGCGGTACAATCCCAGCCTGTCTCGCGACAAAATCATGCAATGGTTGCATAAGCTTCGCACCTACAATGTCAATGAAAAGACGATGTTGCATGAACGATTGCGGGAGTTGGGACCCATGTTGAGGAATCGATCCTTGATCATCGCCATCTCTGATCTTCATCAACCGGAAGCCATTGGGCCTCTCAAGCGACTGGGCCAACAACACGATGTCGTGGCCCTGCAGTTGGTGGACCCAGCTGAGAATGAATTACGGTCAGCGGGTTTTGTGCGAGCCCGGGAAGCCGAAACGGGCCGGATGATTACCACACGCGGTCGAAACCTTGGAATCGATCAAGCGAATTTGAAACAAGAATTGAAGCGTGCTCAAGTGGATCATCTCATGATTCCAACCGATGAGCCGATCACGTATCGTCTCCGGCATTTCTTTAAGTCGCGCGGGTTGTTAGGACGTGGGGCACGCTAAAATGGATTGGGTTAAGAATTTGAATGCAAAAATGATTTCCTTCTTGGTCTGGGCCATGATCGTTGGATCTGGGTGGGCCCTAACTGAGGGAGCGGTTTGTGTCGAGGATCAGCGTAATCCGACGGTGGGCGCAGCGGGTTTGATTGAAGAACTGGTTCTGCCTGGATCCGAATTGATTGGGAAACCATTGGCAGGAGGCGATTCAATTGTGGTGCGTGTCCTCCGCGTTGCTCCGCATGGTGACAGTTTTCGTTATGACATTCGATTCTACGGCATGGAACCTGGAAAATTCGATTTGGCAAAATGGATGGAACGGAAAAACGGTTCGACGACGGATGATTTGCCTGAAATTGACGTTGAAATTGTTTCGCTGTTACCGCCAGGCCAGATTGAGCCCAATGGTCTTGAAACGGGGTGGCTTCCCAGCCTTGGTGGTTATCGCAATGTAATGGTGGCGGCGATCGTTCTGTGGGGGCTTGGATTGCTTGGTTTAATTTTCATGGGACGTAAGAAGCCACCTGTCGAGGCGGCTCCTGGAATCAAACTGACATTGGCAGATTTATTGAAGGTTCGCATCGAAGCCGCGATGGAAGATCGGATGGATTCCAAACAGTACGCGGAGCTCGAGCGAATGTTGGTCGCATTTTGGAAAAAGCGATTGAAGTTGGATTCGCTCGCACCACACGAGGCGTTGGCTAAAATTAAATCCAATCCAGAATCGGGTCCTTTGATCAACCAAATAGAAGCTTGGATGCACAGCCCCAATCCCGATCGGAACATTGAGTTGGGCGGGTTGTTGAAGCCATTCCGCGATTTGCCGGCCGATACGCCCGAGTTTGAAAGTGCATCCAAATAAGCTACTTGAAACTTGGCTCGGTGATGTTTTGAATCCCGCACCGTTGTCTAAATACCTGACCGCTGTTTTTTTTGATCAACCTGTTAACTTGAGCGACCTTTGAGACCCCTCGAATGAGTTTTGGAAATTGGTACATCCTGTTCGCGTTGTTCCTGCCTGCTTCGGCTTTGGTTTGGATCTGGCTGCGCGACCGGTTTCCAACGATGGGACTTGGGTCCGCTCGCCGATTTGCGTTGCCACAAGACCATGGCGTAGCCAGTCAAGGGCTTGTTTGGGATTTCTTTTTGAAGTGTTTTATGAGTGCTGGGCCCTTGATGATGGCAACGGCCATCGTGTTGTTTGCTGGGCCGCGTCATTTGGATGTTCCCAAGGCTAAGCGGGAACTCACGAATATTGAGTTTTGCTTGGACTTGAGTGGCAGCATGATGGCTAAATTTGGGAGTGGCACTCGCTACGATGCAGCGATGAGCGCCCTCAACGGATTTGTGGCCCAACGCAAGGGAGACGCATTCGGCTTGACCGTGTTTGGGAATAACGCTGAGCATTGGATTCCGTTGACTACAGACCCCTCTGCGTTTGAGTGTGCTGTGCCGTTTTTGAATCCTCGTCGGTTGCCGCCTGGTTATGGCGGAGGAACCATGATTGGATTGGGTTTGAAAAAGTGTCAAGAGGTTTTGGTGACTCGGGAATTGGGAGATCGAATGATTGTTTTGGTTTCCGACGGAGCGAGTTTCGACTTGAATGGCAACAAGGCCGAGGAGATTGCCCGCTCGCTTAGAGATGACAATATCGTGGTCTACTCAATTCATATTGGTGACGGAATGACGCCACCTGAAGTTTCCACCGTGACCAATATTACTGGTGGAGAATCGTTTAGCCCGCAAGACACGCAGGCATTGCAAAACGTGTTTCGGAAAATCGACTCAATGGAAGTTGCGAAACTGACGCGGACCTACGCCGAAGTCTTAGATTGGTTTGGACCGTTTGCGATCGCTGGGCTGTCCTTCATCGGACTCAGTCTCATCTCATTGCTCGGAATGAGGTACACGCCATGGTAGCTGTTCTACCTGAATTGATCGCCGTTGCTGTGGCTCTGCTCGTCGTGGTCGGGGAGTTTTTTCATTGGCGACGAATTCGTCGAATCAAACAATTGGCATTTGGCCCCAAAGCACGGCCAGCGATTTGGACTTATGCGGTTTCCCCATTGCGTGTCGTCGCAGCCGGTTTGGCGTGTTGGGGGTTCCTGTCGCTTTTGCTAGTGGTGGAAGCCCAAGTTCACAACAAGACTGAGATTCCGGAAAACGAATACAAGCATCTCGTGCTGCTCGTCGACGTTTCACCTAGTATGCACTTAAAGGATGCCGGGCCAGATGGCGATCGAAGTCGCCGTCAACGCGCTTCGGATATTTTGGAGTCGTTGTTCAATCGTATTCCGATGCAGCAATTCAAAATAACAGTGATAGGCGTTTACACAGACGCCAAAATGTTACTCAAGGATTCCAAGGACCATGAGGTCGTTCGGCACATCATGGAGAGCATGCCGATGTGGCACGCTTATAAACCTGGAAAAACAAAATTGATGTCGGGGATCAACGAAGCAGCGAAAGTCGCCCAGGGCTGGAACCCTGGCAGCGCCTACATTTTGATGCTGACCGACGGCGATACAGTTCCCACATCGGGAATGCCGAAAATGCCAAATTCGGTGGCTGAAATATTTGTCGTCGGTGTAGGCGATGCCAACTCAGGCTCATTCATCGACGGTCATCAGTCGCGTCAAGACATCAACACGCTTCGGCAAATCGCCAATCGACTCCGTGGTGAATTTCACAATGGCAATCAAAAACATTTGACATCCCAATTGGTCAATAAATTTGTTCAACTTGACGACGAACAGCAAAAAAGACCATGGACTCGGCGAGAATGGGCCTTGATGGCCATCATGGTGGGGACGTCAATTATGGCATTCCTGCCGATTATGCTGCACTATTTCGGTACGTTTTACCAAGCTGGCACGAGAATTACGGCCAACTCAAATGTTGCGGCATAACGAATTGTTAATTTAGGTCGATTTCGTCGATAGATTACTGGGGATGCCAATGCGAATTTCAGGTCGGCGACTTAAATTTCGTTTTTACAAGACCTCGGAAATACATTAGCATACGGATGATCGCGAACGAATCGATGGAAGATTTGAGTCGTGCTTGCGACCAGTTGCTGAGACGACTGTTCGGACGTGTCAATTTTTACAAAGGTTATCAACGCCATGAGAACTCTGTTGATTGTCGCTTGGCTTTTCGCCGGATTGGGTGGAGTGATTTTTCACTTTGGTCCCGGCCAGGAAAAGCTGGAGATCGATCGCATCAATCAGATCATGAAAGATGCACGGTCCGAAGTCGAGCAAAATGAATTTGCTTCCGCCGTTGAGAAATACGATGCTGTTCTGGCGGCGTTGCCATCAGACAAAGTGGCTGAGTCGCGTGGGATTGTATTGGAGAAAGCCAAGGCCCAAATGATGGCTGCGGAACTTCCCAAAGCTCGCCAAACGTTAGAAACATTGTTGACCGAAGTCCGGAACGACAAAGACTCGGATGCGAAATTTGTAGCCGATGTTCAGGCGACACTGGCCAACTCGCAATACTATACCACTTGGCTGATGCGTCTCGAAGGGCTGCCCGAAGCAGAATGGAAGCCTGAAATCGAAGCCGCCCGTCAGCACTACGCTCAGCTCACGCAGACTGCGAAAGAGACTGGTGACGTTGCCTTGCTAAAGCGAAGTTCGGAAGACCTTGAGTCTTCGATTCGGTTGGCCCGCATGGACCTAGGAGATTTGCAGTCGTTACCACTGCCCAGTCAATGACAGGGTACCTGAAGCGGCAAAGGTCGCAGTCGTGGTCACGGCAAAAAGAAGAAAAAGCCAGCATCCGGTGCTGGTTTCACAGAAATCCCAGAAGGTAGCGGAAGCTAACGTTTGAGGACTATATAAATCAAAAAGGCCAGAGACATAGTCTCTGGTTTTTTTATGCGCCGATGCTGGACGAAATGCGACCGTTGGGGATGGAGGAATGTTGCTTGTGAAAGCAGGGAACGATTCCAAAAAACGTCGACTCGCCCAATTTTAAGCGTGATTATCATGTTTCGAAAACGAACTCGTGTACAATATTTGGGTGGCGTTGATGCCATCTGTCTATCGGTACCTTTGAGTATTCCAGACACTGATGACCACGCATCTTCCCTACGAGTTGACTTCGAGTGAGTCGTTCGCCTAGCCGAATAGGCGTTGACCCTTCTACATGTTTCGACAACCGCTTTAAACAACAGCAGCCTAGGACTTCGTCGATGGATCTTCAAACTAAATCAAGTTTTAAGTTGGGTGTTTTTGTGCTAGGTGTTTGCGTCTCGATCACGTCGATCGCGACCTCGCAGACTCCGGCCATTCGATTAATGGCTCCAATGCGACCCGCCCTAAGAATCGTGGCCCCTGCACAGCGGGACGCGCCACCCTCGGTGGCCGACGAAAACGGCGTCGCGGTTGAATTGAATTCATCCAGTACGCCAGTCATTGAAACTAAGCAAACGTCTGGTGCAGCGTTGCTTGAAAAGTTGCTGGCCGCGAAATTCGAGCGAACTCCGGAAACGATACTCAAAGCCTGGAGCTACCGTGACGCCAAAAAAGTGGTCAATCAAAAGGCCAAACAGAAAGACTACGCGGCGAGCGTGGCCAGTCATTTCGGTTCCATCGTGGTGACCGAACTCGCTGCCGATTCGAATTTAAAGGCCAATTCGATGGTGATGATCAAGCGAGAGGGACAACCCGATGTGCAAGCCAAGATTGTGAATGTCGAAGGCCGGACCGTCGTCTTTAAAGTCACGCCTCCGAAAAAAGAAACCAATTCGGAACAACCGAAGACAGGGACTCCAGTCGCCGACGCCGCGCCGAAAGTGGCTGCTGGGAATAAATCAACTGAGGAGTCGAAAGACGAGCCGGCCGTTGACAACGCTGAAGCGAAACCAAAATCCGACGACGCCCAACAAGCTGTGGACGAAGCCAAACCGGCTGATTCGGATTCGTCACAAGCTAAGCCAGAAGAGAAAGCAGCCGAGGCTGCGACTGATGTGCGAGCGTCTCAAAGTACGGATGAGGTTGGGGCCGCGGGCGAGCAAACTGCCGCAGTGGATAAACAAGCGACAGCGAACGCTGCCGGCGAGTCGGATGATGGTGAAGTGATGGCCGTTGGGCAAGCGATCATGATTGCGGTGGTTCCCAAAGAAAATGAAAAGAAGCTTCAGTCGGATGTAGTTTTGACTCAAAAAGTCGAACAGTTCGTGAGAGATGCGACGTTGGGGCAATGGGATGCCGTTAAAGCTTTCTTGGCTGAAATGGATACCGAGTCGGCTGATCGGGTCTATTCCCACATGATCGTGTCGTTCGCGAAGTCGGCTTCGTCTGCACCGGAAGGCGTTTCCGCTGAGGTTGCCCAGCAACTGAAGCAGCTTTCCCGTGGCCAAACGCCGCCGGTCAACTTTCTGACGCCCGATGATATTTTACAACTCAGTGAAGCTTCCCCCACTCCGATTGAGATTCAAATTGGAGCGGCTAAAAAAGCGACGCCGGTGAAGGTTGCCGCGACGCCTGCCACGGGCTTACCTCGGGGGATCGATATCAGCTCACTTCCACCGGCAGCTCAGGCTGCTTTGGTGGCTCAGGGAGTGGCTGTCACGCCAGCGGTGGAAGCACCCGTGGTGATTCCTCCGCATCTGATTTCACTTGGAAAACTGGTCGCCATTGCTGACAAAGGCGGACACGACTTCGCGCCTTTCATTGAAAAGCTCACCATCGGCACAACGTACTTCGGAATGGACACGCGGATCAAGCGTTTGACAACAGCAGATCTGCTGATGAAGGGTGGATTGAATGAGTATGCCGATGCCTTTCTGCCGGCACTCGACGACGAGTCGACTCAAAAGGATATCGAATCATTAAAACTTTGGTCGACATTGGCACTGCGGCGTTATAACGAAAAGAAGGTTGCCGAGTGGTTGGAAAAAGTTTGGCAAATCAATCAAACCATCGTGGGACTCAAAGATCTCAAGAAGGCGGACAAAGACCGCGCACTCAGTAATCTGATTGAGTTGTCCCCCAAGGTCGACAAAGAATTGGGGCAAGCTTGGTTGAATGCCAGCTTCACTGATCAGCCAGAACGCGGGATGA
>JBLINZ010000166.1:0-11703 GCA_047639375.1 Mariniblastus sp. | reverse complement strand
GGCTCAATCCCAGCCGTCCGCGAACAAATCGAAGCCTTCTGGAACGCCCGAGTCATTGACCACAGCGGGGCCAGCGAAGTCGGTCCGTGGGGCTACGCCGATCCCCAAGGACGCGGGATCTACGTCAATGAAGCCCAATTCA
This sequence comes from Mariniblastus sp., assembly GCA_047639375.1. Lineage (GTDB taxonomy): Bacteria > Planctomycetota > Planctomycetia > Pirellulales > Pirellulaceae > Mariniblastus. The sequence continues at coordinate 11,561 of JBLINZ010000166.1, read as the reverse complement.
TTGCTGAGTTTCTCACCATTGAAACCGGCCAAACCGCCGACGAAGACGAGTTGTCCGAATTGGTGCTGACCACATTGGGGCGAGCCGGCAGTCCGGTCATTCGCTACCGCACAGGTGATCTCGTCAAACCCACATGGAACGATGACCAGCCTTGTAACTTTGTCTTGCTCGCCGGCGGAGTACTTGGGCGAACGGATGACATGATGATCATCCGAGGCGTCAACGTGTTCCCAACCTCGATCGAACAGATCTTGCGAGGGTTTCCTGAGATCGTCGAGTACCGCATGACGGCGTTCAAAGAAGCTTCCATGGATCAACTGAAAATTGAAATCGAAGACCGTCTCGAAAGTCCCCAACGCGTTGTCACGGAACTAAAAGTCCGACTGGGCTTGCGAGTTGAAGTTGAATGCGTGCCGATGGGTTCGCTCCCCCGTTTCGAAGCCAAAGGCAAGAGGTTTATTGACCAACGATGACATCCGCGAAAACAACATCCGATCCCAGTACTAAATTCTCACCCGCTTTGGTCGAGGCCTGCCGATCGCAATTCCCTGGCTTGAGCCGAGAAGAACACGGCCAGCCTGTCGTGTTTTTTGATGGTCCAGCCGGAACCCAAGTCCCCCGCTGCGTCGGCGATGCGATGACGCATTACCTCTACCACACCAACGCCAACCACAACGGACAGTTTTCGACTAGCGTCGAAAGCGACGATCGACTGCGGGAAGCCCATCTCGCTCACGCTGAATTCGTCGGAGCCAAGGACGGCGAGGAAGTTGCCTTTGGCCAAAACATGACCTCGCTGACATTCGCGTTCTCCCGAGCCTTGGGACGGACTTGGAAACCCGGCGATGAAATCATCGTCTCGTCTCTTGACCACGACGCGAACGTAACGCCTTGGCATGTTGCCGCCGAACAAGCCGGCGCCACCGTGCGATTGGTTGGGTTCCGCCCCGACGACTACACGCTTGATCTCGATGACCTCGCAAACAAACTGAACGATCGCACCAAACTGGTCGCGGTGGGATGCGCATGCAATGCCACCGGCGGAATCAACCCGGTCAAACGAATCGGACAAATGGCCCACCAAGTTGGCGCTCAGGTCTTCCTCGACGCCGTGCATTACGGGCCCCACGGTTTAATCGACGTGGTTGATTGGGACTGTGATTTCCTAGCCTGCTCCGACTATAAGTTTTTCGGGCCACACCTTGGAATGTTATGGGGCCGACGAGAGTTGCTGGAATCACTTGAACCCTACAAAGTTCGCCCCGCCAGCGATGAGCTGCCGACGCGTTGGATGACAGGAACTCAGTCCCACGAATCCATCAGCGGCGGAGTCGCTTGTATCGACTATTTGGCAGATATTGGACGCCAGACCGGCGCGCCTCAAGACGCCGGTCGACGCAAAGCCTTGATTGCTGCGTTCGAAGCGATCGTCGACTATGAAAAATTCCTGTCGAGCAAACTGATCTCGGGTCTTCAGCAGATTGACGGACTTGAGATCTTTGGCATCACGGATCTAAATCGCCTCGAGCAAAGGTTTCCAACATTCTCGATTCGTCATCCGAAGATTTCATCTCGTGAATTGGCCCGTCGGCTAGGGCAACGAGGAATTTTCGTATGGAGCGGCAACTTTTATGCACTTGAGTTTGCCAATCAACTGGAGGTTGGCCCTGAGGGATTGGTCCGAATCGGACTGGTGCACTACAACACAGCTCCAGAGATTGACCGGCTGTTGGTTGAAATCAAACACGCTCTTGGATCGGCGGGACAATAGGCCGCCAGATTTTCCAGCCAAACGTACGCTCTCATGACCCATCTCGCTTCCCAGTAAACTCAAACTCACAGTTTCCAGCATGACTCTCGAAGACTCAAATCCAGACTCGCCACTCCCAGTCAGCTTGACCAAAACCGAGGACCGGTGTTTGGTGATCAAATGGAACGACGACGTTGAACAGAAGTTGCCATTCCGAAAATTGCGTGATAGCTGCCGCTGCGCCAACTGCATCGATAAACGCATGGAAAGCTTGAAAGAAACGAACGAGGGCCAAGCCAAGCTTTCGAACGAGCTGCCGATCCTAACGATGGCCGAAGCCCGGCCGCTGGACATTGTTCAGATGCACCCGGTCGGAAATTACGCTTATAACATTCACTTTTCCGACGGCCACAGTGCCGGTATTTTCACGTTCGAACTACTGCGTTCCATTGAGAACTAGGCCTTTGCCAAGCTAAGATTTCGAGTGGCCTTAACATGAACATGTTTGCCCGAGCGAGACGCACGGATGCCAGGCAACCTGCACCCTCCGGTTCGGAGAATTAATTCGTTCAGAGACTCAAGACAAATTGGCGTCAATCACACCCATTCTAACGTCTTGATTCGAGGCTTGATTCCCATGAGGGCCGTCAAGCTGATCGTCGTTAACCTGCATGAATTGTTGCTGCTGAGACACGGCATCCAGCAAAAACCGCACGACTTTTTCTTCAGGATACTCGATGGCGAGATCCCTGAGCCCCCTCAGAGCGTCGTCCAACTGCCCCGACTCGAACGCTTCGAGCGCACGCGTGTAAGCACATTGAATCCGATCAGTGAAAATCGATCGGAATCTAGGGAAGGGCCGGCAGACGTCGATAGGTGTCGTCATCCCTCGCAATACAGATCGAACGACGCGCGTCACATCGAAGACTTCTTTGACTTTTTCCGCCGTCGCCTCAGACACCACAAACGGAACGCCCATCTGTTTCGTCAACGACTCCAACCGACTGGCCAAATTAACCGTCGTGCCACGTGGGCCATACTTGAGCCGTTTTCGGCTTCCCGAATTGCCAACGCAAGCGTCACCGGTGTGGACTCCAATCCCAATTTCTAACGTTTCGCCCAATCGGTGAGCCCAACGTTGATTGAGTGTTGGCAGGCAATCGAGCATTTCAAAAGCCGCTTGGCAAGCCAGGATCGCATGGTCAGGTTGGTCAATTGGGGCATTCCAAAACGCGGACACGCCGTCACCGTAGTAGTCGATAATCACGCCGTCATGGTCTGTGATAGCAGCGCTCAATTGATCCATCACATCGGCCAACAGTTCAAAGGATTCTTGGGCACCGATGCGTTCTGAGATCGTCGAGAATCCACGCAGATCCGCGAACAAGACTGTGACTTCACGATTGGTTCCACGGAGTGCATCTGGACGTGTCTGCAGTTGGCGTGCGATGCTCGGAGCGAATGCCTGCTCCAAGAGGACCTTGGAACGCGTCGCCTGAGCTTCCGCTTCAAGCCGAACCATGCCCGCCGAAAGTGCATCGGCAACGACCTGCACAAACTGGGCTTCGAGGTACCGAATTCCCATTCGATTGTTTCTTCGATGAAGACTTCTAAAGCCATAGACCACCGCAACGACTTCGCCAGCCGCGTCGATGACCGGGCAAACAATGGCAACGTGATGCAGGTCGTCATCGCTGTCATTGCTGTTTCGCTCGACCGCGTCCGACGCTACCGGTTCCGAATCCGTGAGGTCTGCATCGTGATAGATTGTCTCGCCAGTCTCGATCACGCGACTCACGAGATCTTCCCGAAACCCGATGCCATGATCGGGATAGGGAATATGGCTGGCTTGAATTTTCAGCCCTTCTTGAGTTGGCACGAGCACGAGAGCCCCGTCCATTCCCCCCGGATTGAACACAGCGCGAGCCGCCAGCTGAAATAGCACCTTGCTCCCCGCCACCGCACCCTGCATTTCACGCAGCGTTTCCAGCCAAGCACCTAGCGTTTGCGGGCCGGGAGAGATTCGTTGTTGCTGGAACAATTGCGAATCCGCCGCGAGCATCATCTGATCGGTTTTAGCACGCATCGTCGTAAGAGCAAAATCTAAACGATGACCACGATGACTGTCAAAAATTTGAATCTGCGAATCGCCAACATAAAATGAGACCGGCAAGCTCAATTTCGAACGACCGACGTGAATTCTTGGCCCGGAACTAAGTGCAATCGATGCGCCATGATTCGTCAACTCGATGAACTCGGAACTAGTTTCCGAAGGGACGGATCTCTTGATCGTGAGTTGCTCAACGGCCACCAGGGGATCGTCGATCACGACGTTGAGTGCAGGAGCAGATTCCGTGAGGCCATTCTCCGACGGAAACCCAGGCTGTTGCTCCCGCCTTCCCACCACCGTCGCCTCAGGGCGCAGCGGTTCTTGAAGATGCTGTCGCTTATTGAAAACCGTGATGGAGAGTGTCATGGGCGTAGTTCTGCAGGCAAAAATTGGAAAAATCACCGATAATTCCGGGGTTACTGAACTGTAGGTTGAGAAATTGCGTGCCCAAACCAAAAATCTAAAGCTTGTAGATTTACACGACGATGAACGATGGACGGCCAGATACTTCCCGCCCGAACATCCAGACTTTAACGATTACGCAACCTGCACAAGCAGCGACTGGGCCGCCTCTCTAAAACTTCAAGTTCGCCATCAGCTCAAGCCTCGATCATGAATTCAATCCAGTCAGCAATCTCGCTCGGTGGAATCGCCCTTTGCGTCATGGCTTTGGTTCAGTTTGCGCTCTGGTCGACCCAATCACTTAGCTTGATCTCCCAAAATAAGAAACAGTTCAGACTGTCTCAAGACCTGCTGCGCCGACAGATTGAAATTGCCAGCGTTCCCCAATCGGACTCAGAAAACGAATTAGGCCAGTGGCGCGGATTCCGAAGATTTCGAATCTCCCAGCGGGTCAAAGAAACCAACCGCTGTACGTCCGTGTATTTGACGCCAGAAGACGGCAAGCCGATCGTCGGCTTCCTTCCCGGCCAACATCTAACGTTCAAATTCAGTATTCCGGGTGAAGCTAAACCGGTCGTGCGATGCTACTCGCTCTCCGACAGCCCGAATCAGGACTACTATCGAATCTCCGTCAAGGCCGTCCCGGCCCCGCCAGCCAGACCGGAGCTGGCACCCGGTCGAGTCAGCAATTTCATCAACGACCAATTGATGGTTGGAGACCTGATCGATGTCAAAGCTCCCTCGGGGCATTTTGTCCTCGACGAAAAATCCACCGCACCCATCGTGCTTCTGGGAGGCGGCATCGGCATCACGCCCATGATTAGCATTGTCAACCATCTGGTCGCGACGCAATCAAATCGTTTGATCCTGCTCATGTATGGGATCCGCAACTCGGACGACCATGCATTCAAGCATCACCTAGAAACACTCGCCCACAGCCATCGTAATTTCCACTTGATCAACTGCTACTCCCAACCCCTTGCTCGTGACGTAGAAGGCAAAGACTATCACGTTGCTGGATTCGCATCCGCTGCACTGCTACAGCAGGTGTTGCCCAACAAAAAATGCCAATTCTACCTCTGCGGATCGCCCCCATTCATGGAGGCGATTTATACCGGATTAATGGACTGGGGCGTACCCGAATCGCGAGTGCTCTTCGAGGCTTTTGGGCCAGCGACCATTGGCAAGCCAAAGAAAATGTCTGAAAATAAATTGGGCCAAGCAAACGCCGCTCAAGCCACGAGAGCAACCGTTCGGTTTGCGAAATCCGATGCAACTGCATCCTGGGATGCCGAGTGCGAGTTCTTGCTCGAACTTGCAGAAGTCAACAACGTTGAGATTGATTCTGGTTGCCGAGCTGGAAGCTGCGGGACTTGCGAAACACGTCTATTGAAGGGCAAAGTTCGATATCCAGACAATCAATCGGTCGACTGTCCAGCAGGAAAATGTCTGGCTTGTATTGCCCAACCAGACGGTCCAATTGAATTGGATGCCTAAGTGAATACCGACCCAATCTCTGCTCCGAAGAACCTGGTTCTAGGGAAATTCATCGCCCTAGCCGCACTCGGAATGCTATTTCCGGCGATTGGGTTCGCACAGAACGACCGCTGCGATCCCAATCAAGTGATGACGTCCGAAGCCTGCGCCACATGCCACGCGAACGAAAGCCAAGTCTGGAAAACAACTCCCCACTATCGCACGTTTGACGAGCTGGGCCGGCGCCCCGCAGCCAAAGAGATCTGTTCGAAGCTTGGCCTTCGATCGGTGAAACGCAGCGACGTGTGCCTCGATTGCCATTTCACGGTCCAAGCTCAAGGCGATCGGAACAAGCCAATTTCTGGCGTGTCTTGCGAGTCCTGCCATGGAGCGTCGAAAGACTGGCTTACGACCCACAATGACTTCGGAGGACCCACGGCGACCAAGGAATCCGAATCGCCGGAACATCAAGCGAGACGGATCAAAAACTCCGTTGAGTTTGGGATGCAGAATACGAGGAACCTGTATTCGATCGCCAGTAGCTGCCTCAATTGCCACACCGTGCCTAACGAGAGATTGGTGAACGTGGGGGGGCATCCAGCGGGCAGTCAAGACTTTGAATTGGTTCGCTGGTCGCAAGGCCAAGTCCGTCACAACTTCCTGCGCTCAGGCGGCTCTGAGAACTCGCACTCTTCGCCTGAGCGAATTCGCGTCATGTACATTGTGGGCCTCATCGCCGATCTCGAATTCAGCACCCGAGCGACGGCCCAAGCCACTGAAAAATCAGAATACGGTCTCCAGGTTGCGGGACGAGCCGCCCGCATCGCCGTTCAGTTGTTCAATATCCAACAGAAAATCAATGACCCGCGTTTGCAAGCCGTCTTGAAGTCGTTTGCAAACGCAGAACTTCGCACCAACAACTCCGCGGCACTTCTCCAAATCGCGGACCAGATCAATGCGTTCGGTGTCAAGTTTTCCAAAGAAGCCGACGGAGCGAAACTGGCCGAACTCGATCCCTTTTTACCCGATTTGAGTGAGTACAAATAAGATCTACCGATAGTCGCATTGACCTGCGAACCCATTCAGTCAATTCATTTTTCGCGAGCAAGGATGCCGCGAACTAATTTGCACGGAAGCAAATCGTGAACTCAACTCCAAAAACTATTAACCGACCTCAACGTTGGGACGAGCCATTCGATCCCAACATGACCGATGCGATGGTCGCTGAACTGCTAACGATTCAGCCGCTGGATTCGATCGACCCGGCTGCGTTCAGCAAGTCCGTTTCGCTGGATGGAATTCTCAGAAACGACTGTCGGATCCTCGACCTTAAGCAAGGCGACATCATCGTCCGCGAAGGTGACTACGGCAGTAGCGCTTTTTTGATCATCTCTGGCGAGGCTCTCGTTTCGATGCAGTCACTCCCCGCCAATCTGCTTGGCCGAAGCTCGCATAAAAAACGTGGCTGGGGTTCAGCGATCGCTCAGCTTTGGACTAATTCCAAAGGCAACGAGACTCGAAATTACGAAAATCGGCCTGGTTCTCAGCATCACGGTACGGGCCTTGGAACCCGCGAGGACGCAGCCGGAACCCGCGTGTTTTTACACGACGTGCCTCGAGTCATTCCGGCCAACCAGTCTATCCCACTCAACGAAGGCGAAATTTTTGGCGAGATTTCGGCCCTGACGCGAACCCCGCGGTCCGCCACAATTGTCGCCAATTCTACCATGCGCGTCCTGGAAATTCGCTGGCAAGGGTTTCGGGAACTACTGAATCGACACGCCGCACTGCGGCTGCACGTAGAAAAACTCTATCGAGAAAATAGCCTTCGATCTCATCTTCGAGAAACGGAAATCTTTCAAGATTTGAAACCCGACGCCATCGAAAAACTCGCCGATCAAGCGACTTTCGAGTCGTACGGAGATTTTCAATGGAATCAGAATTTCAAATCAACACAAAAGAAAGACATTTCAGATCGAATTCTTTCGGAGCCTTTGATCGCTCGGCAAGGCGAGTACGTGGATGGCTTGATTCTGATTCGAAACGGATTCGCTCGGCTCAGTCGCCAGTATGGTGACGGGCACCAAACGGTGACTTATCTCGGCAAAGGCAAAGCGTTTGGCTTTCGGGAATTGGTCCACAATTGGAAGGTGGGTGAACAACGACCGTGGCTACTGAGCCTCCGGGCCATCGGCTACGTCGACATCATTCGGATTCCGACTTCCGTCATGGAATCGCTGGTCTTACCACAGCTTGATGATTCGAAACTGCCACCTCCGCTGGCGGCACCAGAGGCCGCAGCCGCCCCCTTCGCGCTTGCCCCCGTCGACCGACGTCAGGAAAAACGCGAGGAGTCGATGGACAAAGGGCTGCTGGAATATCTCGTGGAAAAGCGACTGATCAACGGCACACAAGCCCTGATGATTGACCTTGATCGATGCACACGTTGCGACGATTGCGTGCGAGCTTGTGCTTCGACCCACGACAACAATCCCAGATTCGTACGACAAGGAGAAAAGTACGATCATTGGATGATCGCCAACGCCTGCATGCATTGCCTGGACCCCGTCTGCATGCTCGGATGCCCAACGGGCGCAATTGGACGAGACCAGGAAACCGGAAACGTCACGATCAACGACATGACTTGCATCGGCTGTTCGACTTGTGCCAACAGCTGTCCCTACAGCAACATTCAGATGGTTGAAGTCAATGACAAGCGGGGACTGCCAATCGTGGACACCGCCTCAGGAGAGCCCATCCGCAAGGCCACCAAGTGCGATCTTTGCTCAGATCAAGTCGGCGGACCAGCTTGCCAACGAGCCTGCCCGCACGACGCGTTGGTCCGGATCGACCTCACCACGCCGTTGCCCATCACACAGTGGAGCAAACGATAATCCAATGTCACTGACCCCCAAATCAATCTCCGTGTTCACACGACGTCGCATCCGAAATTCGATCATCACGTTGGCGCTGCTCGCTCTGATGGCCGTGGTCGTTTATGCTCAAACTCAATCGCTGCGACATGCAAGTTTTACGACGGGCTACCTTTTGATGGGCTCAATCGCATTTTTGGCGGCATTCAATCTGCGCAAGAAAATCACGTTCCTACCTGCCGTCGGCTCCGCAGCGTCTTGGATGCAGCTACACATCTATGTTGGGTTCGCCACGTTCGTGATGTTTGGAGCCCATGTAGCGTGGCACGTTCCCAATGGATGGTTCGAAGGATGGCTTGCCATCCTGTATTTTACAGTCGCATTAAGCGGCGTTTATGGTCTGTATGCGACACGAATTTATCCAGGTCGTTTGACTGGAATTAACGATGAAGTGATCTTCGAACGGATCCCAGCGTTCCGGCAACGAATCGCGACCCGAGCGCGGACCTTGGTCCTGCAAGCCTGCGAGACGACCGATGTGCTGGCGAAGCTGTACGCCAATCGGTTGATGAGCTATTTCGAGAAACCGCCAAGATTGGTCTATTTACTGCACCCCAATGGCCGCACGCGAAGGCAATTAGTTGCCGAAATTGAAGACGTCAATCGGTATCTTGTCGAGTCCCAACGTGGCATTGGGAAACAGTTGTCAGCAATGGTAAAACAACGAGATGACTTAGATTATCACCATGCGATTCAAGGACGACTCAAAATCTGGATGTTCGTGCATATTGGGTTGACCTATAGCTTGATCGCGGTGGCATTGTTACACATCGTGATGGTGCATGCCTTCGCCGGAGGAGGAGCATGATCAAGCGACTGGTTGAAAACTCTGACGAACGCTACCAACGCCCCCAAGACTCGTGGCAAGAAGTACCGCTGGCGCCAGCCACCGAGACAGACAACGGTTCGGGACTGATCGTACGCAAGCGCAGCCTTCGATCGAAACGGCGAATCTTTACGCTCAGCTGTACGGCGTTCACGATTGGCGCGTTGATGATCATCCTGACTTCGCCCTCTAGCAATGAATTCCTGGCGCCCGGACCGCTGGGATCGAATCACGCCCAAATCCTCGCAGGGCAGGGGGCCGATCGCTGCGCCGCATGCCATGCCGCAGCCAACGGCACACTGGCCGGCTGGATCGCCAACACGTTTTCGTTGGGCAAGTCGCAGGGACTGTCGCAGTCAGAGCTGTGTATGAAGTGCCATGACAAGTCGTTTGTAACAGACACCGCCATGAATCCGCACAACGTTCATCCCGAAACGCTGGCCGACTTAACAGCCTTCTACGAGCCGGTCTCGTATGACGCGGGCATGATATTCCAACCACCTGTTTCTGGCCACCAGATTGAATGTAGCGCTTGCCATCGCGAACACCACGGAACCCGAGATGACTTGACCGCGATGACCGACAAGCAATGTCAATCATGCCACCAGAGTACTTTTCATAGTTTTGAAATCGATCATCCGGAATTCCAACAGTACCCGCTCAAGCAGCGTTCCAAAATTGCGTTCGACCACTCCTCCCATTCACTTAAGCATTTCCCCTCCAAGCAATCGGAGTTCAACTGCAATCAGTGCCACCTGGACGACAACTATCAAAACGTCAAACAACTTGCGTCTTACGAAAACGCTTGTGCCAGCTGCCACCAGCAACAGGTGCTGGACAGCGGCAGAACAGGCCTCGCCTTGATCGCTTTGCCGATGCTCGACATGGAAGCGATAGAAGCAGAAAACTTGCAAGTCGGCAGTTGGCCGCTGGCGGCAACCGGCGATTTTGACGGCCCCTTTCCACCTATCATGCGTGTGCTGCTGACCGCCGATCCAGTCGCAGCCGAAATTTTGCAACGCGTCGGCCCAACTTTTGATTTCGCTGACATCGACCCAGATTCACCGTCCGACGTCCAGGACGCTGTGAAGCTCGTGTGGTCGCTCAAGAGGCTGCTGCAAGACCTCGCGAGCGATGGCCCCCGTGCGGTTCGCAGTCGGCTTGAGTCTGTCATGATGCTCGATGTCTCCGATGCCGAGTTGCAGAAAATGGTTTCCAACTTGGACGCTCCTGTGTTTCAAAATGCCGTGCGACGATGGATACCAGACTTAAACGCTGAAATTACAGCCCATTCCCTGGCTGCCGGGTTGCCCCCCAGGCAGCCAACTCGCGAATTGAAGAACCTTTCGCTGACGTCGCAGCCCTTCGTGTGGCCCGATGACGAAGCGCTCTTGATGCGGGCCGTGAAAATCGTTGGCAAGCAAAACCAAGATGATGTCCTCGTCGCGAATCCGCTGGTCGGTTTGATTGAACCAGCCAGTGGCGTGGCGATTGAACAGACACGGCCGTTGGCAACCGTTCGAATTCCAAGAAAAAACACTGAACGAAAAACCGATGATTTGCATTCAGGGCCGCCGGACAACACGACCTCGAAGGGAAGAAAATCCCCCCCGAGAATTCGCTTAACGAACCAGCACCTCGACCCAATGAGCGATCCCGATCTTCTCGCCGTCAATCCACTCCAAGAAATCAACGCAGAGAAAACTGGCGGCGATGCTTCATCCACCAAGAAAAACAAGTTAGCAACGGTTGTTTTACCGGCTCCCGTGGCAACCGGTGTTTTGCTGAATCAGCCAACGCTCGTCCCCCCCAAACAAGAGACCGATCTACCAAGTGTCTCTCCTCGGGGGAGTGGCGGGCTGGCGTCTCAACCTGGAGTGGTTGCGATCGCCCGTCCAGACGTTGACACTTCTGAGCGGCCGCCGATCGTAGTGCCCAGCGGTTGGTTCCGAGACGACAAAATGTTCCGCATCTCGTACATTCCCAGCGGACACGCCGACGCGTGCGTGCAAAGCTGGATCGAGTTGGTGACTCGGGCCTCGGACGCCAACACGCGTCCCGAAA
>JBLINZ010000165.1:0-11705 GCA_047639375.1 Mariniblastus sp. | reverse complement strand
ATCGTGGGATTCCACCAGCCCTGGCAGACGAGATTCGAAAGACTCGTAGTCGTCCACGACCAACGCCAGCTGGCTTTGATAAATGATTTTCCGAATGGAGGGCTTGGCTGCTCGGCTGGGCGTCGATTCGCTAGTTTGGCTGGAACGTTCGCTTGGTTGAAACGTAAGTTCCTCGTCATTTCCGGTCCCGTTGGACGCGAGATTGGATTCAAGTTTGTAACCCTCGAATTCGGTGTCTGACTGCGTTAACCCCATGTCGGCGTGGCTTTTTTCAGCCTGGTAGCTCTCCATTCCACAACCGATCAGTGTCAGGAATATGATGCAGATTGCCAAAGTTGAGATTTGTCTTTGAATTCGTCTTGAGCAGTTTTTCACCGATTGGTCCTCGCTAGTTGAGCGGTTTACGTCGGCTCGAATGAACACAGATCGAGGCTCGATACAACTAAGACGAGAATGGGCTTGGAAGGGATTTGTAATAATCCAAAAAATCTCGGCGGTTGTTTGGGATTCCAGGACCGCTCTTGATGGTTGTGTGTACCAAGCTCCAATTACGCGCCCATCAAGCGATTGATGAAGCTTGGCTCGCGAAAAACAAGAAGGCAGAAGCCCCGAGTACTGCTGCAAGCCAAGACGCCTGCAGGCGTCTTGGCTTGGTGAGAAGTGGATCGTCAACGTTGTTTTAGCGGTTGCCTCGGGTTCGCTGTTGCTTGTTGCGTTCCATCGATTTTACTGAGCCTGGATCTGTGACCGGGATTTCTGTCTCCCAATTGGAGCCTTGGCTAAGTCCAGTGCGAACATGCGAGCGGTGGTTCTTTTCGACACGGCCAACCGAGTTGGCATAAGCAATCATCGCGGATTTGATCGCATCCGATTCTGCCTCGGGAGCGAAGAACTTAATCTGCTTTCCGTCGGTACCGTAATCGCCTGGTTCAACCAAGACGAAGCCAGGTTTCCCGCGGTAGCCATTAATGATTTTCAAGTCATCCGAATCGGTGGTCGAAGCATAGACAAACTTGCCAGCCAACTCAGGACAGAACGCATGCGGGGCCAAGAGGCTTCGCATTGCTTCGGCTTGCTCATCGGAGTTGGCGACGCACACAACCGCTGGTAATCCGTCGCATGAGCTAACGTTGATTCCCAATCGAACGTCTTTGATTTGGGGGAGAATGGGCCGTTCGTTGCCGGCCCTTCGTGTCGGCTTGAACTCCTCTGCGATCTCCTTCATTTCCAAGGCGAGTGTGGCGGGAGATCGATACATGTGCTGAGGGCTTCGACCGGCCCGGCATAGATCCCGTTTGGTGTCGGGGCTAAGCATGACAAATGTTGTGTTTTCCATGACGCCGGAACGTCCAAGGTAGATTGTCTTGAGGAAATCCGCTTCGGCTTCGTCTTCGTAAGTTGCCAATCGAATGCAAACAAAATCTCTTGAGGCTTTGATCACTTTGTCGTTGAACAAGAAACTCTCGTCCGTATTTTGTTTGCCCGGTCACCACATTCCCGGAATGCCTGCACACTGAGGCGCGGCTGACATCAAAAAAATCGGACGATTCGTGGCCTTTGCTTCTGCGACTCCATCAGCCAAAACTCCATACCAGGCTATCCCACTTGGGATCCTTTCACCGTCTGAATTCGATGTAGTGTTTACTTTCGACGATTGGGCTTGGCAACCCAATGTGAAGCACGCGGTCATGGCTAGGGCCGCTAACATGGCGATCGGTTTTGACGCTCCGGGATATAGAATTCCTCGGTGGGTAAGTCGCATTGGATTCTCCGAAAGGTTGTTTGTACTTTAGGCTGCACGCGACAACGGTTGGTTGAGGACATGAATTTTGCTCAAAAATCACAATCAGACGTAGAAACGATCGTTGCATAACGACGCAAGTCGGAAAGCGATTCGAAAAAAAGGGGGTAGCTCAACTCGTCAAGAGTTTCGGCAGGTCTCCCGGGGGATCGCAATTCGTCAAGAGTTCCAGCAGGTGCATCTCCGAAAGTCTTGACGACGTTGGTTACGGCTGGGGCCAGCAAGCAGCCAGTCTTCCACCAATCGGATCCGTCAAATCGTATGGATCAGGTGTTGTTTGATGCTGCCACTAGGATCCAGCAGAAAATATATTTAGACGATTTGCCATTAATGCGGGATAAAGGAATCAGCATTCCCATTGGGAATCTCTGGGTTTGCTTTCTGTTTTTGTAACGCCTATCACTAATGGGTTGGTTAGGGAGTGTTGGGTTCAATCACCACCCACATCCCCGCTTTAGCCACTGACGGATCTGGTTAGACAAGGATATCGAATTGACCACACCTCATTCTTCCCCTGTAAAGTTCAAACCGTTCGACGAAAAAAACAGCCTGTATGCTCCGGAGTACGAGCACGACAGTTGCGGCGTCGGATTTGTTGCCCAAATTGATGGCGTTGCCTCGCGACAAATTGTGGCTGATGCCTGTAGCATTCTGTCTCGGATGGAGCATCGCGGAGCGTGTGGTTGCGAACCAGAGACGGGAGATGGGGCCGGGATCCTGACGGGCATTCCACACAAACTGGTCTGGAAGATTGCCAAGGAAATTGGGTTTTCGATCGATTTTCCTTTCATCGGCGTTGGCAATGTCTTTTTGCCGAATGACGAAGCGGAACGCGAAAAATGCCAAAACATTTTCGCTCAAAATGCCAACCGGTTTGGGCAAAAGCTTTTGGCGTGGCGGGAAGTTCCCGTCGACGCGAAACGAGCCGGGATTGGGCCCACGGCTGTACGGAGCCAACCAACGATCATGCAAGTGTTTATCGGAAGCTCGACCGGTATAACGCAAGACGAGTTTGAGCGGAAACTTTTTCAAATTCGTAAGTCCTCGACCCGCGCCGTACACAAGGTCGGGATGCAGTCATCCGACTTGTTCTACGTGTGTTCGTTGTCGTCACGAATCATTGTCTATAAAGGCATGCTGTCGACGGCTCAGCTTCCCGAGTTCTTTGTCGACTTAAGAGACGAGTCTTATGAAAGCCATCTCGCGATGGTTCACTCACGATTTTCAACGAACACATTGCCCAATTGGTCGCGTGCTCAACCGCTGCGATGGATGGCACATAACGGCGAGATCAATACGCTACGGGGAAATCGAAACTGGATCACGGCTCGTCAAGGCTTGATGTCCAGCGAAACGTTTGGCAAGGAGCTACGATCGGTCCTGCCGGTGATCGAAGCTGGCTGTAGCGATTCCGGTGAATTCGACAATGCGATGGAATTGCTAATGATGGCGGGGCGAGACTTGCCCGAGGTGGTCATGATGATGATTCCAGAAGCGTGGCGAAATCACGCCAGCATGCCAGAGAACAAACGGGCATTCTACGAATACCATTCTTGTTTGCAGGAGCCGTGGGATGGTCCTGCGTCGATTTCATTTACCGACGGGAGAATGATTGGGGCCGTGCTCGATCGAAACGGGCTTCGCCCCAGCCGCTACTACGTGACCGACGACAATCGAGTCGTGATGGCGAGCGAAGTCGGTGTGCTTGAGATTGATCCGGCTAAAATCGTCAAGAAAGGACGCTTGGAACCGGGCAAGATGTTCTTGGTCGACTTTGAGAACAAGCGAATCGTGGCCGATGTTGAATTGAAAGACACCATCGCCAATCGACGCGACTACAAAACCTGGGTCACTAATCAACGGCTGACGTTTGATGAACTGCCACCGGGGCAGGTCATTGAGGCACTGCCAACGCCGGCTCGGATTGCTCAAATGCGGGCGTTTGGCTACACCAACGAAACGCTGGATTTCATGCTGTTGCCGTTGGTGAAAGTCCAGAAAGACCCGATTCTTTCGATGGGCAATGATGCGGCTCTGGCTTGTCTGAGCGACAAACCCCGATTGCTGTACGATTATTTCGCCCAGCTATTCGCCCAAGTCACGAATCCGCCGATCGATTCGATTCGTGAAGAGATCGTGATGAGCGTTGAATGTTACATTGGTCCGGAAGGTAACTTGCTGGAGTCGACGGAAAAGCAAGCCAATCGATTGCTGGCCCATAATCCGATTTTGGATACGGAGCAAATGGCAGCGCTCCATTCTCTTGATCATCGAGATTGGAAAACTCGCCTGATTGATATCACGTTTGATAAATCCAAGGGCGAAGACGGGTTCATGGAAGCCATTTCCAGGATCAGCTCCGAGTCCGAGGCCGCGATCAAAGACGGCTGTGCCCTCATCATTCTTTCCGACCGAGCCGTTTCCGCGGAGCGCGTGGCATTGAGTGCTTTGTTGGCCACCAGTCGCGTGCACCATCATTTGGTTGCCAAAGAATTGCGAACGCGAATTGGAATCGTGGTCGAGACGGGTGAGGCTCGTGAAGTCCATCATCATTGCCTCTTGACCGGGTTTGGCGCGGACGTGATTCATCCGTATCTCGCACTAGAAGCCATCATCGATCACCATGCCAATAACCCGGATTCGGATTTAACGGCTGAGCAGTGTGTCACGGCGTACCGCAAGGGCGTGATTAAAGGCATGTTGAAGGTTCTGGCCAAGATGGGGATTTCAACACTCGCAAGTTACAAGGGCGCGAGGATTTTCGAGGCCATCGGTCTCAACAGCGATGTGATCGAAAAAGCGTTTCCTGGGACTGCCAGTCGAATTGAAGGCGTCGGATTCGATGTCTTGGCCGCAGAGGCGATTCGACGCCATGAATTGGGTTACCCGGATCAATCGGCCGGTGGAAGTTTGCCGATCGTTCAGCTGGAAACCGATGGCTCCATCCACTGGAGACACGGCGGAGAGAAACACGCTTGGACGCCACTCAATATTGCTAACATCCAACAGGCGGCTCGGGCCGGCGATCCGGAAGCTTACAAGCAATTCTCGCAAGCGATCAACCAGCAGACGGCACGTGAATGTCATCTGCGTGGTCTATTGAAATTCCGCCCTCGGACGTCGATCCCGCTTCAACAAGTCGAATCGGCCAAAGACATTGTGAAGCGTTTTTGTACCGGCGCGATGAGCTACGGATCGATATCGGCCGAAGCCCACGAAACGTTGGCCGTGGCGATGAATCGAATCGGTGGGAAAAGTAACACGGGCGAAGGCGGCGAGGACTATCGTCGTTTTTCAGCCGATGAAAATGGTGACCTCCGTCGCTCTGCGATTAAGCAGGTGGCGTCAGGAAGGTTCGGTGTCACGGCCTACTATTTGGCGAACGCCGACGAAATCCAAATCAAAATGGCTCAGGGGGCCAAGCCTGGCGAGGGCGGCGAACTGCCTGGTCATAAAGTCGACGAGACGATCGCGGCGACGCGGCGTTCGACGCCGGGTGTGACGTTAATCAGTCCCCCACCTCACCACGACATTTATTCGATTGAAGATCTGGCCCAGCTGATATTTGATTTGAAGAACGCCAACCCAACGGCTCGGATCAGCGTAAAACTGGTCTCTGAGGTCGGCGTAGGGACAATTGCGGCGGGCGTTGCCAAAGCCCACGCGGACAATATTTTGATCTCTGGAGCAGGGGGTGGAACGGGTGCTTCGCCTCTGACGAGTATCAAGCACGCGGGTATGCCTTGGGAATTGGGGATCGCGGAAACCCATCAAACGCTGGTCATGAACGACTTGCGGAGCCGCGTTCGTTTGCAGACGGACGGACAGCTAAAAACCGGGCGTGATGTCGTGATTGCGACGCTGCTGGGCGCGGAGGAATATGGATTTGCCACGGCTCCCTTGATCACACTGGGCTGCATTATGATGCGGAAGTGTCATCTCAATACCTGTCCGGTGGGGATCGCGACTCAGGATAAGGAACTTCGCAAAAAATTCAAAGGTAAACCCGAACACGTCGTGAACTATTTGTTCATGGTCGCGGAAGAAGCCCGTCAAATCATGGCGGAGCTTGGGTTCCGGTCGATCAACGAGATGGTGGGGCGCGTCGATGCTTTGGATGTCGATCATGCGGTTGAGCATTGGAAAGCCAAGGGCATTGATCTATCGAAGCTACTCGCACCCGCGTTTGGGTTTCACGATGGCGTTCAAGTTTATTGCACGGTCGATCAAGATCATTCGCTCGATGGTGTCTTGGATTGGAAGTTGCTGGAACAGTCTCAGCCGGCAATCGGCCAACGCAAAAAGGTCGAGATCGCATCGCCTGTGGTCAACACTGACCGTGCGCTCGGTGCCATTCTGAGCCACCACGTCGTCAAGACGCATGGCCCGGATGGCTTGCCCGACAACACGATCCAAATCTCGTTGACAGGATCAGCGGGGCAGAGTTTGGCCGCGTTTCTGGCAGGTGGCATCACAATCGACGTGGAAGGCGATGCCAATGATTACGTGGGCAAGGGGCTCTCAGGTGGTCGCGTGATCGTCCGGCCACCGGAATCCGCAACCTTCGCCGCCGAAGAGAATATCATCATCGGCAACGTGGCGTTGTATGGAGCAACGAGTGGCGAAGCGTATTTTCGGGGCGTGGCGGCGGAGCGTTTTGCGGTTCGGAATTCGGGAGCCATCGCGGTCGTCGAAGGCGTTGGCGATCACGGTTGCGAGTACATGACAGGCGGTCGCGTCGCGATTCTTGGTCCCACTGGACGGAACTTTGCGGCGGGCATGTCGGGTGGCGTGGCCTATCTGTACGACCCGGAGAACCAACTTTTGCAAAATATCAATTTGGAGTTGGTTGATATCGAGGCCATGGATCAACCTTCGGATATTGAAGAGTTGAAAGAGATGGTTTCCAATCACGCGAATTTGACGGGGTCGAAATTGGCTCAGCGGATTTTGGATAGCTGGGAGGCGTGCTTGCCTTCCTTCAAGAAAGTCATCCCGATTCTCTACCGGGAAATTCTTCGGAAGAAGAACGCGGAATCAGCGGTTGCTCAGTAGCGTCTGTTGCGTACGTATTTTCTTCAATTGTTTCCGCCAGATTATCAAAAAAATTACCATTGAGAGTGAGTGTTACGATGGGCAAGCCAACTGGTTTCATGGAGTATGATCGGGTCGAAGACGGCAAGCGGGATCCGCTTGAACGGGTCGGCGACTGGAACGAGTTTTTAGTTCAGATTGGTGACGACCAATTGCAGACGCAGGGTGCTCGCTGCATGGATTGTGGCGTTCCTTTTTGCCACACTGGTGAAATGATTGGCCGGTTAGCTACCGGGTGCCCGGTGAACAATTTGATCCCAGAGTGGAATCATCTGGTCTACCAAGGTAAGTGGCGGGAGGCTTTGGATCGTCTGCATATGACGAACAATTTCCCAGAGTTTACTGGACGCGTGTGCCCTGCCCCGTGTGAAGGGTCGTGTGTGTTGGGAATCAGTGAACCAGCGGTGACCATCAAAAGTATTGAGCGTACGATTGTGGACCGTGGTTTCAAGCAAGGTTGGGTCAAGCCACGGATTCCGCAAAATCGAACGGGTAAAACGGTCGCCGTGGTTGGATCAGGACCGGCCGGGCTTGCTGCAGCTGACAATCTTAATCAGCTTGGCCATCAGGTTACGGTATTCGAACGTGACGATCGAATTGGCGGGCTGTTGATGTACGGCATTCCCAATATGAAACTCGACAAAGGTGTCGTTAAGCGTCGCTTGGATTTGCTTGAACAGGAAGGGATCGTTTTTAAGACGGGTGTCGAAATCGGAGCGACGATTTCTGCCGATGAGCTCAAGGCATCGTTTGACGCGGTCGTGATTTGCGTCGGGGCGACCCTGCCACGGGACTTGAAAATTCCAGGTCGGACGTTGAACGGGATCCATTTTGCGATGGATTATTTGCGGGGCTCGACTTCAGCCTTACTGAGCCGGTCGGAGCCGCCTATTTCCGCCAAGGGCAAAAAGGTTGTCGTGATTGGTGGCGGTGACACGGGAACCGATTGCGTGGGAACTTCGATTCGCCAAGGCTGTGAAAGCGTGGTCAATCTTGAAATTGTGACTCGTCCTCCGGAATCGCGAGCTGATTCGAACCCTTGGCCTCAATGGCCTTTGATTTTTCGTACGGACTACGGACACGCCGAAGCGGAGGCCAAGTTTGGTGAGGACCCTCGGCGGTTTTCAGTCGAAACGGTCGAATTCGTGGCTGACAACAATTGGAATCTGACGGGTTTAAAGACAATTGAAGTCGATTGGTCGGCCGAACGACCAGGGGTTGCTCCGTTTACGCAAGTCGAGGGGACGGAGAAATTGCTCGAAGCGGATCTTGTGTTCCTGGCACTTGGATTCCTCGGCCCCGAGCCAAAGATTTCAGAAGCGTTCCATTTAGAATCGGGTCCGCGGTCTAATATTTTGGCCAACACCACGGATTACGAAACCAGTCAGCCTGGAATTTTCGCCGCAGGCGATTGTCGTCGTGGCCAAAGCCTAGTTGTGTGGGCGATTCGAGAAGGCCGCCAAGCGGCTGATGTTTGCGATCAGTACTTGGCTACCGTTTGAGTGATGCAATCGTTTGAGTGATATTTCGTAGATGGTCCTTTCGTACATAGCTCGGATACATCTGCGGAACGAGTCGGCGTCGATGACGGCCATCGCGCCCCACCAAAACTGGTTGCGTTTGTCGTGCAAAAAAACCAACTTACATCCCAACCGCGCTCGGGCAAATGTGCCCAAGCTACGGTTGCGTGCGATGAAGCGCTCACGTCGTTGGGTGACGGAACGAAATTCTACTTCACGAGTTCGACGTACGCGTAGTACGCACCCACCGACATGTCTTCGGCCCCAAGGAATTTAGCGGTGAGTCTCGTTCGGCCGGCTGGGAGTTCTAGCTTGAATAAGACTTCTTTCGCATCGGTCTCAAACGATTCCACTGCCTTGATCCCCGCAATTGAAATCGACGCTTTGCTGAGTTTTTTGAATGCGTAGCCGGGAGTTTCCCGATAGGCTTTCGCACCGGGGACGGGATCGCCGGCATTCATACCAGCGTTGATTCCAGCTTCCGATTCCTTAGGCCAGCGTCGTAACCGAATTTCATAAACACCATCCACGTGCACATTGACGTTCCAAAAGCCCGTGTCGTTTGGCTTATTGTGTCCTCTACGGATGTGGGCTTGATTCCAGGGAGCTCCGCCGGTCGTGATCCAATCGTGGCTGGTTAGCCGAGCTGGATTTCCGTTGGGATGGCCTAAATAGATGGCCGTGTCCTGCTTAAACGTCGGTTCCAATTCTTCCCACCAGCCAAAGTAGAAATCGCGAAGCCGTCGGACCTCGGACGGATAAGCGGCTGCGACGTCGCGTTTCTGGCCGGGGTCAGATTTTATGTCGTAGAGCTCTTCCCCGTTGATCAATCGCCATTTAGAAGTCATCACGCTGCTGGATTTCCAGATGATCGGATCCTTCACACGTTGGGAGTCGGTAACCATAATTCGCTGATCCCAATCGACATTTGGATCGGGTTGGCCGCGGAGCAAGCTTGAAATACTCTTGCCGTCGAAAACGATGTCGTTAGGTTTCGCGATTCCACAGAGATCGATCAGCGTTGGCAAGACATCGACCGCGTGCGAAATGGGCTGGACGTCGGTTGCTTTGTTCATGCCCCCGGCTGGCCAATGAACCATGAAGGGGACGCGATGGCCACCGTCGTAAGCACTGCCCTTCTTGCCTCGCATTTGACTATTAAAAACCTTGTCGCCGGTCGCCGTTCCATTGTCGGTGGTGAAGATGAAAATCGTATTTTCAGTGAGGCCTTCTGCGTCTAAAAAGGTTCGAAGTTTCCCCACGTTGTCATCGATGTTGGCGATCATCCCAAAGAAGTTAGCCACATTTTGGGGGTGGTCTTTAGCGTAGGGCGCCGAATATTTCTCGGGGGCGTGCAAGGGGCCATGGGGTGCATTGGTTGAAATGTAAGCCAGGAATGGCTTGCCCGCCGCCTTTTGCGTTTTGATGAAACTCTTAGCGTAATCAAAAAACACGTCGCTGCAGAAACCCTTCGCTGCTTCGGGTTTGCCGTTGTGCCAATAGCTGCCATCGAAATAAGCGTTGTCCCAATAGTCTGGTGTTTGCCCGACTCCGCCACCACCGTGACGAAGGACTTCTGTATAGCCGCGATCTTCTGGACGAAACGGGTAGTTGTCCCCGAGGTGCCATTTGCCAAACATACCAGTGGCATAGCCTGCGTCCGAGAAGACTTGGCCAATTGTCGGTTCGTTTTCGCGAAGCATACTGCGACCCATGATCGTGTGCCAGACGCCAGTCCGATTGGTCCAGTGCCCCGATTGAAACGCGGCTCGGGTGGGCGAACAAGTCGGCGCGACGTGATAATCGACCAACCGAATCGACTCCTGGTAGAGCGAATCGATGCTAGGCGTTTTCAAAACTGGATTGCCGTGGCAGCTGAGATCGCCGTAGCCTTGGTCGTCCGTGATGACAATCACGACGTTCGGTCGCTGTGGTTCATCCGCTGTCGCGATCGTCGCGGCTTGGGAAATCACCATCGCCAAGACGGCTAGGCTAAAAGTTGCCAATCTAAATACAGCAAATTTGGGAAGCATGTTTCGCATTCTGAATCTCAAGTTCGAACGGGATGTCATTTAAATTTCTGTGCAATCGAGGTCGTAGGTTTTGCCTTACGGCCTGACCACGTTACGATTGGATTATACAGCAATTGTGAAGTGTAAACTTTGATTGGAATGACAAAATTGATCGATCGATTTTTCTCAATGGCAACGCTATTGGCGGCAGCTTTGCTGCTGGTGTCGCATCCCACATCGGTGAGTGGCCAAGAACATGATTTATCAGACGAGGCTTGGAAAGCGACGATTCGGGACGACCTGTCGATGGCAGTCAGTGAATGGCTGAGGTATGAAAAAGCCGAAATTGTTTACTCGACTGCCTGGGAAACGCGTTACTGGGTCGGGACGTTTCGGGCGGTGAAAGCCGGCGATTTCAAGCTGATATCAACGATGCAAGAAGACGTTCCGGCTGCTGGTGATTCAATTCGCATTGAGTTTGTGCGCGAATTTCAAATTGGTCCTAGGGGCTCCACGCGAACGATATTCGGGGCCGGTGGGCGATCGACTTATGTCAACCCGTTGGTTTGTGTTGGCGATTATGTCCAGATCCCAATTCGAATTAAGCGAGGGTTGGATCACGATCATCGATTTAAATTTTCCGACAAGCCGTACGTGAAACCAAAGCCCTATTCGCGGACGACCAATTTAAAGGCCGCTGATTTTTTCACGTCGAAAAATTTCCCGGAGAAGTTTCGGGTCGGTGGTGAACTGGCGAAATCGTTTGAGCTGGCACAAGGCATTGGGAGGCAGTTTACTGACCAGACTCGGAAGAGATGGTATGCCGATCTTGAGCCGGTGTTGCGTGTCAAACCTGAATTGAAGCTTGAGCGTGTTCGAAGGCTGACAGTATCAACCAGGTTTGATTTTGGACTGGAAGAAGGTCATCGAGAATCGCGATATCCCGTGGAGATTGTGGGCGGCGAAAATCCGATCACGGCGATGGCCAGTCAATGGAAATTGTATTACGAATACCGAGGCGAACGTTCTGAACGAGGTGCCGAATCGTTGACGATGGATGTGGCGATGATGCGACCCGGTGATTTGTTGGTCGCGCGATCTGCAGAATATCCCGGCGTCATTAATGAGTCACAGTGGGATGAGTTTCCAACTTTACAGCTTGAGAAGATCCCATTTTCGATCTCAAGACCTGGCTTTTTAAGTAAGCCTTTGACGAAATGAAGCTGGCGTCCTAGTCGCTCGTTTTGTGGAGTTCTCGGGTTTGAATTCCCGGTTTGC
>JBLINZ010000164.1:0-11787 GCA_047639375.1 Mariniblastus sp. | reverse complement strand
TGTGAGCGCTATCTTCTTTTGGCGAAACACCTCATGACTCCTGACGCAAAATTCTAGTAAGCGAGGAAGCATTACGATCGAAGGCGAGCCACCAACGAAGGCTCTGCCTCGCTGACGCATGCGGCGACAAATCGCACTTAGCCGGTCATTACATCAACAACTCCCTAATTCGACTTTCGTACTTTTCAAAAACCAAAAACCTGCTTGACGCATGTTGTTTCTGGATTGATCAAAAGAGTGAGTTGCCGCCAGACTGGCAACAGTTCGGGATTCGCAGATGATTCTCCCGAAGTCTTGCGACTACAGAAAAGTGCGAAAGACGAACTCACTGGTCGAGTTTCCATTTCACGCTTCACAAAACGAATCCCTTCGAAAACAATCATCACCACGACGCCTTTGAGCGAAGCGGCCAACTCAGAGCATTCACCCAGAAACCCCACCCAATCCCTTTCCAAAACGCTAACGGAATTTTCCCAATATTTGACACCCTCCATCGAATAGAGGGCGACAAAACCATGGCAAAAAAGGCCCGGAAATCCGAAGCAATCAGAACAAAATACAACAACTCCATTTGGCATTTGGCTTTTTTCAAAATTGATTCGCGCCCTTTTCTTAACCGTGACCTAGGTTATTGGGTCCCTGACAGGCACACTTTGCGCAGGCGGTATGTTTTTCCGCTTCGGTTCATGCCGGCAAATGTGAAAGGGCTCCGTAATCAGGACGATTACATACGGATGAATGAAATATGACGGACTTTTTCAACGAACTAATCAACCCAGTCAACTTGCCCGTCACGGCATTGTTGGTCTTGGTATTGCTGTATTGGCTGATGGTCATCGTCGGGGTCCTCGGATTGGATAGTTTCGATTTCGACTTTGACGCGCCTGACGCGGGAATCGATGCCGACTTTGGGTTGGACGCTGGCGTTAATGGCGATTTCGGAATCGATGCACAGGGCGGAATCGACACTTCGCCCGCTACATCTTTCGGTGGAGGGAGTAGCACCAGCGGAAACGATGGCTTGCTTCGGACAGCGTTCGATTTCTTTTACCTGGGCGAAGTCCCAATCGTGATCATCGGGACGTTTTTCGTTTTGTTCCTGTGGATTGCCACTTATCTCACTAACCACTACTGGAACACCGACCAAAGTGTTCTCGTGATGCTGATGTGGTCTGTCCCAAATACGTTCGTTAGCCTCCTCGTTACACGCTACACGATGATACCGTTCGCCAAGATGTTTCGATTAAGCTTAGAGAACACAACCCGTGATGAAATGGTCGGACTCATTGGAAGAGTCACGACCAGCGAAGTCACCGAAAAATTCGGGCAACTAGAATTGCGGATTAACAACGAACCCGAAATGAAAATCAATGTAAGAACCCGACCTGGCAAGCAGCTGGCTAAGGGCGACGCAGCGAAAATCATTTCTTTTAACAATACAGACGGCACTTTCTTAGTCGCACTTACAAAATGGGAGAACCAGGCGAATGACTAACTTCATGATTTTAGGACAAGACGATGGCAGTATTTGGCCATTGGTATTAACCATTCTCCTCGTATTGCTCTTTGTTGGGGCAGGAATTTTCGCACTCTTGATTCGGTGCTACCGTAAAGTCCCTCAAGGCTCGGCGTTGGTTCGAAATGGATCTGGCGGAACCCAAGTTAGCTTTGGCGGCAAACTTGTCATTCCTGTTCTACACATCGTGGAGCTGATGGACATTTCGGTCAAGCGAATCGAAATCGATCGCAGTGGCGAAGACGGCTTGATCTGTAAAGACAATATCCGTGCCGACATCAAAGTCGCGTTCTTTGTCCGAGTCAACAAAGAACCCGAAGACGTCAAACGCGTCGCCCAATTCTTGGGCTGCGCCCGCGGATCAGACGAAATCGCCCTCCGTGCTGTCTTCGAACCGAAGTTCTCGGAAGCTCTAAAAACCGTTGGTAAGCAATTCGATTTCGTAGACCTCTACAACTCACGCGAAGAATTTCGTGAGCAAATCCTTAAGATCATCGGCACCGACCTCAACGGTTACGTTCTTGATGATGCTGCCATCGATTACCTTGAGCAAACCGATTTGGAAAAACTCAATCCCAACAACGTTCTGGACGCAGAAGGCATCAAAAAGATCACGGATCTGACCGCCCGAGAAATCACGCTTTCCAACCAAATCACGCGTGAAAAAGAGATGACACTCAAGAAGCAGGACGTCGAAGCCCGGGAAGCAATCCTGGCCCTCGAACGGCAGCAAATCGATGCGGAAGAAAAACAAGAGCGAGAAATCGCGGAAATCACGGCTCGCCAAGGGGCGGAAGCTGCCGTCGTCCAACAACAAGAACGACAGCGATCTGAGTTGGCAAGAATTACTGCCGATGAAGAAATTGCGATCGCCGAAGAAAACCGCCTCCGTGCCGTGATCGTCGCAGCAAAAAGCAAAGAGCGTACCGAGGCTGTTGAGACGGAACGCGTTGAGAAAGACCGCGGTCTTGAAATCGCCGAACGACTGCGAGTCGTAACCTTGGCCGAGATCGAGAAAGAGAAAGCGATCGAAGTCGAAAAGAAAAACATCCAAGACGTGATCAAAGAACGCGTCATGGTCCAGCGAACCGTCGTCGAAGAAGAAGAGAAAATCAAGGACACCCGTGAGTTCGCGGCGGCCGATCGAAAGAAGCAAGTCGCTGTCACCGCTGCGGAAGAAATCGCCCAGCAGCAACTCGTCAAGGAAGTCAAGGCTGCTGACGCGGAGAAACAAGCCGCCGACCTCAAAGCCGAAACGATCATCGTGACCGCGGAAGCTAACCGTGCTGCCGCAGAGAAACAGACCGACGCCAAGAAAATGTTGGCCGAAGCCCTCCAAGCCGAGACCGCAGCAATCGGATTGGCTGAGGCCCAAGTTCAAATGGAACGCGCCGCCGCGATCGAAAAAGAAGGAACCGCAGAAGCCAAGGTCATCGAATTGAAATTCGAAGCCGATGCGAAAGGCATCACGCAAAAAGCGGAAGCCATGAAGCTGTTCGACGGTGTCGGCAAAGAACACGAAGAGTTCAAGCTGAAACTCAACAAAGAGAAGGACGTCGAGATCGCTGGGATCGACGCCCAAAGGCAGATCGCCGAGGCACAAGCCAGTATGGTTGCCGAGTCGCTTAAGAGTGCCACGATCGACATTGTCGGTGGCGACGCCAAGTTCTTCGACAGTATCGTCAACTCGATTACCGCCGGTAAGCAAGTCGACCGTTTGGTCAGCAACAGTGAGGTACTATCGGACGTCAAGGATACGTTCTTCACCGGCGACCCGGCCCAATTCAAGGCCGAGATTGAACGCTATGTCGACATGTTCGGCGTGACCTCGGAGGACTTGAAAAACCTCTCCGTCGCTGCTCTGATTGGGCAAATGATGGGTCTCACCAACGACCCGAACGTGCTGGGGAGACTCCAGTCGATGATGGGCGCCGCCAATCGAGCCGGCGTTGCGACAAATAACGCGGGCAAAATCATCAACTCGGTGACGACCGGCTGACCGAGCAACGATAGAAATCCGTGACGCGGACTGGACGCACACATTGGCGGCTTCGCTCACGATTTCCAATCCCTTGGGTCAGCCCACGTTGCGCGGCCAATTCGCCGCCAACGGAATCGTCAAGTTGAACTGAACTATCCCTTAGCATCATCACTGATTCTATGTCAAACGTCCCTGAACAACCCGATCCGAATGATAGCGCGCCCGCCGCAAATCAATCGAATGAGCCGCAACTCGAGCGCGGAACGTACGAGATCATTCAGAATCGACTGAGAACGTATAGCGATGAACTGCGTGAGCGAATTCATAAACTCAACGAAGAACGACGCGAAGTTTTTGGATCGATTCCGACAGAACTGATTTCAACGCAACGGATCACAACCTCCAATAACTGCACCGCACGGGACATTGTCCCCATCGGTGATCAGTTCATTTTCGGCTACAACGTCCACCTCGGACTTAAAGCCGTCACCGAACTCGAGGACGTGTTTTCCGTCTACGAGTATTCAGACGGAGCGATGCATGAAAAGCCCTTGGACATCATCAAGGACGGGCTCTTCGAGCAAGAGTTTTTCTCGCTCTACAAATACTACAAAGACACCCGATTTCAAAAATTCCACGTTACGGGGCCCCATCTTTACCTGGTTTTCCAAGTAGGTAAGACGGTCAACGACACCAAATCGTTCAAATTCTTGGTCACCGAAGGCAAATTGACCTACGTCGACAATCGTAGTGACCACGAAGTCAACTTCCCGCCGCAACACGATTTCAAATGGGTCCGGACGCATCGAGACCTGCATCGTGATGGTGAGCATCCGCATATCTCAATTAATGATCGGGTGTTCGTTGAGACCGTCGGCGGTGACCTGACGATCAAAATCGAGGACAACACCGAAGACGGATCGGGGATCTACGCCGAGCCCGTCGAGGACCCTGACCAATCGCTTGATGACGCGGAGATTTTCTATTCGATCGTCGGCAACATTATTCTTTTGAAGGTCAGACCTTTCAAAGAAGAAGTCTACCGATACCTTGTCTACAACGAAAAAACTCAATCCGCGCGCCGGCTGGATTCGATCGCCGATGCCTGCGTCTCGCTTCCAGAAGACCACGGGTTGATCTTTTCCAACGGATATTACCTGCAAACAGGCGTCTACAAAACGTTCGAAAGCAATATATCCGGACTCATGTTCGAGCGTCGCATTGCCTCGAGTAACGGTGAAGATTACCTGTACGTGTTCTACAATCCGACCTCCGGACACTACGTGTTGCTCTCGTACAACATGATCGAGCAGGAAGTTGCTACGCCCATTGTCTGTAATGGATTCTCGATCTTCGAAAATGGCCAGTTGATCTATTTTAAGTCCGACGAGTCACCCCAGAAGCATCACGCGATGCAAATCTGGCAAACACCTTACGTCGGCGAGGAATTTCAGGTCGGCGAGCAACAAGACTCGTATATCTACAAGATTGGCAACAAAGAAATCGTGCGGGCGATGGCCGAGTCGCACGAGGTCATGAATCTGATCCTGCAAGACGATTCGTACGCGAATCTCTATGTAGATTTGGTCAAAAAGTCGACTGACATCATCGACACCTACTTCTGGCTCAAAGAAGACCAAACCCACAACATCGCCCAGCCCATGGGGGAGATCCGTGACGCGGCGACGGCAGCCGTCGATGAGTTTGATAAAGTCGTTCGCGTTCGAAAGAATTCTTCCGAACAATTTGCCACGACTTCGAAGGCTGCTCGCGATGCGCTGATCCAAGCCACCAGCAAACATTTCAAACACATCGACGACTTCGTCAAAGCCCTCGCCGACTTGCGAAAAGTTCGAGGCCAGGTCATTACACTCAAGGAGCTTAAGTACGTCGATCTTGCGCAGGTTGAAGAACTAGAAAACAAAGTCGCCGAGAACTCAGAGCGGCTTTCGCTTCGCTGCGTCGAGTTCCTGCTGCGAGAAAACTCATTGGCACCCTACGCCGCACGCGTCGAGAAGCAACGAGAGGAAATCGAGGGACTCAAGACCGGTGTCCAAGCCCGAGCCCTCGACAAACAAATTGCCGATGGCTCCAAAGAGCTGGAAATGCTGATTGAAATCGTCAGTAATCTCAAGATCGACGACGCAACGCAGCGCACCCGGATCATCGACAACATTTCGGCGATTTACTCGAACCTCAATCAAACTCGGGCGTCGCTGAAGAAAAAGTCGCAGGAACTGATGTCCGTCGAAGGGGCGGCCGAATTCAATTCTCAGCTAAAACTCATCAGCCAGGCGGTTGTCAACTACCTCGACGTTTGCGATTCGCCAGAACGCTGTGACGAGTATTTGACCAAAATGATGGTTCAAATCGAAGAACTCGAAGGCAAATTTGCTGAGTTCGATGAGTTCATCGTCCAACTCGCCGAGAAACGCGAAGAGATTTACGCTGCCTTTGACACCAAGAAACTTCAACTCGTCGAAGCCCGGAACAAGCGTGCCACGGCGTTGATGAACGCGGCTGACAGAATCCTCAAAGGCATTCGTTCGCGGGTTTCCAATTTCGGCACCGTCGAAGAAATCAATAGTTACTTCGCCTCGGACCTGATGATCGACAAGGTCCGTGACATCGTCCGCAAGCTTGATGACCTGGGCGAATCAGTCAAAGTCGATGACATCCAAAGCCGCCTGAAGACCGTCCGCGAAGATACCGTCCGGCAGCTTCGCGACAAAAATGAGCTGTTTGTCGATGGCCAGAATATCATTCAGTTTGGCAAGCACAAGTTCTCGGTCAACACGCAACCGCTTGATTTGACGACCGTGATCAAAGACGGCGACATGTACTTCCACTTGAGCGGCACCAATTATTTCGAACCCGTCCTGAATCCAGATTTGATCGTTACCAAGCCGGTTTGGGATCAGCCGGTAGTTTCAGAAAACCGAGATGTCTATCGAGCCGAGTATCTGGCATTCTTGATTCTCCAAGCCGCGAATGACGGCGAGCTGGAATCGACTGAGACACTCAAGAAGAAAACACCGGAAGATTTGTTGGAAACGATCCAAACCTTCATGGCACCTCGCTATGCCGAAGGTTACGTCAAAGGCGTTCACGACCATGATGCTGAGTTGATTCTACAGATGTTGTTGGAGTTGGATTCCAGCCTCGGACTGCTTAAGTACTCAACTCAGTCGCGAGCGCTTGCCAGCCTGTTTTGGTTCATATTGCAACAACAGCAACCTCAAGTCCAGCAGAACTGGCAAGGGAAACTATCGAGCCTGGGGACCGCCAGAAAACTGTTTGGTGCAATCGCCGCTCGGGATGATTACGTCGAACAATTGTCAACCGAAATCGAATCCCTGGTTGGCAACTCGCTACCTTGCGATCCAGCTAATATTCGTGAATCCGCAGAGTACCTGTTTGACCAGCTTTCAACGCAATCTGAATTCATCATCGACGGGCACGCCCGAGAATTGGGGCAGGCGTTTCAAAAGCACATTGAGAAGAAATCGGCGAACGACCAGTTCGATTCTTCGATCACCAATGAGAATCTTTCGCCGCTTGATCGTTTTTCCATCGTCCGCGATTGGGTCAGTTCCTTCGAATCACAATCCGACACCGAGCTCGCCCGCTATGTTGACGAGACGGCGGCACTGTTAGTGGATGGCACGTTTGAAACACGAAAAGTCGTCCAGATAGAGTCAGTTCGCGAAATCACTGGTTTACTCGGTGACCACCGACGCGTCGAAGGCAAAACATACAGGTTAGATTACAACGACTTCATCGCCCGCCTGACGAACTTTCAGACAACCACTGTCCCGGCTTTCGAAGCCTACGTTCATCTCAAAAAAGAGATCATCGATGGTCGGCGTGAAGAACTGCGGCTGCAAGAATTCAAGCCACGCGTATTGACGTCGTTTGTCCGAAACAAGCTGATCAACGACACGTACCTGCCGATGGTCGGTGCCAACCTAGCCAAGCAAATCGGTGTTGTCGGTGAAAACAAGCGGACCGACCTGATGGGTTTGCTGCTCCTCGTTTCCCCACCGGGATACGGCAAGACGACGCTGATGGAGTACATCGCCAACCGGCTGGGCATCACGTTCATGAAAATCAACGGGCCCGCGATCGGACATCAAGTCACCTCGCTGGATCCTGACGAGGCTCCCAATGCAAGCGCAAGAGAAGAAGTTGAAAAGCTCAACCTTGCGCTCGAAATGGGGGACAACGTAATGATCTACGTGGATGACATTCAACATTGCAATCCTGAATTCCTACAGAAATTCATTTCGCTATGTGATGCGACTCGAAGAATCGAAGGCGTATTCAACGGCCGCACAAGAACTTACGACCTTCGCGGCCGCAAAGTCGCCGTTGTGATGGCGGGCAATCCGTATACTGAGAGCGGCGAAAAATTCCAAATCCCTGACATGCTGGCCTCGCGTGCCGATACGTACAACTTGGGCGATGTGATCGGCGATAACTCCGGCTCGTTCAAAATGAGCTACCTCGAAAACTGCTTGACTTCCAACGCGACCCTGTCTCGCTTGAATTCGCGTTCGCAAAACGACGTGTTTTCCATCATCAGAATGGCGGAACAGGAGGACTCGCAGCCCGAAACACTGGAAGGCAATTACTCGATCGAAGAGATCAACGAGTTCGTCTCGGTGATGCGTAAATTGCTGGTCGCCCGAAATGTGATCCTCAACGTCAACCGGGAATACATCGATTCGGCAGCCCAATCTGATGAATTCCGAACCGAGCCGGCATTCAAGCTTCAGGGCTCCTACCGTGACATGAACAAAATTGCCGAGCAAATCGCGCCAATCATGAACCAGGAAGAACTCGACACCCTGATCGACTCGCACTACCAAAACCAAGCCCAAACGTTGACCTCGGGCGCCCAAGCCAACTTGCTCAAACTCAAGGAGCTGACCCACCAGCTCGAAGGCGAAGACCTCCAGCGCTGGCAAGACATTCAACGCACGTTCCAACGTAATCTCTTACTCGGTGCGGCCGGAGGAGACGGTCAGCTGGGGCAAGTCATCGCTCAACTGACAACGTTCAGTGAAGGCCTCTACGACATTCGGAAATCACTCGACGCGGGTGTTAAGCATTTGACCGGAGACGCTGACGATAACCCAATCGAGACGGCAACCCTGCAACAAGTCGGGCATGCCGTTTCGGAGTTGGCCAAATTCAACATCACGCTCGACGAAATCAAAACGATGATGGGCGAGGGAATCAAGACATCTTCTGACACGGCCGCTGCGGCTCAACCCGCCGCGATGCAGAAAATCGAAGTCGTCAACAAGGTGCCTAATATTTTTCTTGACATCATTCGAAATCAATTCCGAGTCTTGCAAACTTGGATGGATCCAATTCTGAAATTGTCGGAAGTATTCCCAGAAGCCGAGGGCTTGAAAAAAGCCGCCCAAGCGACTCAGCGGAACTATGACAAACTGATCAAGCAAATTGGGGAGTCGAGTGACGCCGAGCCTGAAGAGTCGGAAGAGTCGTAGATCACCGCTTGCAACGGAATTGCAGTCTGGCCACGTCGGGTGGATCAGGGACGGCTATTTCCCTGAGACTAGTCCCTCGTCCAATGGCACGATTTTCGTTTCATTCTCGCCGACCAGCAGAATCCCAATCAATTTCCCATCCGACTCGGCCAAAATCGGCGCGCCATGCCACACGTCTCGATCACCGTCGAATCCAATTAACGTCCATTCCTCAGAAATGTCGGAAGCTTCGAATGATTGCGAAAGGTAACGGAGATCTCCGAATTCACCGTTAGCCCGAATCGCAAGACAAGCCTCTACGTTTTGAGGCACCCGCATATCAGCAGGCCCAAACGGTTTGGGGAATTGGAATCCCGCGGGTGCAACCAAGGCAAGTTTCGCAATGGCGGATTCCGTTTGCATCTCGGCAGAGATGTCGACGCGTGTGTCATCTTGCTCAGCCAAACCGATTTGCAGCGTTCCCTCGATGGCTTTTTCAGGTGGGACCAAGGCACTCGCTGGGATCAAGGCGAACTGCTGGCCGCCTTCGGCATAGTGAGCCCCAATCAAGGTCTCGCTTTTTTCAGATTGACGACTTAGAAAACTTTTCTGCTTCCAAACCACTTCCATTGGCAGCGATCCACGTCGCTCAACATCAGTCGCATAGACCGATTCCGCTTGCTCAAACCAGTCTTCTTGAGGAGATGCGTGGAGGACAAAATCCTCACCCGGTGTGATGGGTTTGCCGCCATTGGCGACCGTCAACATGGAAACACCGCCCTGGACAATCGTTTCCAGCGACTCCATTTCCAAACGCAGTCCGCTGATGGGCGAGAACGCAGCGTCGATGCCGCTATTGGCCCAAAACTTCGTTTCCGAAGTCACGAGTTTTGTGTATTTGTCAAAAATCCGCAGCCGGGCATCGACTTTTAAACCGTCCGACGAAAGCCCTACGCTCAGCACCCTCCCAACTTCGACACCCCGATACATCACCGGCGAACCCGCCGAAACACTATTTCTTTTATCGCCACGGAGTAGAATTTCGATGCCGCGACTTTCAAGTGCATCAGTGGGAGCGTTCGTGAGCCCATCGAAAACTGTCTGCCATTCGCCATCAGGATCACCTGGGATCAGACCGATGTATTTGTGACCAACGGCTGTTTCTAATCCCGAGACGCCTCCTAGACTGAGCTGCGGCCGGACGATCCAGAACCGTGTCCCTTCACGCGCCAGCGGCTCGGCAAATGGCCGAAGGTTGATATGCACGTCAACTCCTGACAACTCGCGATTGAGTTTGACTTCATCCACGACGCCCACATCAATCCCACGAAACCGGACAGCGTCGTCAGGGGCCAAACCGTGGCCATCCGGAAAATGAATCATGATCTCGATGCCTTGTTGCGGCATCGACCACCAGGCAACCCCGATGGCCACGACCAAGCAAAGTAACGCGACGAGCCACATGTACGACCCACGAAGCAAATCGGAAAAAACCAATTTTGAGGGCCCAACATTCGCCGTCGGAATTTGATCCCGAAGATCGCTAGCCTGCGTTTGAAGTAAATCGGGTTTGGATTCCATGTCACTCATCTGTGGAGACTTCCCAAATTGCATGGGGATCAAAAGTAATGGAAGCAATCATGCTCATTGCGACGCATAACACGAACGCGATGATGGCGGGGCCAAAATGAAATTCAACCATATCACCCAACTTGACCAACATCACCAGAAACGCCAACAGCATCACATCCATCATGCTCCACTTGCCCAACTGCTCCATCAATCGCAGGGTAAACGCCTTGTGCTTCTTGTGAAGCAACTCCAACAGGCTTAACTCAAGCAGGAGCACGATCTTGGTCAGGGGAAATACAATTGAGAAAACAAATACGACAGTGCCAACGAAATAGCTACCATGCTGAAACAGCTCAATCGTTCCGCCCAGCAAACTCGACTGACTCCGAAGGCCAAGCTGCTCGACTTCGAGAATGGGTAGTAAGATGGCTGGCCAAAACAGCACGAACGCCCCCACCGCCGCAGCCGCCGTTCTACTTGCCGATTGAACCAGGTTCCCCTTGGGAGCGAACGCAGCACCGCACCGTGTGCAGGTTGCGTTCTCGAACGTTGACACCGCAGGTATCCGGTGAATTAGTCCGCAACAATGGCAGGCTTTTAGATGATTCATTTCCACTCGCACACGATTTGCCGTTTGAACCTAAGTTTAACGGATCCGAACGCGTTGAGACACCTGCGGTCCGGGAGGAGGATGTTTTTTGAAAAACTGACTCGAGTGGGCATCTTGATTGGCGGTTGGTTTAGCAGCCACAATGGTATCCCGAAGAGAATATGAATTATTCAAACATACCGAGCCGAAGGAGAGGATGGTAACCCGACGGGTCAGTTCGACGTTCGCATTTTTCAAATTTTAAAAACCTGCTAAACGCCTGTTGTTTCTGGATTGATCCAAGGAGTGAGTTGCAGCCGGACTGGCAACAGCTTCGCAGATGGTTCTCCCAAAGGTTTTGCGACTCCGGCTACGGGAAATTGCGAAAGACCAAGTCAGGGCTTGTTGACTTTAGATGCACAACGATAGATCGTTTAACGATTAACCGGCAGGCGACAGTTCCAAACGCAAAGCGTTTGTAGGCGTGGACGATTGCCCCTGGACGGCAAGCCACCCAAGAGGGCTCTCCTTCGCGTACGCATTCGGGCTACCAGCGCTGGCGTTTAACCGCGAACTACCTGCCATTAAATCAACAAGCCATTACGCGTTGCATTACCATCCTCGTCTTCGG
>JBLINZ010000163.1:0-11789 GCA_047639375.1 Mariniblastus sp. | reverse complement strand
GCCCTTGGCGACTTTGCGAAGTTCCAATTTGACTGTGGAAGCGTCAGTGGAGTCGTTGAGTGGAAGGCTATCAAGCCAGGTGAGCCCGATCTCTTTGGCGGACACAAAGGGTTGCGGTTTCCAGTTGAGCGGTTCGTGGGCCACTGTTGGGAATCGTTCGAGTGCTCCCGAGTCGGTCCGGGGCGCGCCGAATACGACTTCGCTGGCTTGTCCAGTTTCAATGATCACTTGACGGCTCAGCAAGCTCGCAGGGTCAAGCTCCGCATAAACCATTTCGGCTTGAAGCAGGTTTTGCATTGGCCATTGGGGATCCGCAAGCTCCAAGTCTTTGAGAAACAGCTTGTGATTAGAAAGCGAATATCGGAGATGCCCGATGTCGACCTTCGCACCCGTTGAGCTTTCAAGCTTGCTCACGACGACTCGACGGATCAATGGATCAGAGCCGACCCAGCACGCGAGTACGATCAGGGCAGCGATAATGATCCGTGGAATTAGATACGCGTGACGTACCATTTCTAGCTCTTTTGTAGTTGGGATTCAGAGGTGCCGACGAACCAACGCGCGATTCGTGTATTCGATAAAATTACAAAAAGGGATGCTCCAAATTTTTGGAAACAATATCGGCTAATCATGTAAGTCGGGAGGGCGCAAATCAGTCCTAGCAACGTAGTGCCGGAAACGACGGTGTTCTCGAACCGGGTCCAGGACAAAATCGGGATCGAAGAAATCGCCACCCAGGTGGATTCCAGTGGATCAAAGGTGAGGATCCATAATCCGATTGGATGGGTGACAGGATCAAGCATGGGGCTCAACCAGCCGCAGACGAATGCCGCTAGAATTACGCAAATGAGATTCGCCGAACTAAGAATGGCGATCAACCCAATCGCGTATGGGATCAACGAGTCTTTGGGAATGAGTCCCAGCATCATCCCAAACGCAACGCCCAACGCCAATTGCTTGGGAGAATCAAAACCGCGGATCGTTCCCTTGAATGAGGTCCAGGCTGAGTTCAAAAAATTCATAGTCTGCTACGGTCGAATGAGGAGGTTACAAACGTTCTCGAACGGGATGAAGGCCAGGCACGGCGTCTCGACACGCCCGGAATTCACGTTGCTATTTTATTGATCGTCATGGTGGCCGCGCTATTTCAAACCAAACATCAAGATGCTCGTGCTTAAACCAACAATAAAACTGGAATGGATCTTTACTTGAATTTTGAAACTGTGTCGATGCGGTTTTGTTTGGGAACCGCGGGTGTTAAGAGAGGTGGTTCTGGCAGGCGTGGTTGGATTTGGGGTCGGAGCAGAATGGGGTGGCATAGAGCGTTCGTGAAAAATATCCTTGGATGGCTCCCGAGGACGTTTGCAAATCGAAACGCTGTCTGGCACTTGATTGCACTTTCTGGTATCTAGTTTGATGGCACAACGAAATATGGATCGCTAACGTTAGGCGAGTGCCAAAGACGAAGAAGCAGAATGGGCCAAGGCTAGGCAGTTTTTTCAGCGAGTGAGGCGTTGTTGCTGAATGGGCTTGAAAGTCGAGGTAGTTTTCCCGGACTTAGAATCTGGGAGAATGAAGTGGAGATTTCTCGAAACTCGGTGCCGTAGAAGGTGGCGGGAACGAATTTAAATACTGACAAATCGAAATTTGGAGTTTGTTTTATGTCTGAGCGTGAATTTTTTGCAGATGGAATTGGCGAGATTACATTGTCCGGCGGAATGGTCCGAATGGACCTTGTGACGATGGTCGGATCGCAGAATGACCCGGAAAACAAGCCTCGTTTGGAGCTTTCCAAGCGAATCGTGATGCCGCCAGATGGTTTCCTGCGAAGCTTTAGCGCTATGGAAAACTTGGTGAAACAGTTGATCGAAGCGGGGCTGGTCAAGCCGCGAGACGGGGAACAGCCCGCATCAACGGTAAAACCCGCAACAGATGCCTCAGCTAAATCTCCAAATTTCTAATTAGATTTAGATTTATTTAGCCAATCGTAAATATAATGGAATTTCCCGCCAGAGGGTCGCGTCTACCAACGTGATGTTCTTTCCGGCCTTTTTCCAGCCAATAGATACGAGTTAGGCTACTTAATGGATAATACAAACGCACCTATTGTTACTACGCGTCCGAGCGTGGTCCCAATTTTAGAGCGAATTCGTCTTTCTGAACTGTTTTCTGTTTCGGATGCTGACTTAGATTCGACAATCACCCGTTACCGCTTCCGAGATAATACCCCCGGAAGCGGGAACTTTCTCTTGGGTGAGGCCTTTGTGGAGGCGAGCGTCTGGACCGAAATCCAGAGTTCCCAGCTTCCCGCAGTGTCCTACCGTGGTGGCACCGGATTGTCTACTGAAACATTCAGTGTTCAGGCGTATGACGGGAGATTTTGGAGCAACATTTCCAGTAATTCGATCACGAGCGGGAATGTTACGCCGGTTGTAGCGGGCAGGCCAGGCCGCGTGGCGGCTGGAGACGAGGTTCAAATTCAGAACTTCTTCACCGCTACCGATGGCGATAACGATCCAATCCTTCGCTATATGTTTGTCGACCGAAATAATAATTTGGACGGCGGGCAGTTCTTTAATTCCGAGGGTGACCTCCCGCAGTCACGTTGGTTCTCGGTGCAGCCCGGCGACCTTAGTGATGTGAGATACCGAGGAGCCGTCAATGGCGGAGAATCGGAATCCATTGGAATGATGGTCTGGGACGGTTACAGCTGGAGTGAGCTGGCCGAATTTCCAATGGCAACGACTTCTGAGCCAATCGTTCTAGGGACTTCAGAAACAATTCTGGTCGACCAGCGTCGCTCGGCAGTTGCGTTCTTCAATACAGTGGACGGCGACGGCGATCAGGTCTTTAGCTACAACGTCGTCGATTATCGAATCAATTCGGATGGTGGATACTGGGAGTTCAAAGGTGATCGAATGCCTTCTGCTTCGTTCTTCACCGTGCTGGCGACGGATCTCCATCAGCTGTTTTACGTGGGTGGCTCAACCGGGCCCCAGTCAGAGCGGGTTGGAATTCAAGTTTTCGATGGATTTCAGTTTAGTAAGATCACGAATTTCGAGATCAGAACGGTCACACCACCAGAGATTTCCGGGCGAACAACGGAAGTTCAATCCGGGCATTACATCAATCTTGCAACCGGCCAGACGAAAAATGTTATCGACGGCGAACTGTCAGAAACGGGAACCCCGATTCTGAACTTCGTGGACGCCGATGGCGATCAAGTTGATGAGTTCCTGTTCAATGATTTGTCGGCCAACTCCAACGGTGGACATTTCGTGTTCCAAGGTGTTCGGGTTCAGTCAGCAAGCTTTTTCCGCGTCGCGGCTGAGGATTTGGGCGATTTGTTCTACCGCGGCGGCGAATTTGGTCCGCAACAAGAAAACATTCGCGTGCTTGCTTCTTCCAACGGAGTTTGGAGCGAACAAGCGACATTCGAAGCCAAGACCTTGCAGAACCAGTTCGCACCCGATTTAAGACTATTCAACGTCGCGGCTCGACTCGGCGTGGTCATGGATCTTGCCGGCATGTTCTCGTGGTCGGATCAAGATGGCGATGCCATTCATTCGTTCAGTATTTACGATACCGGCGACAATCCAACCAGCGGATTCTTTTCGGTCAATGGCGTGACTCAACCGGCGAAGACTTGGCTCACGCTTGCTTGGGATCAAGTCGACAACGTCCGCTACCATCTCTCGAATTTCGGCAGCGAAGAATCGATTCGCATGTCGGTATTTGATGGTCGCAAAGTTAGCCAAATCCAATCGGCAATCATGACCGCGGTCGCAGCTCCTGTGATTGATGCGACGGTCAACGATATTGCATTAGGTACGATTGAGCGGGTTCCTGCTTCTTCGTTGATTACACAACTAGATGCTGGGCCGAGTTTTATTCAATACCAAGTCTACGACGAAAACGATTTCTTCCGCTCAGGCCGTTTGGAATTGGATGGCAACGATCTTCAGCAAGGCGTGGTTCATACTTTGTCTGGTGCCGAGTTTGATCGGCTGGTCTTCAAAGGGGCCGAAACCGATTTTGGTCGCCAGTTGGATCCAATGTTGGTTCGCGGCGACAATGGAATCACCGGATGGACCGAATGGGAACGCGTTAATGTAAACACTGACCCAGTTGGTGCTGATGCACTCACCTCGGGGGCCGTATGGAGGAGTGCTCCTGGACCGAAAACCGTTGTCACTTATATGTTCATTGACGGCAACAGCAATCCTGAGCCGGACTATTACCGATGTGCTCCTTTGGATGAACCGGACGAAGAATGCAACGTCGCTGGTGAAGCGTTTGGGCTTAGCCAACAGCAACGTGAAGCTATCCGCGAGACGTTGGGATACTACGAAACCATTGCGGATCTTAATTTTGTGGAAGTTGCCTACACTTCAGGTGCTCGCGATGCGACGATGATTTTTGGTGCCTCAGATTTGAATCCAGGCGGAGTCGCTGCTTGGGCGTATCTTCCATCAGGCACTGTTGAAAGTGGTTTCGGTTCCAAACCTGGTGATGTTTGGTTTGATACAGATTTTTATCACCCCAACGACCCAGCCAATCCAACCCAAGGCACTGATGTTGGATTAGGAAGCAGTTTCCGGTTTACTGCCTATCACGAAATCGGGCATGCAATCGGCTTCCAACATCCGTTTGACAGCACTCCAACCTTGTCGATTTTCACCGATTTCGACTACAACACCGTGATGTCATACACGCACGATTCAGTAAACAATCGTTTCGATGCTTATGCTGAAAACCCTTCTACGGCGGCCTTGTGGGATGTGGTCGAAGCCCAACGGTTGTATGGTGCGAACGAAGAGTTTAACGCCAACAATAATCATTACGGCAACAATTTCTCTGGAAGTTATCCGTACTTTGTGGACAATAACGAGCAGCATCAGACAACGCTTTGGGATGCTGGCGGTGTAGATACCTTGAATTTCACGAATCACGTCGCTGATGAGACGATCGATCTTCGCGAAGGAACTTGGACATCGGTCAACGGTGTTCCTCAAACCACGCGGATTGCTTACGGCACAATCATCGAGAATGCTCGTGGCGGTTCAGGAACCGACAACATCCGTGGCAACGAAACCCGCAACTTGTTGTTTGGTAACGGTGGCGATGACACCCTGCGGGGCGGTGGTGACAACGATGTGTTACGAGGCGGTTCAGGTAACGATACCTACATTTGGAGCCTTGGCGACGGACGTGACAATGTTCGTGAAGAGGGCAACGGCGGTATCGACGTCATTGAATTCTACGATCCGTCGGGTTCAATCGACTCGTTGGAAGACGACTTCACTGTCCGACGATTTGGCTCGGAATTGCGTATCGATTTGACGCTCGACCAAGGCGAAGGTCAGGGAACCGTGACCGTCATCAACTTCGAAGATCCAAATTCTTCGGTCGAGTTGTTGAGAATTCACGGCCTCCTTGGTACTCAAGTCGGAAACGATGTCGACTTGTTGTCGCTTTACGATATCGCCACAAACGTTGCGACCCGGTATACCGTCACAGACGTGATGGGGCAGAACAACGGCTACATCGCTGCTCCGGTCTAATTCTTCCGACCGTTACAACCTAAAATCTCTAACCCCGTCAGCTTGCTGGCGGGGTTTTTTTAATCGATTCGAACAACGTGAAAGCGGGAACTTCGACCGGGAAATCCAGTCCAAATTGGGAGAGCCTCCTAATTGTGTCCTACACTTTCGCTCCAATCCCAAACTGACGGCACGACCAATCGTGCTCTCAGTTACGTAGGGACGAGAATTTAAGGACGAATTAAGCCGTTTTGGCGGTGACCCTAAAAACGTTTCGAAGCGAACACCAAATGTCGGACAATAACCCACCTGATTATTCTGAAGCTTTCGAAGGCTATGACCCGGAAGACGAATTGCAGGAATCAGAACTTGATGGCTCCGAATACGATCATACTCAATTCGATGAACCCTTTACCGGCGAAGTCGAATCACCTGTCGACGCTGTGGTGGGGGCCGGCGATGAGCAATCCCACTCGCGTTCAGTAGAGCCCCAGGCCAACGATTCTTTGCCTGACGAGCCAAAATTTGAAGCCACTCAACCTCCCCAAGAACCTGGCAACGGTCCTCAAGCGGAGGACGCCAATGGTAACGGTCCCGAGACTGACGATGCCGGTGGCAATGCAGGACTAGGAGGCGTGCCTGTTGTCCCCGAGGATCTGGGTGATGATGAGGATTCTGGTAAAGCGAATCATACGGCCCTCAAATGCTTGGCCCTCCTCGCTCGACATCATGGGCTAGAAGTTAGCGCCGACCGTTTGATCCATGACTATTCGCTGGAAAATGAAGATCCAAGTCTCCGCAGGCTGCTGCGAATCGCGCAGGACACGGGTCTCAAAGCGAAACATGCACGACTCAATTGGAAGCAATTCCGGAAAATGGACCAAGCCTTTCCGGTGATGGCCCGTTTGACCAATGGCAATTACGTCATCTTGGTCGGTTTGCGAAAAATCCAGGACGAGGCTGACGAAGTTTCTGAGCAGTTGGCGGTTTTTGATCCGCTGGCCGATCAGCAGGGATTTGTCTATCTGACCCAAGAACAGTTCGAGAAATCTTGGAAGGGCGAAGTCATTCTCGCCAAACGCAAATTTTCGATGTTCGACAAAAACCAACCTTTCAGTTTGAAATGGTTCTTGCCTGAGATCGTGAAACAGCGAACTGCGTTTACCGACGTGGCCGTGGCGGCGTTGTTCATTCACTTGATCGCACTCGTCGTTCCACTGTATTTTCAAATCGTGATCGACAAAGTCCTCGTCAACTCGGCGATGGAAACCTTGCGAGTACTGACAATCGGTATCTGCCTGGCGTTGGCGTTCGACGCCATTCTTGGATACCTGAGAAGTTACCTGTTGCTTCACGCGACTAGCAAGATCGATATTCGGGTGGCGACGCGAACGTTTGGGCACATGCTCCGTTTGCCCATGGACTTTTTCGAGCAAATCACTGCCGGTGTGTTGACCAAACACATGCAGCAGACCAATCAGATTCGAGAGTTTTTGACCGGCAACCTGTTCTTGACATTGCTGGATTCGACGGCGCTCGTGATCTTCCTCCCAATTTTGTTCTTTTACAGCCCGTCATTGACGGGGATTGTGCTGCTGTTTTCGCTGTTTTTGGCGATCAACATTGGCGTGCTTTTGGGTCCTTATCGTCGTCGTCTGGAAGCGTTGTACAACGCCGAAGGTGAGCGGCAGGCGATGTTGGTAGAGACAATCCACGGAATCCAAACCGTCAAAGCGTTGAGCATGGAGCCGGTCCAGCGTAAGAACTGGGATCAAAGCTCGGCCCAAGCGGTGGCGATGCAATTCAAAGTCGGCAAGATTTCGATTACGGCCACCACGATTTCGAAACTGCTGGAAAAGCTGTTGACTGTGATCGTCGTTTGGTACGGAGCTTCATTGGTGATTGGCAAGCAATTGTCGGTCGGCGAGTTGGTTGCGTTCCAGATGATTTCTGGTCGCGTGACAGGACCCTTGGTCCAACTCGTCAGCCTTGTTCATTCTTATCAGCAATGTGCGTTGTCGGTTCGGATGCTGGGAACCGTCATGAATCGTGACGAAGAAGCCGGGATTGGCAAGGGCCTTCGCCCAGCAATCGAAGGTCATTTAGAATTCGAGAACGTGACGTTCCAATATGCTCCGACGCTTCCCCCTGCTTTGGATGGCGTTAGTTTCGACATCCCAGCCGGAAAAGTCGTGGGTGTTGTCGGGCGAAGCGGATCCGGAAAAACCACATTGACGAGAATGATGCAGGGCATGCACCAGCCGCAAGGCGGATTGATGCGAGTCGATAATCTTG
The DNA here is from genome assembly GCA_047639375.1 of Mariniblastus sp. Lineage (GTDB taxonomy): Bacteria > Planctomycetota > Planctomycetia > Pirellulales > Pirellulaceae > Mariniblastus. Next base: position 3,951 of record JBLINZ010000163.1, on the reverse strand, counting down.
ATCTACGAGAGCTCGACATTGCCCACGTGCGTCACAATATCGGCGTCGTGCTGCAGGATAACTTTCTGTTTAGAGGCACCGTTCGCGATAACATCGCGATGGCGAAACCCAATAGCAGTTTTTCAGAAATCGTGTTTGTAGCTCGAATGGCAGGTGCGGCTGAGTTTATCGAACGCATGCCACAGTCCTATGACACGATGCTGGAAGAAAACGGATCGAATCTTTCTGGCGGCCAGAAACAGCGGCTGGCCATTGCCCGGGCCTTGCTCAAGGATCCTCGGATCCTGATCTTTGATGAAGCGACCAGTGCATTGGACCCTGAAAGCGAATCGATCATTCAGACGAATCTTAAAACAATTGCCGATGGCAGGACCGTGATTTTGGTATCACACCGATTATCGACGCTCACCGAGTGTGACGCGATCATTGTCCTGGAACGAGGTAAAATCGAGGCGATGGGAACCCACCGCCAATTGCTTGACAAATGTAAGGTGTATCAAGATCTATGGAATCAGCAAATGGGACGGGTGTAGCGGAAGAAACCATCAAAGAGAAGCGTTTGCGACGTCGGAAAGAGGCTCGGACTGAGACTCATCGTCGGCGAAATAATAACGACGCGCTCTTAAATGAATTCCAACCCGATGCAGTTGAAATTGAAAAACGATCCGTGCCAGGTGGCGCGCGATGGACGTTGTATGCCGTCGTCGCACTCATGGTCACTGTGGTCGCATGGGCCAGTTGGGCTGAAGTCGATCAAATCGTGACGACCCAAGGCAAACTGATCACGACCGAATCCACGATCGTGATCGATTCGAAATTGACTTCGCCACTAAAGTCGATCAACGCAAAATTTGGAGATCGCGTATCCGCTGGATTCGTAATCGCCACCGTTGATCCGACGTTTTCGGCGGCGGATCTCAGCCAATTGAATTCGAAAAAACAGGCTTTGTTAGCGACCATCGCTAGGATGAAAGCAGAGCAAAGCAACGAATCGTTCTCGGCCGTCGGCCACGAAGATGACGCAGATTGGGTGATGCAATCGCAAGTTTTTGCGGAACGAAAGAACGGATACAAAGCCCAGCTTGGAAAGCTGGACGCTGAGCGTCGGATGTTTGAAGTCCAAGAATTGAACTCGGGCGTGGAAGTTGAAAGCCTCAAGCTCTCTTGGCAGCAGTACAAACACTTTGAAATCAAGATTAAGTCACTCGCCGAAAAGAACAGTAAGTCGTTTTCGGACGTCCTCAGTCGTGAGCTGCAAACGAACGATGCGAAATTGAAATACCTCACGGCGGTCAGTCGCGGCAAGGAACTCGTCCAATCGCTGGAATCCAAGGATGCTGAGAGGGAAGCTTTTTCTGCTCAATGGAGAACCCAATTAGTGACCGAATTGGTAGCCGCGTCAGAAGAGTTGACCACCGTCAACCAAGAGCTCAACAAGGCGAACCGCTCTAATCAATTTGTTGAATTGAAAGTCCCTGAAAATTTGCCCTACAAAGAGTTTGTCGTCTTTGAAGTCGCTGAAAAATCAGTCGGAGCCATGACTGAGCCAGGAGAGCCACTTTTCCGACTCGTGCCGATTGGTGTCCCGATGGAAGTCGAAGTTGAAATTCAAGGTAAGGACATTGCCTTGTTGTCTGTCGTTGAATCTGGATCGATCGCCGCTGGAAAAGAGTTGCCAAAAGGCAGCGATGCTCGGATCAAGTTATCTTCGTTCCCCTACCAAAAACATGGAACCCTGGACGGAATCCTCCGCACGATCAGCGAAGGTTCGTTTGAAAAGAAGTCGCCCAACGGTGCTGCCACGGGGATGACGACCTACAAGGCCCGGATTTCGATTGTTGATCCCGGCCAGCTCAATGAACTTCCCGACAATTTTCGCTTGATGCCCGGGATGACTGCGACGGCTGAAATCAAAGTCGGACGACGCAAAGTGATTGAGTACTTTTTGTATCCGCTCTTGCGATACATGGATCGCAGTATTCGCGAACCAACCTAAAATCGGCAGTCGCAAACCACGGGGAAAGTAGCAGGCACAGGCTCTGTGCCGTTCGCCGTTTCCAATCCACGCCAAACCAACCACAGGTTCAAACCAACTAACCGACTAACCGACCTATTACCTGCTCGAACTACTCTGCAAGTTCACGCATAATCAACAGCACGTCGATCAATTCCATTAAAATTCAAACACGACGTACGTTGATTTTACACCATCGTTTTCTGGATAGACCTGTTTCAACGACGTCGGCGAGCCGGCAAGGTCGACATGGCGTTGCGGGATGACCAGGTAATCGGCTTTGTACTTATTCGCCAACGAGCGAAGCTGGTCATCCGAGTAGGAGAACAGGCCGGCTTCATACCGTCGCTGAGGTTCATAGAGCTCGTTGAGCCTCGTTTTCCATTCTAGGATTCCGCCTGCGTCCTGTGGAACATCTTTCCAGCAAACGACTTCAGCTCGTCCCGCGTACCATTTAAACGTCTGCTGTTCGTGCGGCGTGATGAAGCTTGAATCCTCGGGCGTGTTTGCAGCCACCCAGCGGCAGACTTTTTGCCAGTTTCGAAACGTGTCCTGGGTTCGTGTGACGTTCTCCTCATAGCTTGGCAAGGAGCGGCGATCCGCCCGTGGCCGCGGGTCTTGATGTTTTTCGAAGATGGTCAAACCTCCAGCCATCACGATGCACGCGACGAACACCGCGCACCCAATCCGAGCTGAGAACCTACGTTGCTGCATCAACAAATGGCACACGATCGAACTACCCATTAGAGCGCCTGCCATCGGCACGGCAAAATCGGCGAGTCGGAACCAGTAGAACCGTAGCAGCCCTTCGCTAGTCTGAGCCAGCGGGCCGCCTTGGCCAGCTAAACCACTCAGCCACAATCCACCGAACGAGATTCCCAAACTGCCCAGGCAAAAATAGAACACGGGTTTGAGTCGGCGTGCCGACACATTTGATTGCTTGGCCAGCCAATGGCTTAGCCCACACCAGACGAGTACCATCCCCAAAAATCTCGCAACATTGAGGCTCGGAAACGCGTCAAAATTTAAGTGATGCGAGATCCGATGGTTGACATAAATGCTTCTGGCTTCCGCCGCAATGTCCGCCGGCGTTGATGACTCGGCCAGCAAAGGTGGGATCGCTCCGATCAAGGCCAGCCCAATGCCAACCGCGAATGGTAGGAGCTGTGCGCGGACTAGGTTGATTCTTCCCAGCCCACGATTTGATGGATCCAGCACGAAATACAGAAATGCAAACATCGTGGCTAAGAATGCCCAGCCGCCAGCGAGGACATGAAACGCGGACGCCGCTCCCAACCACACCCAGGCCGAGCGCCAGTCTGCTTTGGCGAGACTCCCGAGTCCCATCAACACAAAAGCATAGGCGATGCCTTTGGCTTCAAATCCGCCAATCACCCATTCACCTGCCAAGTGGAATCGGTCATTCAGGACGAGGAATAATATCGCTGAGAAAACTGCGACCCAGCGATAAGGAAGGACGTTCCAACTCAGTCGTCGCCAAGCGTACGCCATGGCGCCCCACGTGGCGATTCGGCCGATCCAAGCGACCGCGGCCAGCGACATGAACTGGGTTAGCCAGCCGGTCGAGGCGTAAAACAACCAATGGGCAAACGACGAACCCAGGAAAATATCGCCTGGGCACCAATCTGGATTCCAAAAATGTTTGGCCTTGGTCAGATAGTGAGATTCATTGACGTCAGGGGGGAGTTGGCCAGCGTACAAAGCGAAGCAGAGGAAGATCAGTAGGGTTTCGAAAACCAGTGCTGTTTGATCGATTTTGGCAGGTTTTTGGGCGCGATTGGCCAAGCCAGGAGGGGCTGCTGGGATGCTCATTTTACCCGGCTCCACTGTCGAAATTGGTGTGCCTCGGTTATTTTGGACGGTCGTAAGGTTGTGTCCTTCAACTTGAGTTTCCCTAACGAAGCTTGAATCGGTTT
>JBLINZ010000162.1:0-11925 GCA_047639375.1 Mariniblastus sp. | reverse complement strand
GGAGTTCCCAATGGGATTCAGTACTTGATTGAAGGCATGGCGATCACTTGCTTTGTGGTGATCATTGCCAAAGTCAGTGAGACTGCGGCGGCCGCTTCGTCCGTCGTGTTCAGTATCAATATGTTGGTGTTGTACCCGGTGTTCGGAATCGGAATCGCTTGTTCGACGTTGGTCGGGCAAAAAATTGGCGAACGAGATCCGGCGATGGCCCAGCGAGCGACTTGGAATACCCTCTGGATCGCGATGCTATATTCTTGTCCTTTCGTTTTGGCCTATTTCCTGGTCCCGGAACTTTTTCTGAGCGCCCATCAAATCGAAGGCAATAATTTTGAAGAGATCAAGTCGTTAACGATTGCGTTTTTGCAGTTCGTCGCGATCTATTCGCTGTTCGATACCGTGCAGATTGTATTTGTAAGTGCAATTAAGGGGGCCGGTGACACCAAATTTGTAGTCTTGGCGACGTTTGTGACTTCCGCGTTATTTCTGACTGTCGGGTTTTATGGTGCCTCACGGTTTTCTGATTCCGCAGGCCAAGTCAATTGGTGGTGGATTTGCCTGACCGGCTGGGTGTGCTTGCTAAGCGGCGTGTATTTAGTGCGTTTTCTCCAAGGCAAATGGAAGTCGATGTCTGTCTTGGAACGCTCGCTCTAAGCCATTTTTCTGTTTAAGATATTCGTTCAACTTCATTCCTTGAACGAGAATTTTTCGAGATGGTTTTCAAAAAAAGCACGATCCAATTTGCATTCGCGATAGTCGTTTTGGCGGCTAGTGCCAGGCCGGCCCTGGGTGATGAAGGCTCGGCGTTCGAGCTCGCCGTTCCTTCCGAACGGCCCAACGTGGTTTTTATCTTGGCCGATGATCTTGGCTGGCGGGATCTCAGCAACGAAGGCAGCACGTTTTACGAGAGTCCGCATATCGATCGGATTGCTAACGAAGGCATGAAGTTCACTCGCGGCTACGCGACTTGCCAAGTCTGCAGTCCCTCGCGTGCGAGTTTGATGACGGGCAAGTATCCAGCACGTTTGGACATTACGGATTGGATCGGAGCGGCGGAAGGCGAGCAGTGGAAGCGGAATACGAAGCTCCTGCCGGCGACTTACAATCATCAATTGCCTTCAGACGACACGACGTTGGCGGAGGCGTTTCGCGAAGCCGGTTATCGAACGTTTTTTGCGGGCAAGTGGCATTTAGGTGGCGAGGGCTCGCTGCCAACTGATCATGGGTTCGAATTCAATGTCGGCGGACATCATCGCGGCTCGCCTCCCGGTGGCTATTTTTCTCCTTATTCAAATCCGCAAATGGAAAGCGGCCCCAAAGGCGAATTGTTGCCGTTGCGACTAGGGCAAGAGACCGCAAAATTTATCGAGGCACATCAAGCCGAACCGTTTCTGGCTTATCTGTCGTTTTACTCCGTGCACGGTCCTATCCAATCGACGGAAGCACTGTGGAAGAAGTATCGAGCCAAGGCCCTCAAGCAGGGCGTGGCGGATTCCCGGTTCATCGTCGACCGTACGTCGCCCGTGCGTCAGGTTCAAGACAATCCACTTTATGCCGGCATGGTGGAGTCAATGGACGACGGAGTCGGATTGGTATTGGAAACGCTTGATCGGCTGAAGCTGACTGACAAGACAATCATCGTGTTTACGTCAGATAACGGCGGCGTGTCGGCGGGTGACGGAAAAGCAACCTCGAACTTGCCGCTGCGGGGTGGCAAGGGACGGCAATGGGAAGGCGGAATTCGCGAACCATTTTACATCAAATGGCCCGGAGTGGTCGACGCCGGTTCGACTTGTAGCACGCCGGTCATTGGCACCGATTTTTATCCGACGCTGTTGGAAATGGCTAAATTGCCAGCACGGCCTCAGCAACACGTGGATGGTTTGAGCCTTGTGCCGTTGTTAAAGAAACAAGAAATTGCCAGCCGACCTCTGTATTGGCACTACCCGCATTACGGGAATCAAGGTGGCGAACCGTCGACGATTATTAGTCAAGGCAAATGGAAATTGATTCATTACTACGAGGACGGCCGTCAGGAGTTATATAATATCGATGAAGATGTCTCAGAGGCGTCGAACGTCGCGGTTGAATTTCCCGAAGTCGTCGAGAAAATGAATCAAGACATGGCGAGTTGGTTGCGAGACGTCGATGGTCGCAAGCCGATTGTGAATCCGAATTTTAACGTGAAACAGCATGAGTCCACCCAGGTCAACATTCGAGAAAAGCAATTGCCCAACCTCGAACGTGAACATGCGAATCTCCTAGAGGAGAATTTCAAGCCGCGCCAAGGCTGGTGGGAAGAGACTGGGAAATAGTTGGCGCAGAAATCAACGACGCGGGGTGTTCTGTCGGGCCCCCCTCTGGATGAAAATCCGAGGCAACGCAAATTCCGGGGATGCCGCTGCGCTCAACCCGCGGCTCCCGTCTGTGATCTCGTCAGGATCGAGATAGTCGCTTTTCGCGTCATCGTTTACCGCGTGGGGTTGCAAATGAGTGGGGCTATCATTTCATGAGGAGCCCCTCGGCCGTGAAGCCTACTTTTGACCTTTGATTAACTCACCGGGCCCGTCTTTTTCAGACTTGCATTCTTCAACCGCCGACCAAGCCGCTTCTTCCAATGCCTTGTGCGATTTGAAGAGTCCCTTGGGTGACTTGGAGGTTTCTGAAACGGGACTTTCCCCAAACAAGAGCGAATAAAAAACACAGGCGTTGAGGTAAGAGCCATCCTGAGTGGCATGATTGCCGTCACGAGCATAGAGCGAAAGTGATGGGTTGGAAGCGGCGGCTTTCACCCAAGCCTCACCGATGGGTGCGACCACGGCGCCCGTTTTCTCGGCGATTGACAGATGGATGGTTTTGATTCGCCCGTATTCATCCCCCCCGGCATCACGTCGGGGCCACTCCGGATACATCAGTAATTTTGCACCAGCCTTGGTTGCCAACTCCGAAAGCTTCATCGCTCCGTCGGTCGGGTAGGAACGCTTACCGCTCGAGCTATATTTTTGTGCCTGTAGCACCACGTAATCCCATTTCCCAGTTCGAATCGTGGTTCGTGTCGTTGCCGACTCTGCTTGCTCGGCCAAAAATCCAGAACTACGCACGACTCCGAAATGAGCCTTCTGATCCGGACGCAATCGTTTGACGAGATCCTTCATTAACGCTGGGATCGGAGCGGAATGTGAATTCCCAATAAATAAGACGCGAATGCTTTGTATTTTAGTCTCGTCGTCTCGGGATGCTTCGGTATTGAAAGCAAGAACCGTATCGTCGACATCTAGATTCGAATTCAGAGAGCCAGCATTTGCCGTTCCAGCAAGATACGAATTGATTGGCGTTTCGGTCCCGTCACAACCAAGCACCATCAACGTGACAATTAGCAGACAGGACAGCGAGAAAAAAGAATGCAACACGTGGAATCTCGTTGAGGGACGTTCGACAAATTACTGTCGTAGCTGGAGTCACAAGCCTGCGGGAGAACCATCTGCGAATCCCGAACTGATGCCAGTCCGGCTACGTCCAAATCGGACATTGATTGATCGAGTGATGCTTAGCTGACGATGTCACGGACAATTTTTCCTGAGACATCGGTCAGTCGGAAATCTCTTCCTCGATAGCGATAGGTTAATCGTTCGTGGTCGATTCCGAATTGGTGCAACAGCGTCGCGTGTAAGTCATGCACGTGCATCGGGTTTTCCGTTGCCGCGTATCCAAACTCATCAGTCGCGCCGTAGGTTATCCCTGGTTTGATTCCACCACCCGCCATCCAGCATGAAAACCCTTTGATATGGTGATCTCGACCATTGCCTTGGGCCATCGGAGTGCGGCCGAACTCGCCGCCCCAAATGATCAAGGTGTCTTCGAGCATGCCACGTTGCTTCAGGTCTTGAACCAAGGCCGCCGAGCCCTGGTCGACAAGCTTTGAAGTCGTTTGAATTCCTTTTTTGATGCCCCCATGATGGTCCCAGCCGCGATGGTACAGTTGGATGAATCGTACTCCCCGTTCGGCCAATCGCCTCGCGAGCAAGCAGTTGGCGGCAAAGCTTCCATCGGCGCCCTTCGTGCCGTACAAGTCAAGGATATGTTGAGGTTCGTCGGAAATGTCAGCCAATTCAGGGACTGACATTTGCATTTTAAACGCGAGTTCGTATTGGGAGATTTTGGTTTCTATCTCGGGATCAAAATCTGACTTCATCCCGATTCGGTTTAGTTTTTCCACTGCCGCTACGACGTCCTGTTGTCGGGCTCGATCGACGCCTTGTGGATTTTGAACGTAGAGTACGGGTTCGCCTTGCGAGCGAAACTCGACGCCTTGGAATTTGCTTGGGAGAAACCCACTATGCCACTGGCGTGAGGCAATCGGCTGAGACTGTCCACCACCCACTGACGTGAGCACCACGTAGCCAGGGAGATTTTCCGCTTCACTGCCCAACCCATACAGCAACCATGATCCCATCGAGGGACGGCCTGGAATGCTGGTTCCCGTGTTGAACAATGTATGGGCAGGATCGTGATTGATTTGATCGGTGTGCATTGACCGAACGATACAGATCTCATCGGCGATCGATTGAATGTGTGGCAACACATTGCTAATCTCATTGCCCGACTGCCCGCATTTCTTGAACTCATGTTGCGGACCGAGGATCTTGAGCTTGTCTCGGCTACCTTGAAGCTGAGCAATTTGCTGACCTTCGGTCACCGATTTCGGCATCGGCTTGCCATCCAGCTCGGCAAGTTTGGGCTTGTAGTCCAGTGTTTCGAGATGCGAAGGGCCGCCGGCCATGCACAAGTGAATCACGCGTTTGCAACGGGGTGGAAAATTTAATTCCGCCGCTGGCCCGTCCGTTGGTAACTGCGGGACTTGGCCGCCACGCAGTGTTTGAGCGAGCAAGGAACTGAGCGCGATCCCGCCGATCCCGGTCGACGTTCGTTTCAGGAACGTACGACGAGACTGCGACCGTTGAATGGAATTCGCAATGAATGAATGGGAGTTGGGGTTCATGCTATTTTCTCAACACAAATTCGTGCATGTTGAAGACCGCTCGACAAACGGATGTCCAAGCGGCTCGTTCTGCTAAAGTGACGTTGGGAGTGGCTGCAAGCGTATTTGCCGACATGCCGGACAGGCCGATCGAAACCAATTGCTTCGCCTCGTCGGGGTTGGATTGGTAATGTTTCAGGTGCGTTTCCAGCAATTCAGCCACGACCGCAAGTTCCTCTGGGGCGGGGCCTCGTGAAAACGCTGATTCAAAAATCGATTTAATTTTATCCGCCGCGTCACCGGGCCGACCTAGTACTTGATCGGCCATCGCTCTGGCTGCTTCGACATAGGAAGGGTCGTTGAGCATCACCAAAGCGGCCAGCGGCGTGCTTGAACGAGATCTCGCCGCCGTGCATTCTTCCCGTGCCGGGGCGTCAAATGTTTTCATGGCGGGATGCAAAAACTGACGTTGCCAATGGGTGTAGAGTCCACGTCGATACTGATCTTCGCCTTGGCTAGCTTGGTATTTTCGTGTTGGGAAATTTAAATGTCGATAAAGTCCCGCCGGCTGATAGGGCATCACACTCTTGCCACCAATCTTTTCAACCAACAAACCACTGACGGACAAAGCGTGATCGCGAATGAACTCGGCGTCCAATCGGAAACGAGATTGGCGAGCGAGTAAACGGTTCTCGGGGTCTAGTTGCATGATCTCATCGCGATGTGACGAGGACTGTTGATACGTGCGTGAAAGAACCATTTGGCGAATCAACCGTTTGATATCCCAGCCGGATTCGACGAATTCAACTGCCAAGGCATCGAGCAGTTCTGGGTGAGAAGGCGTTTCACCTTGCGTTCCAAGGTCGTCAAGTGTGTTGGCTAGGCCTGAGCCAAACAGCATCCGCCAAACTCGATTGACGAAAACCCGACTGGTCAATGGGTTTCGCTGATCGACAAGCCAGTTTGCCAGTTCAACTCGAGTTGCACGTGGAGCGTCGACTGTGTTGGATGCCAGCGTCAGGTCGCCGAGTGCACTTGGCACTCCCGGCATCACGATGTCGCCAGTCATGTCCATCCAGTCACCTCGGGCCAAGACACGAATCTCGCGAGGTGGAACCGAAACAGTGACTAGCGTCTTACGTGTATGAGATTTGACAAGAGACGATCGTTCTTGTTCAAGCTCGGCCAATTGCTTTCGCGTACCGGCGTAACGCGGGGCGATTGTCAGATAGTAGTCGGCGATGGTTTGGATTTGTGCCTCCGTTCTCGCAGATCTTTCAACAGCCAGCGCGACTTGGATGGGCGGCGGTAAAAGTTGGATCGGAGAGGAGGTGGCGTTGGCGTCGTCGGTTTGTGAAAGTCCGAAATGACCGAGCGTGTGTGGCGGGTTGCTGTGCTGTTGCCGAATGATCACGGTCGCGTCTGTGGTATCACTTAGCGGCTGGGTTAACTGAACCACCAATTCTTGGGATTTTCCGGTTTCGGGGAGCACCGCCCAGCCCCAAGTCTTTCCATGCTTGTCGTCGTCGATTGTGCTGGCGGCTGACCATTTTTTGTCTGGGTGGGATTCGCCGCCTTGGGTTTGCTGGACGCTTGCCGAGGCGTTGGTCAAAGCAATTTTGCTGGTTCGAAGTGAATCGGTCCAATCCTTGCTAGGGTTTTGCAAGACGTCCAAGCTCTCCGTGTGGTCGCCTTTTAGAAGGATGAATTCGGAGACAACAAAATTCCCATTGCCTGCTCGTCCGGGGCCCTTGTTTGGCAATGAGGCATGCGGCAACGCTTCCAAGCGTACGGCTGACGTGCCAGATGGCAGTTTTATCAAGACACCATAAACGACTTGATTCGGATTGGGCCCGCTGACAAGCACGGTGTTTTTTGGCGTAATCGAGGTATTTGCGTCTGGAAGTGTCTTGACCGTTTGTGGCGCGAGTGAACTCCACTCAGTCTGTTCTGACAATTTACGTTCCCAGGCGACCCGTTCGACTTGAACTTCTTCCGTCGAGACGATGCTATCCGTGAGCGACTCGATTCTCTTTTCAACTGGAGCCAGCAGCTCAGCCAGATCGTCATCCGCAACATCGATGGATGTGCCGAATTTTCCATCGCGACTAGCCCCGGCGTACAGCCCTTGCTCTTTGATGTCGGCGAAAAAGGCTGAGAACTCGTAGAACTCTTTGGTGGTGAAAGGGTCGAATTTATGATCGTGGCATTCCGCACAGCCGAGCGTCACGCCTAGCCAAACAGAAGACGTGGTTCGGACTCGATCGGAAGCGTACTTGTTGAGATACTCTTTGGGTTGCACACCTCCTTCGGCTGACATCATTCCCAGCCGGTTGTAGCCAGAGGCGATTTGTTGCTCCTGAGTCGCGTTGGGGATCAGGTCCCCTGCAATCTGTTCACGAGTGAATCGGTCAAAGGGCATGTTGGCATTAAATGCCTCAATCACGTAATCGCGATACGGTGAAACGCTGACGTTTTGGTCACCGTGATAGCCAACGGTGTCGGCGTATCTCACAAGGTCTAGCCAGCCAACTGCCATGCGTTCGCCATACCTTGAGCTGGCCAAAAGCCGGTCGACTTCGGCGGAGTAAGCGACTTCAAGCCCCTCGTTTTCACTGGCGGTCATGAAATTGGAGACTTGCTTGGGGGTGGGTGCCAATCCCGTCAAGTCGAAGCTCAGCCGCCTGAGGAGCGTGTGCGGTTCGGCAATTCCCGAGGGCGCAAGATTGTTGGAGTGAAGTTTCGACTGGACAAATTGATCGATGAAGTTTCCGCTGGAGTCCGGGGTCGCGAATTTCGGCGGATTTTTTCGCGTTGGCAGAACAAACGCCCAGTGCTTTGACCAATCTGCGCCTTGTTCGATCCACTTTACAAGCAATTGCTTTTCCGATTTTGACAACCGTTTAAGGTGGTCGGTCGGCGGCATGACTTCATCAGGGTCGTCACTCAAGATTCGTTGAACCAACAGGCTTTCGGAAGGTTTCGTGGGGACAATCACAAATGCTTCTGGATCAAGCGCACTTTTCTTGACGTCCAATCGGAAATCAGTGGCACGTTGGGCTTCATCGGGGCCATGACAAGCAAAACACTTGTCAGCCAAAATCGGCTTGATTTGCGAGCCAAAATCAATGGTGTCTTGAGCGCGAAGCGGAACACCAAGTCCATTGGAGCCCAACAGCAGGAAAAAGAGGAACGCCGTGAAGATTGGCGGAACGTGTAATGCAGCAGAAATGAAACGACACATGAGAAACTCGTCGAGGCGAAGTCGGAGATGACTTTATTCTAACGCAAAAGTGTATGTCGGTGATCATCAGTTCGAAAAAACGGTTCCATTGATTCGAAGAATGGGAAGTCGAGCGCGAAGCAGCCGGAAAGTGGGATAGGATTTTCGCGGTTAAAGGCGACTTAAACCTCAATGAACGATCCATTCCCATTCAGAAAAGAAAATGGCGTCAGTCTGGATGGCCACTTCTGCTACTTCGTGATGACTGAACCGCCCTACCCAGTCCGGTTGGGTGAGTGGTAGTTGGAGGTTATCTTGAATGCTTTCCCATCAATCTGAACGGCGATCAAGCTTGAATCAGTCCGGCGAAAACCTAGTTCGTTCGATCGAAGACGATCCGATCGCCCAATCGTTGCCGACTCGCGCATCATTCATTCCCTTGCGCCAGTCGGATTTAACGGCCAAGCTGGTCGAAGAGTTCGGTATTTCACCGTCTGAGCAGGTCAAATTTCGTCAGCTCTGTGCCCGACTTCAAGCCATTTTTCATGTCGAACATTTGACGGCATTATTGCATCTAGAAGAGCTTTACGACGCACTGGATCCAGATAGCCAGTTGATTGATTTGGACACGATGTCCGCAGCCCATCGTGATCAGTTAGCAAGCGAGTTGTTGGATCGACTGACGGGTTTGCTGAATAGCGCTCACTACAAACGATTGACGCGTGAGGAGCTTGAGCGGGCGATTGAAATCGGTTGGCAATGGGGGGTGCGACTGGAGGTAGATTTTGAGTTGTTTGAACGGCTTGAGATATTTGCGCGAGGGTATCAAATGGTGATCGTTCGCCGTCGCCGTTGGCAGAATTTCTTTCGTGAAGAGACCATTGAGCTGCCAGAGTTTCAGCGGTTGATCATGGCATTTCGGATGAAGGAAGACAATGATCCAAAGAAAAAGACCAACGACCGCTCTCTGAACCATAAGTTTGTCTATCTCAAGACATTCAAAAACATTCCAGAAAATGACTTAGAGATCCTGCTGCCCGGCTCGAAAGTCCGACTGACGAAGCTGGATCGTGCCAAAATTCTCCTCCCCACGGTTTCGGGAATGGCGATTCTGATTTACAAGATCGCCCGCGGCGTATTGGTTCTTTCGCTGGCGTTTACGGCCTATACATTGGATCAGATCCTGGGGTGGATCGTGCTGATAGGAGCCTGTGGTGGATACCTCGTTAAGTCGGTGCTGAGCTATTTTCGAACCAAGAATCGGTACCAGTTTGGTTTGACGGAAAGCCTTTATCTGAAGAACCTCGGTAACAATTCGAGCGTGGTCTACCGGATTCTCAATGAGGCGGAGGAGCAGGAGCTCGGTGAAGCGATCTTGGCTTACACGTTTCTGTGGAAGCATCCCGATGTGCCGGCGGAGGGGGTTACTGGGCATGAACTGGATTTGCTGGTGGAAGAGTTTTTGCTACGCGTCACCAAGGTTGATGTCGATTTTGAAGTTCATGACGGATTGGGCAAGCTCGCTCGACTGGGATTAGCTCAAGTCGACTCGAACGGCCGTTGGAAAGTCGAAAAGATTTCGGAAGCGACCGGATACCTCAGCCGAAATTGGAGTGCCTTGTTCGAGTCCCGGGCTCGGTCCGTTGTCATGGGTGAGCCGATGGAAGACGATCTTTTTTCGGGCGAAGGCTGATTCAATTCAAAACCTCGTGCATCAAAATACATAAATCTCATTAGTCTTGATCAAGAAGAACACGTGACCGAAAAACAACTCGACCATCGCAATAGTCAATCCGAATACGCTCGAGCAAAACGTTTGATGCCCGGTGGCGTGAATAGTGCCGCCCGAGCGTTTGGTGCCGTCGGCGGAGAGCCGATTGTGTTTGAGCGAGGCGAAGGTGCCTATTTGTTCGACATCGATGGCAATCGATACGTGGACTATATCGGCTCGTGGGGCCCAATGATTTTCGGTCACCAATGGCCTGCGATCAGCGAAGCGGTGCATGCCGCGGTCGATCGCGGCACCAGTTTTGGGGCACCGACCGTAGCCGAGAATGAACTTGCGGAATTGGTAATCGAAGCCGTTCCTTCGGTGGAGATGGTTCGGCTGGTTAATAGTGGAACAGAAGCGACGATGAGTGCGATTCGCGTGGCCCGTGGATTCACCGGCCGCGACGTGATCATCAAGTTCGCAGGTAACTACCATGGGCACGTCGATAGCCTTCTCGTTTCGGCCGGTAGCGCGGCCGCGACGTTGGGGGTTCCTGATTCTCCAGGCGTGACCGCCGGAACGAGCCAAGACACAATGGTGTTGAAGTACAACGATGTCGAAGGCTTGGAAGCAGCTTTTTCAGCTCATGGAGATAAGATTGCAGCTGTGATTCTCGAACCAGTTTGTGGCAACATGGGGTGTGTCACGCCCACGCCGGAGTTCTTGAAGTCGTTGCGAAAGCAGACGCATGATTTTGGGGCAGTGCTGATTTTCGACGAAGTCATGTGTGGGTTTCGAGTTGCCCCAGGTGGGGCGCAGGAGTTGTTCGGCGTAATGCCCGATATGACCACGATGGGCAAGATCGTCGGCGGCGGATTGCCTTTGGCCGTGTTCGGCGGACGGCGAGACATCATGCAACACGTGCTGCCGGCGGGTAAAGTGTTTCAGGCGGGGACGTTGAGTGGCAATCCGATCGCCACGGCCGCTGGAATCGCAATGCTAAAATCGCTCCGTGATCACTCGCCGTACGAGCGTCTGGAATCGCTAAGCCACCGACTGGCCGATGGATTGGTTGACGCGGCCAGCGCTGCCGGCGTTGAGCACTGTCTTCAGCGAGTTGGCAGCATGATGACTTTGTTTTTTCAAAATGGACCTGTGACCGATTGGGACTCTGCCGCCCAATCGAACACGAAGATGTTCTCCAAGTACTTTTGGGGCTTGATCGAACGGGGCGTCTACATGCCATGTAGCCAATTCGAAGCACTTTTTGTGTCCGCTGCTCACACCGAATCCGACATTGACCATACGGTTGCGATGGCGAAGGAAGTCTTGGCGAGTCTGTGAAATTGATTTTGCAAATTTAATCTGCAAGATGATAGATCGTTATGGGACGCTCAAGAAATAAAACCCGTGTTTGGGTTTTGCGTTTTTACGTGGCAGTGGCACCAAATTGTCGAATTTGATGGTAGTTTTTTCGTTTTCCAACTGCCCAACAACGAGCGAGTGCTTGTAGCGCAAGTCGTCAAGACTTTCGGAACTTGGGGCTGCCGAAACTCTTGACGAGCGTCGCTACTACTGACTTTCGAATGCGATGGAAGTTGTTTCGTTTGAGATCTCGAAAACACAGTTTTTTTTAACTGCCCCTTAACGATTGGCACGCAGGCGACAGCGACAAACGCAGAGCGTTTGTTGGCGAGGACGGACGAGAATCCCGGCCAAGCTTTATCGAGGGTTACTTCTCGCTGATGTGGTTGTTGATTCAATGAGCCGAAGGCGAGCATGGTCACCCGTCGCGTAATAGGAATTTGCATTAAGCAGTGCAAGTCAGTCAGTCAGTCAGTCAGTTTGTGTGCGTTTTTGCTTTGATGATAATCATTTTTGCTTGAACCTATCGAAGAAGCCTTGGGTATGTTGGCACCCAGCTTGGCAAACAAGTGAGGCCCATTGCGCAATTTGTCAGATTGCCAAAGTACCGTTCAATGGCGACGCGATCTACCATCATTTGAGTTCCAAAAT
>JBLINZ010000161.1:0-11948 GCA_047639375.1 Mariniblastus sp. | reverse complement strand
CGGAAAACACGGTGATTCTCAAGGAATGGTCGAGTGTCCACTTGTCCGACCATGAGTTTGATTCTGCTCTGAAGATTTGCCAGCGGGCGGTGGCTGTCACGCCTGACGCGATTGATCTACTGGGCAATTTTGCGGTGACGCAGTTACTGTGCGGGCAAATCGAGAACGCTCAGAAGACGATTGGGCGGGCAATTCAGCTTGATGCAACCGATCAAGTCAATCGAGTGGTTCAATCGATTGTTGACGACGTTACGACCGGCCGACGTGAGTGTCCGAGGACATTGCAAGCCATGATGCAAAAGCCAAAGCCAAAGTCGTTTTTTGCCAGGCTATTTAGCAAATTTAAGTAGCCGTGCGAACTTGATTTGAGCAAACATAAAACGCTGGTGGGAGTCGAACCCACTTGGACCGGGTTGCAACCGGCCGCCTAGCCGTCTGGCTCCAGCGCTGGATGTCCGCCTGGTTGGCGGACGGAGACTAGTCGTCCCTGAAAGTAGTCGTCACGATTGACGCCATCAAAAGCGGCCCGCTCGCAAGCAGCATCGTTTGAATTGCTTGCGGCTGCCGCAAGGACACAGATCGTTGCGTCCAAGTTTCTCCTCCAATTGTTTGTTTCCATGGACGATCCGGGTTCCCCGCTTGACTTGCGTTTCCGAGGGATAGCCGTGCCTACGTTTACTCATGGATTCTTGCTGAATTGTTTCTCTGGAATGACAGACGATGATCGATTGGCAAGGTTCACTCGATTTTCACCATTGAGAACCGACGGGCTTTCCTTTTCGTCGTCAATCGTGATTCAACTGCGATTCACTCGTGAGCCTGCACGATGTCCAGGTGCACTTCTCGCATTGGAAGCCAGAAGTCGTTTTCTAGTTTTGGGTCATTCGAGCGGACAACGTTCAGGCTTATTTGCAACTTCTTCAGTGCCGTGTCAAAGCGGCTTTTAGTGCAAGACAATTGATCCATCGTGCGTTTGCGAAGTGGTCCGGTGAAGGCTGGCTCAAGTCGAATCAACTCGTAGATTTCTTGCGAAAGCGGATTCAATTTGCTGACGGGTTGAAATGCGTCAGGGTAGTGCACGTCGCGAAGATATTGCATCTCCATCAGCACGGCATCTCCGCCAGGGACTTTGCCGTAGAACACGGATTCTGGATAGGTCTGCGGGATTCGAGTTTTCCAATCCCAAACCGCAGTGACTTTGGGGTTCCAGCCACCGGCTGGGGGCTTCTTTTCGGAGAGTCCCGTGTTGTCCCACAGCGATGGGTAGGGAGAATTCTTGCTGCCGAAGACGGTGCAGACTTTGTGCTCTAAGACGAACTGATAGGCTGCTTCGAAAGACTTGATCATAAAATGGCTCGCCATGAATTGCCTCAATAATCGAGGCTGATATTGGATCACACCTCATCTGAGAATGCATCGATCTTATCCGAAAAAATTGAGTGCTAGTCATGAGGCGGTTCTCAGCCAAGGATAAACTCAAACCGCTTGAATTTGGTATTTGAGGTTTACTGCTGGAAGCCGGTTCTTCAATGAATGTTTTTTATTCCGATTGACCGAAAAAGATCATGATACAATCTGGCTGGCGGCGGCAAAAAGGTCGAATGCCCACATCGTTTAAACCAAACATGTGTCGAGTTTTAGGAAACAAACGAGGAAGCGAACATGATGGTGGCGAATTCAATTCAAATCGGACTTCGATGGCTGGTGGCCGTGATGCTAATGCTTGCTACGTCCACTGCGTTTGCTCAGGTTCCTGATCAATCGCGAGATCCTGACGAAAAATTGGCTAGTCTCGACAAGCCGATTGAGGCGTTTGTCTCGTTAGGGCAGTCGAACAATGTGGGCCACCTGCTGGCTGAGCCCGGCTTGGAGCTTGAGGCTTGCATTGGCAATCGTTCTATTGCTCGCACCGATGGCCCGAGCTGGTTGAGCTATCACGGAACCAGCGGACCCGGGCATGGCAAACACATCATCTTGATCTCGGCCGAACAGGAATACCGTAGCGAGCAATCCATGCCGATGTTGGCAAAGATTTTGGCGACGCACCATGGTTTTGATTGCACGGTTTTGTTTGGGGTCAATGAGAAAGGCGAAGTCGATCCGACGATGCCGGTCTACCCTAAAAAAGGCGAAGAGGCGAACTTCAAGGAACACAGCATTCCGGGTTTGGAGAAACTTCAATCCGCCGACTTGGTTATCTTTTACACGCGACTGTTGACGTTGCCAAAAGAACAGCAGGCCTTGATCGTTAAGTATCTCGATTCAGGCAAACCGATCATTGGCTTGAGAACTGCCAATCATGGATTCCGAGGTGCTTTGCCGTACAAGATCGATGGCAAGCAGGTTCGATTTGGCGATAACGTGCTGGGCGGTGAGTTCCGAGGGCATCACGGCAACTGGCATCGTGATTCGACTCGCGGAGAGATTGTTGAATCGATGAAATCACATCCTGTTCTCCGGGGTGTGAACGACATCTGGGGCCCGTCGGATGTGTATCGCACGTTCGCAGAAGGCGGAGAGTTGCCTGCGGGTTGCCAGGCTTTGGTGTTTGGTCAGCCGCTGATCGGTCGAGAGTATGGAGGCGACGCCAATCCTAAAAAAGAGCCCTTGCCCATCGCTTGGATCAAAAACTGGCAGACGAGCGGCGGATTGTCTGCACGCGTGTTTCATTCCACGATGGCCAGCGGCAAAGACCTTGAGAACCCTGGCCTACGCCGGCTGATTGTGAATGCGTCGTATTGGTGCATTGGCTTGGAAGACAAAATTTCTGATGCCAGCAGCGTCGAACTTGTGGACGCTTACGCGCCCTTGGTAAGTGGTTTCAACTACGAAAAACTGGGCGTCTTTCCAAAGATGGCCAAGGAATACAAATAAAAAGGTCCACGATCGATCTCCGGGCTTTGGTTTGAGGCTCGAATGAAACTCGAGCTCTCGTTCGCGTGTTGCCACGCTCTTGGCTTAATCGAGTACGCTAGCCTTGGTTTTAAGACGGCGGCGAAACAAAGAGGCATCCTAGCGAGTCCGGTCGAGTGGATTGGCGGCGTCGATTTTATTGGAAACCCGACGGGCAAGCGAGTTGAGTATGGGTTCAGCTTTGCCTCACGCACGCGTGAGGTTGCCATTCTCGATACTCGTTTGGTACATTCGAAAAAGTCACAGCCTCTTTGCATTGGCGTCCTCAAAATTCAAGACTACAATGTTGGCGTTACGGGTTGTCCGTGCCTAGATTCAACGAACCCTTGGTCGCCGCTGAATGCCAAATCCCTACCAATCTCCGAGTGAGACGGTGACAGTGCGCCGTCGAAGGGCCAATGGGTTCTTAACACGCCGAGCAGTTTTTTGGTCGGGTGTGGTATTGATACTGATTGCTGCGTTTGTAAACACTTTGATTCCCAGAGTTTTAATGGGAGGGATCGTTGTCGGTAGCGCATCAAAAGCATTTGTTTTATGTTTGAGTCTGCTTTGGCTCGTATTGGTTGTTCTGGGTGTGGTGGCGATCATCGTTTGCCATTGGTTTCCCGATCCGCGACGAGAGTACTCTTGGCGTAAGCCGTCGTGATATACGAGCGGCATTTTTGCCTAGGCCACTTTTGTCCTAGGCCACGTTACGCCGGCGTCGGAGGCAAATGGTGAGACCTGCCAATCCCACTAGGAATAGCGAGGAAGGCTCGGGAATACTGGAAACGGCCGTGTTGTAGATTCGAACGTCATCCATCAAGCCGCTGTCCTGTCGATTGAGATCGAAGTGTTTACCCATTCGAATGTTACCACTGTTGTTGTTAGAGGTAGATGGAGAAGGGCATTCGGTTCAAGTCAATTTGGGAAGAGAATGTTGAACTGAGATAGAATTGATTTCTAGCAAGCCACTTGGGAAAAGGAGACGTTGTATGCGATTCATGATTGTTAGTCTTTGTTTGTTCGTGACTTTGATGGTTGCTCCTCCGAGTATGGCTTGGGCCCAAACCCTTGGTTGGACGGCCGACGTTGGAAGTTTGATTGATCAGTACATTGATCAACGATACGAAGGCGATCGGGCGGACACGGACCTGCTGCTTGAGGGAATGAAAGCAGCTGGGGTCACGCGCCCGCAAGACTTGGAACAAGCCTTGCGTCACTCGCGGGCGAGTTATCCAGACGCCGCTAAATTGCTAGGCCAGACAACCGTGCATACTGTCGAATGTCAGCATGTCGACTACTCGTCCCGATACTTCATGTATGTTTCGGCAGAGTTAGATCTGGCTAGTCCGGTAGCGTTGGTGATTGTTGGTCACGGGGGGAATTCGTCGATGAGTCCGCAACGGGCGGAAGCGACAGCAAAGGCGTATCTCAGTGCTTATCAGCCTGTCGCCAACTCACTGAATGCGATTCTGGTTGCCCCCGCGTCGTGTCGAGGATGGGGGCAAATTGGAAACTCCTTGATGCTCTCAACGGTCTCGAAGATTCAGCGAACGATCCCCGTTGATTCGGATCGGATTTACCTCACGGGCCAATCAATGGGTGGTCATCTGAGTTATCGTTCGGCGCTTAGTTTGCCCGATCGTTTTGGAGCCGTTTCGCCTCATAGTGGCGGTTACGACTTTGTGGCCAAGCAGTCGATTGGGAACTTGATCAATGTTCCAGGGTATGCCGTGTGGGGTGTCCGCGAACCTTATGGAATCAACAAAGACAACCGAACCAATCAAGCTTGGGCTGAATCGCATGGACTTGAATGGAAGTTTGTCGAGAAAAATGGAGGGCACGAAATCTACCAAGATGAATTGGGTAAGGTTGCAAGTTTCTTTGCCGATCGCCCCAGAGACTTGTACCGTAAGAAGGTTTACCTTCGTAGCGGCGGAGCGATGAAATTTGTTAAAACTTGGGGGATCAAAGGCTGGCCAACGCATACCGTTCTGAGTAAGACCAAGCCCTTGCGTTGGAATATGCGGCATTGGCTGGAGGTGCAGCCGAGACCTGATCATGCGGAGCCGCTGACGATCATGGCGGTCAATCGAGGCGAAAATAAGATTGACATCACTTCGAGTAATGTCAGGGAGCTTTCGATTTTTCTGCATCCCAGGATGGTGGATCTGGAAAAACCGGTTGTCATTACGATCAACGGTGAACAACAGTACAACGCTCGCGTTGAAATCGACCCTCGGTTGATGTTTGAATTGGCGCGGGAGTTCGATGATCGCGGCCGTGTCTTTTGGGCAAAGGTCGATTTGGAGGTGTCGACTGATCGGGACGTCGTAATTTCTTCGCAGTGATTCTGAAATTTTGGTTCGTCGCCCCATTCGTTCGCAGGTTGTGCGACAATGGATGAGAGCTTTTGTCTGAATATTTCACGACGCCAATTTTTGATATTACGATCTGCCGAACGCGATGGGAGTTGAGATGACCAAACAAGCGATCATGGTTGTGCTGTTGTCTTTGTGGCTGGTCAGCGCCGCCGTCGCCTCGGATTTTGTTCGCGACGTCCAGCCAATTTTGCAAAAACACTGTTATGGTTGCCACGGCGAGCAGAAACAGAAAAGTGGACTGCGGCTGGATATCAAGTCGGAAGCTTTCAAAGGCGGGGAGCTATATGGGCCCAGTCTCATCGCCGGGAATTCCGCTGAAAGCCCCTTGGTTCAGTTCGTTTCCGATCGCGATGCCGACTTGCCGATGCCTCCCGAAGGCGATGGTTTGTCGGCGGCGGAGATCGCAACGCTGACTCGCTGGGTGGATAATGGAGCCCATTGGCCAGACGGTGTGGACCAGGCAAAACTCAAGGATCTGCGGGATCACTGGAGCTTTCAGCCGCTGACCAATCCTGATTTGCCGCTGATTCGAAACGAAAATTGGGTTCAGCGAGACATTGATCGATTCGTTCTTGCCAAACTTGAGTCGACTGGTTTGAAGCCAGCGGGCCCGGCTGATCGAGCTTCTTGGTTGCGTCGCGTCTCTCTAGATTTGGTTGGGATTCCACCGACGCTGGAGCAGGTCACGGCTTTTGTCAATGAAACCAATCCAGACGCGTATGCCAATGTCATTGATGAGTTACTCGCGTCATCGCGGTACGGTGAACGCTGGGCACAGCATTGGCTGGATGTCGTCCGGTACGCCGACACGCATGGGTTTGAGGTCAATACCGAACGCGGCAACGCGTGGCCTTATCGCGACTACGTGATTCGCGCGTTGAACGACGACACCCCGTACGATCAGTTCGTTCAGGAGCAGCTCGTGGGCGACGCGATGGGACAAGACGCTGCTCTCGGATTCCTGGTGACCGCTTCTGTGTTGTTGCCCGGTCAGATTGGTAAAGACGCCCCCTCGATGAGGCTTGCCCGCCAGGATTCGATTGATGAAATGGTGATCAATGTCGGGCAGACATTTTTGGGGTTGAGCATAGGTTGTGCTCGTTGCCATGACCACAAGTTCGACCCGGTCCCGCAGCGTGACTACTTTGCGATGCAAGCTTTTCTGGCGGGTGTCCATTACGGGGAACGAGAAATCGTTACGCCCGAGAGTGTTGCTTTGCGTGAAAAATCGGCGAAAGCCAAGCGGCGTGTCACCGAGATCGATCACGCATTGGCTCGCTTTGAGCCGTCGGCCAATTCAGGCGTGGAGCGAGCGATGATCAAGGCCAGCCAAAATACGGATCGGTTTGCTCCCATCGAGACAACGCAGATTCGCTTCACCATCCGTTCGACGAACAAGCTTGAGCCGTGCCTTGATGAGATTGAAGTTTTCAATCTTGAGGGTGAAAATGTCGCGTTGGCCAATCACGGGACGATGGTTGAATCGTCGGGTGATCAAGTCAGCCCCAATCGACATGAGTTGCGGTTGGTGAATGATGGACGTTACGGCAACTCGCACAGTTGGATGTCATCCAAAGTCGGCCAAGGCTGGCTGGTGTTGACGTTTTCTGAAAAGCAAGAAATCGATTGTGTTCGTTGGGGGCGGGATCGATTGGGGAAATTTAAAGATCGTTTGGCGACCGATTATTCTATCGAGGTCCAAGGGGAGGACGGGGTTTGGAAGACGGTTGCTGACGCTGCCGACCGCAAGCCGTTCGACGAAAGCGTGGCGTCCAATCCGCCCGGCCCAGCTCAGGAGCCGGCTGAAAAACAGGGTTTTTCGTTGGATCATCTCAGCCCGAGCGACGCCCAGTCAGTTAAGAAATTGATCGCGGAAAAGAGTATTCTCGAAAGTATCATCATAGACACTGCGAGTCCCCAGAAAGTATTTGCTGGCGTTTTTCGCAAGCCGGATACGATCCACTTGTTGTCCCGTGGCGATCCGGAGATGCCCAAAGATGTCGTCTCACCGGCAGTGCCTACCGCGTTGGGCGAGGTCTCGTTGCCAAGCGATGCCGACGAGCAAACGCGGAGAAAAGTGTTGGCGGAATGGATGGTCGATGCTGCCAATCCGTTGACGGCACGCGTGATGGTCAATCGGATTTGGCAAGGGCATTTTGGAACCGGATTGGTGAAAACTGCGAACGATTTTGGTCATGCCGGTGAAGCTCCGACGCATCCCGAACTATTGGATTGGCTGGCCTCTGAGTTCATTCGTTCTGGTTGGTCGATCAAGCACATGCATCGCTTGATTTTACTTTCGGCAACCTACCAACAGGCATCTTCGGGCGGGGATGCAAGCCAGACAATGCGAGCTCTTGATGTGGACGCGGATGCGAGGCTGCTGTGGAAATTTCCTTCGAGAAGAATGGATGCGGAAACGATCCGCGATTCGATCCTTGCTGTCAGCGGCCAACTTGATCTCAAGATGTTTGGACGAGGATACAACTTATTCGACAAGCGCGGCGGCTTGAGTGGTTTTCAGCCGGTCGAGCAGTTTTCTGGTGAAGGGCTTCGACGGATGATTTATGCTCACAAAATCCGTCGTGAGCGCGATGCAATTTTTGGGGCGTTTGATTGCCCGGATGCAGGGCAGAGCACACCACGTCGCCGAGAATCAACGACTCCCATTCAGGCGCTCAATCTCTTCAACAGCCGTTTCACGCTGGATCAATCGGAAGTTCTTTCGGAGCGTGTGGTGGCTGAGGTGGGGGCGAATCCGGTTGAGCAAATTAGCCGGGCCTATCAGCTAGTCTTGACCCGCGCTCCGCAAGATGTCGAAATTCAAGAAGCGGAATCGGTCGTTCGGCGTCACGGCTTGTCGGTTCTCTGTCGCGTGTTATTTAACTCTAACGAATTTTTGTTTCTTCCATGAACGAATCCGAATTTCTATCCTCGGCGGGTCGAGCGTTGCTAGATCGACGTCGATTTTTGTCTAGTAGCGTGGGCGGCCTGAGTTCGATCGCGTTATCGGGTTTGCTGAGCAACGATCGTTTGCTGGCCAATCAGGAATCACCGATCGACGCTTCCGATCCTTATTCACCAAGGCAGCCGCATTTTGCCCCGCAGGCGAAGAACGTGATTGTGATTTTCTGCGCTGGTGCTGTCAGCCAACTGGAGACGTGGGACTACAAACCCAAGCTCATTGAGTGGGACGACAAGCCATTGCCAGGTGGCCCAGCGGTTACGTTTCAGGGTCCAGCGGGCAAACTGGCAAGGCCTCAGTATCGGTTTCGTCAGCACGGCGAATCCGGGAAATGGGTCAGCGATATGATTCCACATTTGGCCGAGCTGACTGATGACATCGCGTTTGTACATTCCTTGACCAGCAAGTCAAACACGCATGGTCCTGCAGAGAATTTTCTCTCAACCGGTTTCGTTCAAGATGGCTTTCCGAGTCTCGGATCTTGGGTCACGTATGCGTTGGGCAGTGAGAATCAGAATTTGCCTGCGTTTGTTGCGATTCCCGATCCACGGGGTGTTCCGCAAAATGGGGCCAACAATTGGGGCCCCGGTTTTTTACCGGCTGCATTTCAGGGCACGACCATGAGCTCCCAACAGCCGGTTCGTAACCTTGCTGCTCAGGGGGTGGCACCTGGCACGGATGCTGCGGCGCGTGATTTGTTGCAGCGCATGAACGCGCGGCATCTGCAGGCGCATCCGGGCGACAGTAAATTAGCCGGTCGAATCGCGAGCTACGAACTGGCCGCACGGATGCAGTTGAGTGTTCCTGAAATTAGTGATCTTTCAAGTGAGCCTGCCCATCTGCTCAAAATGTATGGAGCCGACGATACTAAGAACAAGCACAAGGCCGCGTTCGCTCGTAATTGTATTTTGGCTAGGCGGATGATCGAAAAAGGTGTTCGTTTTGTGCAACTGTTTAACGGCGCCTATGCGAGCGGTGGAAAGCTCAATTGGGATGGACATAGCGATCTCAAGGCCCAATATGACGTTCATGCGGAGATTCTTGATCAACCGGCCGCGGCCCTGATTCGCGATCTAAAGCAACGAGGGCTGTTGGACGAAACCCTGGTTGTGTGGTGTACCGAATTCGGGCGCATGCCGTTTTTCCAAAAAGGTGCCAAGGGTCGCGACCACAATCCTGACGGGTTTACTTGTTGGATGACCGGGGCAGGCGTGAAGCCCGGTGTCAGCCATGGGACCACCGATGAGTTGGGACAGAAGGCCATCACGGACATTCATCCATTGTATGACTTCAATGCAACAATCTTGCATCTGTTAGGCTTGAATCACGAATCCCTGACCTTCCAGCACAACGGGTTTCAGCGACGACTCACCAACGTCGAAGGCAATGTGATCCGTGAGATATTGAGTTGATCGAGTGGGTAGGCTTCCTGCCTGTCAAGATTTTGTTTCGAATTGCCTCGGCTTGTTTTGTTTTCTAACAGACAGGCTGGAAGCGCTGGAGCCAATCCCGCTTAGCTTGTCCTCGGCGCATTGGTTTTCGCTAGAATCAATGTGACACTAATAAACGCAATGACACTTTCTCCTAGGACCCTCAAGCCATGTTGATTCGAATGTGTATGTTTTCTGTACTGGCGATTTTGATTTGCCCGTCGTGGGTCAGCGCTCAATCGACCGATCAAGTTTCCGACGGCTTTAAGCTGGAGGTGGGGTTTATAAGTCTCTTTAATGGAAAAGATTTGACGGGTTGGAATTTTCTACCAACCACGGAGCAACAAAAAAAGCAGCACGCACGTTGGAGAAAAAACAATCCCGGTGCGCCGCCTTGGCCGGTTTACGAGAAAACCATTGATTTTGCTGGCAAGCAGAAAACGGATGGTGGTCGGTTTGTGGCCGACGCTGGGCGGTTGGTCGTGACCGTTCCTGCTGAGGGAAGAAAAATTCAGATGCTGTATACCAACCAAGAGTTCGAAAAAGACTTTACACTCAAGCTAGAGTTTCGAGCTGCACTCAATGCCGACAGTGGCGTCTTCATTCGAGGCAAGCAGCTTCAGTGTCGGGATTTCCCAAATGCCGGGCCCTACAAAGACCTCAAAAAATTCAAGCCAGGCGATTGGAATGAACTGGTCGTAGTTGTCACAGGAGAAACGGCTAATTGTACTTGCAACGGAGAGGTACTCGAATCTGAACTCAAAGTCCCAGCCAAGGGCCCGATCGGTTTCGAGGGAGACCAAGGGCAACTGGAATATCGTCGAATTCGAATTCGACAGGTGCCCGACGGAGAGAAAGCCGACGGTACGTGAACTCGCCCAAGTGGTCGCCCGCCGCGTGATAGGATTTTGCACCAAGCAGTGCAAGTCCGTAAATTCGTGTGCGTTTTTGCTTTGATGATAATCATTTTGGCTTCAACCCTGGGGTATATTCGCACCCCGGAATGGCAAACAAGTGCGGCCCATTGCGCGATTGGTCAGATCACCGAAGTATCGTTCCATGGCGACGCGATCTACCATCATTTGAGTTCCAAAATATGACATTTTGTTCTCAATTATTTCTTTTGAACTCAGACGGCCAACCGTTTGTTTTCGGTGGCCACGTGTTGTGAGCGCTAGCTCTGTTTGGCGCAACACCTTATGGCTCCCGGCGCAAAATCCTGGTCAGCGGGCAGATTGGTCGCCTTTCGCTCCGCCGAAAGAGTGCCTGTGGATGTCGCATCTCGGCGGTACAAATCAATTGGTCGATCGAGGCAGTGCTTTGTTCTTCGAGCTGGTTGGATGCGCAAATCCTTGCTCATCGCCGTCCCAAATGATAAGCCGCTACGAGCGCTCTTGATGGAAACCGGAGGACACATCCGTTAACGGAATTGCTTCGATAGTCGCCTCGAGAAAGATCACAGGGCAGGGGGCTTTGCTGGCAAGTTTTGTGTTTAGGTCCCCGTGGACCCATTTAGAAAACGTGGACTGCACAAATTTTGGCATCACGATGTATTTCGCTTGCAGTTGGGCTGCCAAGATAGTGATTTCGGTGATTCGATCACCGCAAAGAACTACAACGTATGCATCTTTCAAGCTGCTCGCGCGCGAGGTTTGCTGGCGGAACGTATCCTCAATTCTCTGAGCCTGGCGCGGTTTTTCTTTCGATTCGCAGCTCAAGCTACCGTAGCTGTAAATGGATTCGTGCGGCATCGCGTGTACGGCGTAGACACATCTGTCTTCGATCAAACGAACAAAGCGGTCTGCACTTGGAATGAACTTGTCCGTCCCGTCCCAGACAAAGAGAACTCTGGAATTCAACGGTCGAAGTCGTCTTTCAATCTTCATCGAATGCTCCCAATTAAAACTAGTCTAAGAGAATGGTTAGTCGAATATCCCGGAAACCCAATTCGCTGCCAACGTTTTTCCAATCGCTGCAACCAGTGCCGTTCGGAATGAGTTGACCAGCGAAGCGTGTTCGAGCAAGTAGATGGCCGTCGTGCTGACCACGACCATCGTGACATACATGGCAAGCATCTTGATCAGTTTTCGAGATCGCCAGCCAGTTGCTGCTACGCGGTTCCGCACGGCGTTGGGATTGGGGATTGAACTCATTACCGCTCCTTTGAATACAATGGTCGCGTCGTCTCGACTCATCGACATGAACCAAACCAACACATTAAGGACAAGTCAGTTCCTGGCAGCAGGGAACGTTTCTCTCTGAGGCCGGACCAGG
>JBLINZ010000160.1:0-11974 GCA_047639375.1 Mariniblastus sp. | reverse complement strand
CTCGCATGTTAAATCAACTAGCCACCATGCACAGGGAGACCCTCACCAGACTAGATCATACTCGGATCGTACGGGCGAAAACTCGACGAGCGTCGTTTCTGACCGCCTCGAGGGGTTTTGTTTTCCGAGCGGACACCCGAAGGATTTTTACTGAAACCGCTGTCGGCACGACCGCCCGCATTCATCTTTCGCCGATCGCCACGCCGTCGATTTCGAGCACCATCTTTTGCCAATCGCGGATAGCCTTTGCTTGCCGACCCTCGCTTTTTCGCCAACCGACTGCGCTCATCCAGTTGCTTCAATTGTGGCAACGTCTCAGCATTTTGGTTCTGGTATTCTTCCCAATCAGCAGCATGGTCGGCGATCCGCCGTGCCTGCATCCGAGGCAAATCATCCGAGCCATGCAGGTAGCCCATCAATCCACATTGGAAGGCGACCAACGACAACGCGACGGGCAATGAGACGGGGCGCCAGAATTTTCGCAAGCCAACCAAGATCGAAACAACGCCCAAAGTCCCCAAGCCTTTCCCCAGCAAAAACATCATGACCGATTCCGGCTCCAACTCAATCAGCCATTTGCAAATCGGATTTTGCTCGATCACCACGTCTCGATATTCATAAACCAAATAGGCATCGTAGATCGAGGCCATGGCGACTGCCATTACTGAAAACCAAAACCAAAATCCGCCATAACTAACAAGACCGAATGTCCCATTGGATCTAGTCGGGGAACTCTCAGCGATCGAATTGACAGTAAGATCTATCGGCGTCGTCATGTTGGAAAACCTAGGAGTTGTGAACGTGATAATCTTGTACACGCAAACTGACGCATCTCAAGACAGAACGTTTTCACTTTCTGACACCAATGCAAAAAGGGCAGGATTTCTCCTGCCCTCTTAGATGGTTGTCTCTGGTCAATTATTTGCCAGCGACTGATATTTTCACAGATCCGTTAGTCCAAGAACCCGACCAATTCCTGAGAACGACTAGGTTGCTGAAGTTTTCGAACGGCCTTGGCTTCAATCTGTCGAATTCGTTCACGCGTCACTTTAAAGATGTGACCGACTTCTTCGAGCGTGTAACTGTAACCATCGCCAAGACCGTAACGGAGCTTGATGATTTCGCGTTCACGGTAGCTGAGCGTTTTCAGCACATCTTGGATTCGTCCACGCAACATCTCTTGCGACGCCCCAATCGACGGGCTCTCCGCTTCGCCATCCGGAAGCAAATCACCAAAGTGACTGTCTTCCGAGTTGCCGACCGGTCGATCAAGACTAATCGGGTATCGGCTCATCGCCAACACGCGTCGAGCTTCATCGATCGTGGTTTCACTTCGACGAGCAACCTCTTCGAGAGTCGGCTCACGTCCTAGCTCTTGCAGCAATTGACGGGAAACGGTCCGGACACGTGACATGGTCTCGACCATGTGAACGGGAATTCGAATCGTACGACTTTGGTCCGCAACGGCTCGCGTGATCGCTTGACGAATCCACCACGTCGCATACGTACAGAATTTGAAACCACGTCGGTATTCAAATTTGTCGACCGCTCGCATGAGCCCGGCGTTGCCTTCTTGAATCAGATCAAGAAAGCTCAAACCGCGGTTACGATACTTCTTGGCGATCGAGACCACCAAGCGAAGGTTACCCTCTGACAATTCGCGTTTGGCTTTTTGGTACTTCGTGTAAATGTCACGAAGATACTTAACGCGATTGCGAAGGCTCGTCGGAGATTCCTGACAAGCCAACAGGATGGTCCGCATTTCCTGAACCCAAGGCTCCCGCTCACTGGCAGGCTTCTTGGTCTTTTTGTGTTTCTTGATTTTCCCAAGCAACTCATCTACGCGACAGCTGAAATCTTCGATCGTACGAATCATCAATTCAATTCGCTGGGTCCGCAAACCCAATTCTTCGATCAGCCGAACCGCGCGACGTCGTCGCCGGCCAAGGTTTTGCCAAGCGTTTTTGCGACGAGTTTTTGTATGCGTTTTTGAGAACGCCGTCAAAAAATCGTGCCGGTTTCGCTTGAGCAAGACCGCCAAGGTATTGAGATTGTGGGGAATTCTCCCCAGGATTTGCTCTTTTTCAAGCCGATCGGTGACCGAAACCTGAACGGTTCGATCAAACGGCAATTCGCCGCGATGGACGCGAACGAGTGTCTTGTAGGCATACCGAATGACGTAATCGCATTCCAGCAACTTGGTTCGAAACTCACGGCGAGTCTCTTCAATTCGCTTGGCCAGCGTAATTTCTTCGGTACGAGTCAAAAGAGGAATCTCACCCATTTGAGTCAAGTACATTCGAACGGGATCATCCGACCATGACTCAGACTCATCAATACCGCTAGGAAGCTCTCCATTGGCTTGCTTCCGGGCATTCGAATCTGCGGGGGAATCGTTGGGGGCAACGGGGCTGGCTTCAACCACTTCTTCAAATCGCTTGGGAGCTACACGTGTTCGTGTTGCATCATCATCATCAAGCAGTGCGTCGTACAATTTAGTACTCCTGCGCCAATACGCAAAGATTTAATATTGTTTCCATTGTGAGGCGGAAGCGGTCTAGTTGAATGTCATAACGACATTCAGTCGGGAACCAAAATTTTGCCTACACACCGAATCTAGTAATTTTACCACTCAGCAACTTTACCACCTTGTTTTCGTAAAACCGTCGCAAAGAAACATTTGGAAAAATATTCCAATTGGCAGAATAATGCATGCGACGACAACGTGATGTGATACCAACTCTCCAGAACGCCGACTACAAGAGTCACTCCATTCAAAATCGTATCTTTTCATCATCATGGTGAACAAACAATGTCGCTGAACCTGGATCCAAAGTTCCCAAACGAGATCTTCTCGATTGAGTGTTTTGCATCTCATCAGATTTGCCACTTGCCTAAACCATCAGGGTCCAACCTGACTAGTTAGGTGGTTTGATCACGTCGAGGTAACAGCCCTGTCCCATTGTCGTCTCCGCAGAATCTTTCTCACCGGTTCCCGCGTGGGTTTTAGGTCCAAATTGGACCAATTAACTGCGTTCAGTTTCACTCAATTATATTAAGGACAAAAGCAAATGGTTCTTTCACCAGGCCAAGCCTGATCACCATATGATTTCGACACCTTTTGGGTGGGCTGTTGATACAGCGAGAGTGTTGAATTGCAG
The DNA here is from genome assembly GCA_047639375.1 of Mariniblastus sp. Taxonomy (GTDB): domain Bacteria; phylum Planctomycetota; class Planctomycetia; order Pirellulales; family Pirellulaceae; genus Mariniblastus. The sequence goes on along the minus strand of JBLINZ010000160.1, from coordinate 8,813 downwards.
TGCCGTAATTGTAACTGGACGGTTCCAATCGTCCAGCGAAAAAAGACAAGTCGTCTTGATTTTTCTTACCCGATCTCCTGAAAAAGTTAACCTCTCGTGGTTTTGCGGCTGGGTTTGCCCTCTGCCAGCACTTCCCAAGTTTTCCCCGCCAGAACCTACCTTTGTCGGTCCCCTCACATCCAATCGCCAAACCCGCCCCATCAACCGGAAGAGTCGGAATGCTTTGCCGCGAGCGCCCCATCAGATCACGTGCTCTCAGCGTCCCAATCCAAGCCGTTTTCTGAGAAAGTAGCCTCGTATCGAATGGGGCCTCAGCATGCCTTCACTCCACAAAACACCGGCAAAACCTTGGCTACCGCAAAACGGTTGATCAGCTCAAGCCACGTGGAAACAACGTTGGCCTAAGCCGAATCGCCGAACGATCCCCCTAGACACTTGCGTTAGCTATACTTAACGTCGGGTTTGCTGGTTTTGCTGAGATTGGCTTCCGGCCTGTCATTCTCGCAAATCGACGGTCGACGGGGCTGGGTGATTCCAGCTCACATTTCGACTGACTGCAAGCCGATCCCACAATCGAACCGATTCCCAAATCACTCGTAGAATTCAGGGACAATTGTCCCCACGTCAATAAACTGGACTCGCATGCCTCAATACATATTCCCTTGTGAACATTGTGACCACTCGTTTGAGCTAGTCCTCCGACAGGCCGGCCAACAGTTGACCTGTCCCCTTTGCCAGAAAGCCACCGAAGCCCCCATGCTTGGAAGCATGAAACAGCTGGAAATGGTTTCGGGCACCGAAGTCACCGCGAAACAGCCCTCGGGAGCCCAAGGCTGGAAAAATATCCTGTTCGGAGCCGGGCTCGTGCTGGCCCTTTTCGCAGGCGGCGGTGGAGCATGGCTGTTTCGGTTTACCGGCCAAATGAAAACTGAATTCAACATCGATACTGAAATGGCACAATTCAGCGACGATATCGATGCCCTCTCCTCATCTCAAGTCATGGAGCTCTACGCTCGAATGAAAATCGAAGATGGATTGGGAGATTGGTACGAACCAAGATACATTCGTTACAACAAGCAATCAGAAATCTTACGTCCCCTCGCCTTCGGACTTCTGGGACTCGGCGGGCTGGGGCTGCTGACCATGGTCGGCGCTGCAACGATCAAGAATTAGCGACCAAGAAAAAAGCGTGGCCTCAATCCAATTCAACGTCGGTATCCTGCCCGCGGTCACTAACCGGTTTAGCAGGTTCTCCGGCACCGACCTTAAGCGTCGGCTGAGGCTCGGAACCTTCGTCGTCAAGTTTAAGCAGGCTTCGTAGAACCCCCTGAACGTGCTTGAATTTAACCGGCATGCTCAATTGAGCCCGATGATCGTTCATCCATTCTTTTTTTGTCAGCTTTTCAAGCTTGTCGGTCACGATCAAAATAGCCGGCAGATGTGCCGTAAATTCGCCTTTGGTAAATCGCTCAAACCAACTGACGGCTTCGCGTCCCAAGCCAGCACATCCAAAAATGACGCAATCCGCTGGCGAATCTTCGGCAGGATCGAGGTCATTGAAACGGCTGAGCCCTCGCTCGGGGTTCCCGGTGATCAGCACGCGATAGCCGATTTTCTTCAATCGATCACGCAGACTGTCTTGGACTTTTACGTTGGATTCGATTAGCAACAGCGTCTTGCCGCGGCCTTCTTCCTGCTTACTGACAAGATCCGCGTACTCACGGGCCTCTTTTTCGGTCAATTGCGAGTCGTATTTTTGATTGTCGCCCGATTCGATCGCCTTCAGTACCGCTTCGGATTCCTTAAACGCCAATTCAGCCGTCTGGATTCGACGCTCAGGATCGATGTCCATCAAGCGATTGCAAAGAATCACGATCCGATGGGGTAAATCCGGTCGATGCACGGTCATCGGCGCAGTGCCTTGAAATCGAGAGGACGAGAGGCGACGAATTCGCTCACGAGTCTCTTCCAACGGCGGGATACCGGTGATCATCTGGTACAGCATGCAACCGACAAAATAGATATCGCTGCGTGGATCATTGCGGCGTACGCCGGTGCATCGCTCCAGTCCCGCATAATCGATACTACGAGGACCGCCGCCAGTCTCGTCTTCATCACCTCCACTAACCGTGGCCAAACCAAAGTCGACCAATTTGGCCTGCCCTTTGGCCGACAGAAGCACATTGGATAGCTTCATGTCTCGGTGATAGATCCCCTTGGTGGCTGCGTGCGCCAGCCCCGCCAAGATGTCTCGAACGATCCTTAACGTCGTCAAGTTCGGCACGACCTTGTGAGCTTTGACATATTCCCTCAGATTTTGACCCTCGACAAAATCCATCACCATATAGATCCGGCCCTTGTCTTCATCGACTTCGCCAATCGGAACGATATTGGGATGGCGAAGTTTCATCACCATTCTGGCTTCGCGGAGAAAATGCTCTCGGGTATGAGTATCGTTACTGTACCGCTGACGCAGAACCTTGATCGCTTTGACGTCGCCCGTTTTCGAATGGAACGCGCGGTACACGCGTGCGAATGTACCGGCACCAATCAGGTACAACACCTGCCAATTGCCGTAAAAGAAACCACGGCGCTGACCATCGACGACTCGCGAAATTTGCCAATTCGTCAACTGCTCTTTTTCAAGCAGCTTCATGATGAACGAATTGAAGTCAGCATGGCCTCGTCCGCCCGCTTCGCTGAGCGTTTCTTCGAGTTGCTTGTTCGACAACAGACCACAGTCGTGGACGCGTTGAGCAAATTGTTCAGCCGTAAGATCACTCATAACTTTGGTAGAACCTGCGAGATAGCTGAACGTCCGCACCCGATCAAATAAAATCTCGGAGATGATTCAAACTGAATCAGGATAGGAGCTGTGTTGGAATATTGAAGTGTTGGGTCATGAAGGATAGGTGTTTCCATCATATTCTAACGTGCGCTTTCGAGCAACTTTTGGCCCTTGTTTTACGTAATTCGGAACCAAATGGGTCGTCGGCTTGGCGTTGCTGCAGGTGCAGTCCCTAAGACCGTACCCCCAGATCCCGACTGGCCCAGGTTGATAAACAACCAACCCACACAACCGGACTACTTATCAACCGAGCAGACAGCAGCTTTGCAACGTTTGTCTAGATTTCGCCTTCAAGTGCGTTCTTGTAGGTGTCTCGCTCGCGACGCGTGGCTTCCAAATCGAACATCAAGTATTTCATGTCCATCCGTAGTTGGCCGAGAGCTTCCTGGATCAAATTCAAGATCCGACGGCGGCGACGGGTGTATTCGACCACTCGGTTTAGCGGCTGCTCGAGCCCTTTGCGTTGCTCTTCAGGAAGATTCTGAACGGCTGTAATCAAGTCGTTGAGGTCCAAAGGAAGCTGTTCGTTGGTGGCTTGGTTTGATTTGATGCTCATCGTGTTGTCTCTCCGGTTGGGCTGTCTTAGTTGCTCGTTTCGATGAAAGAACTAAAAGCGATCGGGGTGCCAATCACCGAAAGAATTCCCAAAATCGCACCAAACCCCGTGCTAGCAGGCTTTTCCTCACATTAGCCATTTTTGACGACGAATTCCAATGATGTGAAATCGCCACAGGTTGACGTGGCGAAAGGCTCGAAAACCTGATAAAAGCCGCGTTCCCTGTCCACATTCCGCATCGCAACCAACGTTGAAAGAACACCTCACCCCTCGGGACAGGAAGTTGCAATTTCGCAACAAACAAGCGCTTCGTTGACGAAAACACAGGCAATCGGTTAACACCCAGCGACGATCTCATGAAAATTGGCTCCTCAACCATCCTGCTCGCGCTGCTATTCGGATTGGCAATCGCGGTTACGCCAAACTCCGCAATTGCCCAATTCCATGAAAGCTTCGAATCGGCGAGCACAACTTGGAAGCGTCACGAACCCGATTGCGCGATCTCGGAAAAGCATTGGCAGCAACGTCGCTCCAACGACATTGAAACGCGAAACCGATTTGAAAAGATCCACGTCGAGAACGGACCGGGCTCCCGGATCCTGATTTCACACGAGGTCGATCCAGCGCTGGTGATTCGTGAATTGATTCCGTCGGTTCGGATCAAAGCTTCACGACCTGGCGTTCAAACGCTAGTCCGAATCGTGCTTCCGCATACGCCTGCCCCTTCTGGCAACGGCCCCATGACGACGATGCTCAAAGGGCCCACCTATCGGGCCACCGGCAAATGGGAAACGCTTTCGTTCGCAGACAACGAGAAAGACCTCGAAGAACAATTGCGACACGAGATCTGGATCCTGCGTCGCAAATTTGGCCCCCAAGTCGACGGTCGCGAAGCCTACCTCGACAAAGTGGTTTTGAATCTCTACACCGGCCCAGGCGAGATCAATGTTCAAATTGATGATTTAAAACTCAACGGGATCGTGGCCGCCGATGCCGTTGCCCAACGAACAGAGTCCGGTCGAAACGTGATCAAGGACAACAACACGAGATCGGCCAGCTTCACCCAAGACGAAGGCAAGCATCAGTCGCTTGTGGTCCGTGAGGGGACGGTCTTACTCGTCAAGAAAAAGCCGTTTTTCCCTCGTATCATCCAGCATAACGGCGAGCCATTTGACTACCTCGTCGCGTTGGGATTTAACACCATCGAATTGCCTTCGACCGCGACCTATGAACAGCTACGGCAAGCCAACGAGCTCGACGCGTGGATCATCTGCCCTGCCCCAGCTTCGGCTGGGTTGCGTCCGATCGATTTCCAATACGACCGCGTGCTGGCTTGGAAAATTGGGGATCGCCTCACGTCCCGAGATGTTCCACTCGTGCAGCAACGGGTTCGCGAAGTCCGTGAGTCTGATCAGCGCGAAGGACGCCCCGTGATCGCTAACATCGCTTCCGACTGGTCACAATTGTCCCAGCTGGCAGACGTTGTCTCGATCGGCGTTGAACCCATTGGAGCCAGTTTCCTAGCCAGCCAATACAGCGACTGGATCAATGCCCGACGTCAATCGATCGGTGGCAACAAACCTGTGTGGGCAGACATTCAAACGGAACTCGCAAAATCGCTGGTGGCTCAGATTGGAACTTTGGCTCACAAGTCTCCGCCAGTCCCCATCGAACCGCAACAAATCAAGTTCCTGATCTACGAAGCCGTTTCAGGCGGCTCGCGAGGACTTCGCTTTCTCTCCCGGTCAAGGCTCGATGGCAACGATCCCGTCACCGTGCTACGCGCCCAAACACTCGAATGGGCCAACGCTGAATTGGGTCAGATTGAACCCTGGGCAGTCGGTGGCGCTTTGATGGGTGAAGTCCCCACCGAAGATCCCCAATTAGAAGTCACCGCGTTCAAGACCAACCGCTCTCGCTTGCTGTTGATCCAACGCCCCACCCATCACGAACAATACCTGGCAGGCGACTTGCCGTTGGCCAATATCCGCTTTCAAGACCCCGCTTCGAACTCCACAGATTTGGCGTACCTGATCGGCGATGTGGGCTTGACCCCGCTGCCCAACAACCGCAGCTTGGCAGGAACCAATATTCAAATCGAAAACTGTCCGTTCACTGCCGCGGTCGTGCTTACACAAGATCCGCTGGTCCTCAACAAACTCAACCAAGGCTATCAACGCATTGGTCAGCAGTCGATCCTCAAGCTTCATACCGAACTCACCGAACAATGGCTCGCGATCATGCAGTTGATTGATCGACAGATGGGCCGAATGGGACGAAGCTCCGCCAGCAGCAGTGCCGCTCTCAACGATGCCGTCAACTTTTTTCGAAATGCCCAAGCTCTGATCAACAGCAACAGCCCATCGTCTGCCGTTGAGTTTTTGTATCGTACCGATGAACGACTCTCGCTGATGCGGCGTGAGATTATCACCGGGCCATTGGGCATGTTCCAATCGAAAACTTCATCGCCCTTCACCACTCACTCCAGCCTGATTCCGCTCCACTGGGAACTCGCTGGGAGACTCGCAACGGGAGACTGGAACCCGAACGGTCTGGCTGGAGGCGATTTTGAAAATCTCCAACACATGATGGCCAATGGCTGGGAAAACTGGCGGTTGGACAACGAGGCGATCTCAACGCAAGTCGAACTTTCAGATGCCGCCATTGTCGACGGCGAGTACGGGTTACGGATGGTCGTGCGAGGTAAGTCCAGCAACAGCCCTCTGATTGAATCCATTCCGCTCTGGATCGCGACCCCTGAGGTTCCCGTCAAAGGCGGCCAGCTCGTCCGAATTCACGGCTGGGTCAATGTTCCTCAATCCATCGTGGGCTCACACGATGGGTTGACCATTACCGATTCGCTCGGTGGGCCCGCCATGCAAGAACGGATCCACGTGACCCGCGGGTGGCAAGAATTTTCGTTGTACCGTGGCGTCCCAAATAACGGTTCCCTCCGCATCACGTTTGCATTAACTGGGGTCGGCGAAGCGATGCTCGACGAAGTCACGATCCGAACGATTGATTTGCCAAACTCCACGGCTCGACAAGCGAAAAATCAGTAAAACGCTGTCGCGGTGCTCCCTGCACGAGGCGCCCAAGGCACAAAACGGCCTCACTTGCGACTGGCTTGGAGTTACGCTTTCCACCGCCAACGATTAAGATGGTCGATCCTCTCGACCAAACTCAATTTCGAAACATTCCTCGACCATGTCTCAACCCTCCCAACAAACTTTCGGCGACCTTGAGTGCGTCGTCGTCAACCATAACCCGTCGTCTCAACCATCGGCCGTTGTCATCTTGTGCCATGGATTCGGAGCCCCTTCGACTGACCTCGTCTCCCTGGCCGATGGCTTCATTGCAGGAAATATCAAATTGCGCGACGTCGTTTTTGTCTTCCCTGCAGCGCCGCTGGAGTTGGACCCATTGTTTGACGCCCGGGCTTGGTGGATGATCGACATGGAGAAGATCCAGCAAATGATGATGGATGGAGAAACGCGTCAAATGCGAATCGAGTCGCCCGAGCTACTGCCTGAACGAAGGGCCGACTTGACTCGCGTGATCGATCTCTGCCGCATCGAGTTCAAGCTCCCGCCGGAAAAGATCGTGGTCGGCGGTTTTTCACAAGGCTCAATGCTCGCGACCGACGTCGCCCTCCACTATGACGGCAACCTCGGGGGGCTGATCATTTGGTCAGGCGCACTGATCAACGAATCAGTCTGGGCCCCTCAAGCTGCACGCCGATCGTCGCTGCAAGTCGTTCAGTCGCATGGACGGATCGACCCGATCCTGCCGATTGGCGGCGCGGAGGACCTGCACAAGATGCTGACTAACGCCGGACATCACGTGCGGTATTGCGAGTTCCCAGGCCAACATTCGATCCCAATGGAATCGATCGAGCTAGCGAATCAGCTAATCGAAGAAGTGGCATTACTACCCGCGTCGTAGGCAACCGCTGGGAACACGGACGAGCTCGTCCGGGGCCCGTTTTTGCGAAGTTCGATTTTCCCCTCGCGGGCCAATCGGAGCACGACTTGGATGATGTTTTGCCGAGCGACGTCTTCCACGCCCCCTTCGACATGCCCCATCTGTTCAATTTCATGAGCCAAGAGCTCCGCGGGATGGGCCGCCATGCAGTCGAAGATTCGCGACTTCAACTTAGAAGAAGCGTTCTTCAAGGCCGGCGCCCAGCTGGACGTGTCCACGGATTTCAGGATCGTCCTGAGTTCGTTGCTGGACATCGTTTCCAGCCGCTCAATTTTAAATACCGAACGTTGCAGTTTGGCTGCCAGCTCAGGATCAGTTTGCCCCATGTGGGTAATCAACGATTCCTGAGTTTGATCGTCCGAGCAACTCAGCAGCTTGGCCGCGAGGTCGACACCAAGCGTTTTGGTCTGTCGCGAATTCAAGACTTGTTTCAATCGCAGTTTCAAAGCGAAACTAAGTTGCGCGACTTCCTCAGGGTGCAGTTCATCAATTTCGCAAATTCGTTTGAGCACCGAAAGACGTAGCGCTGGATCCAACCCCTTCATGGTTTCCGAAGCAACATCCGGCGGCAACATCGATAACACGATCGCGATGTTTTTTGGATGTTCGTCTTGCAACAGGTGCCCACGAATCACGGGAATCACGTCGATCAAGAACTTGAAGGGACTCTCTGCACTGACGGCTTGTTCCAACGGCGTTCTAGGAATCGCCAAAGCCTGTTCCAAGGTTTGCTGAGCCTCAAACTCTTGCGAATTGGGACGCTCAGATTCGTCTCGCCAGCGTTGCGCTTCCGCCGTCAAACGATCAAGGGCTTGAGACAATTGCAACGCAGAAACATTGTCCAGCCGCTTGACTGCGTCAAGTGCGGTCTTGATATCGCCAAGTTCAAGGCGTGAGAGCACTTTGGCAGCTTGCTGTTTCGGCAAGCTGTTAAGTATCACAGCGGCTTGCATCAAACTACTTGAGCGATTCATTCGCGCGACTCGTTCGACTTGAGGTAGTGGAAGGGTATTAAAAAGCGACAGGCTGGTTCCAGCCCTCGATTCCGTCGAGAGGCTGACATAGTTTGGCAACTCAACACGTTGGCGGGGAACTAAGCTACCATTCGCTTACGGGCTTATTGATTGAGTGCCCAGTTATTTGCGGTTTGGCGGCAGCAAGGGTGACCCGAAGGCGTAAATGAGGGAGAGCCCTCGCTGGTGGCTCGCCTTCAGTGGTTGTTCGTCCTCGCTCACGAGTCGGGCTACCGTTCTTCGCTTGACGAGATCAAGAATAAATAATTGTCGGCCTCAGAACTAAAAACGTCCCGACTAAAAAACGTCCTGACTAAAACTGCCCTGGGACGCCAAACGTCCCTCGTGGCTTGGCCATCTTCTCAGACAAAGCGGCTCGGGCCCGTTCGTCAGTAGCCTTTTCACTGGCCGG
>JBLINZ010000159.1:0-11997 GCA_047639375.1 Mariniblastus sp. | reverse complement strand
TCTTGGGAATCATCACTGACCATTGCGAGACATCCGGCGTTTCGCTGGACGAGAGTCCGCCTGTTCAGCAAGTCGCCCCATCCGGACCGACGGCCTCCGCAATCGTCTCGTTCGAACACTTCGAGGCAGGCATGTCGGTCGACGAAGTGGCCAAGAAGATCGGCCGCGCCAGTTCGACGGTTCGTGGCTATCTATGCGACTACATTCGCCATCAGAAGATCACCGACCCCAGCCGATGGGTCGATTCCGAATCCGCCTGCAAGATTTCAGCCGCGATTGAAACCGTCGGAATCGGACCACTCAAGCCGGTCTACGTTGAACTTGACGAGGCATTTGACTACGACGCGATTCGAATCGTGATGGAATGCAAAAAGAATGATTCGACCGACAACTCGTAGCAGGCACACGCTGAGTGCCGTGGCTTGAAAAGAAAAACACTAGTTCGCATAACAAATTGCGATCGATCCGGGTGTTCCCGTCGCAGGGTGGAGTAGATTATTTTGTCTGGAACGCACGGATCGCACGGGCGTTGAACTTTGTCGGGACTTTACCAAATCGAAGAGGAAAACCCCTATGCGGAATCAATGCCAAGCCAATCATAATCCACTCGAAAAGAAAACGAAGCGGAAAGGATAGGCCAAAAGACCCACCAAGCAAATTAACAAACACGAAAAGCAATTTGATTAAGTTCAACGCTTACCTCACCGGAATTCTGAGAGGTCTACGATGGCGAAACTCTTCTCAAGGCGAGAACAACGCCAACGCTCGATTGACCACGTCATCTTCTACAATGATGACTGCGGTATCGTTTGGATTGAGCCGATCGCTGGCACCGGGCACGCGGACATAATCCAGATGGATCACAGCCACGACTAAACATCGCTCAGGCAACTCCAGCTCGGCTAGCGTGACTTCCGTGGCTCGCGAGCCAGCCAACACCTCGACTTCGATTACATTCACCAACCCGCCGGGTAACTTCGCACGGGAAATCACCACACCCTCTGTCAAATACGACAAAATCTGCTTGGCCATCACATCGCGGGAACTGACGGCCAGGTTGATTCCCAAGCGAGCCGTTACGCTTGCGTAGTCAGGACGACCGATCACACTCATGACTTGTTTGGCCCCCAAATCCTTGGCCTTCACGCCCAACATCAGATTATCTTCATCGTCACCCGTGCAGGCCACGAACACATCGGTATGCCCGACGCGTTGTTCTTCCAGGATTTCCGGATCGGTCGCGGTCGCATGAATTACAGAAGTGGATTCCAGCAGATTTGCCAACAAATCGCAGCGCTCAGCGTCATGCTCGATGATCATGACTTTGAAGCCCTCGCGTTCCAACGTGCGGGCGAGATGCAAACCGGTTTCTCCGCCTCCCACAATCACGACACGTCGAGCGCTCCCCATGCCGGTCTTGAACAGCACTTTAACGGCTTTCATATCCTCAGGGCGACTGAACACCGTGACTTTGTCTGCGACTTGCAATTGATCATCGGCCGATGCGATCCACATCCGCCCATCGCGTTCAATGGTTCCCAATCGGACGTGCGACGAGAGTCCCAAATCACGAATCGTTTTCCGAGTGACTTTACATTCCTTGCTGACCGTAATCTCTTGAACTTCCAGTCCGCCTCGGGAAAACTGCTCAACGACTACTGAGCCAGGCTCCCGAATCCCACGGGCCAGTTCCATGGCAGTCAAATGCTCCAACGATAGCATTCGATCAATATTGAAATGACGTTGATAATCGAACGTACTGAGGTCACGAAAAACGGGGGCGTAAACGCGGGCGATCGACCGGCGGGCGCCCATCGACTTGGCCATGCTCGCCGCCACGATATTGACTTCGTCGCAACCCGTCATCGCCATGCAGATATCGGCACTGGAGATACCAGCTTGAAATAGAACGCTGGATTGTGAAGCGGATCCTACGATGGCCCGCACGTCCAGTTCTTCATTGATCCGGGCGACTTGTTTGGCATCGGTATCAACGATGGTCACGCTGTGCTCAATCCGACAGAGCATGTCCGCGATCGAAGAACCAACGCGGCCCGCGCCTAAAATCACAATGTTCATTAGTATCTCGGGGCCAAGTGGCCCACAAATCCCGGTTGGCCGGAATGCACCGGCCAAACGGGATTAAATTCCTGGAGCAAAAAACTGGACCTCAGACGCAACCAGGAAGAAGTGGCATTACTCGTCTTCTTCGGCGTCTCTTCGAAGCCCAAACGCCATGAAGTGATAACCGGTTTCGTCGGTGGTTGCAAATCCCCCCGCCGGTTGGAAGTACTTTTGCAACGTTTCAAACTCAGGAATGGGATTCTCGTCCATCCGAGCCTTGATACCTGCAAGGTATTTGTTGCCTTCCGCTCCCCGTCCCATCAACGAGTTGGCTTGCTCGGAACTCGCGATTTCAAGCATCATTCGCATCGAACGCTCGGGATTTGAATACATCACGGCACAAGGCATGTCCGTTTTCAACTGCCGAACGAGTTTGTCGTTGACCTGTTTGAATTTTTCATCCATCGCCAAAGACGTGAAATCTCCCTGTTCGGTATCAATCGCATGCTCAAGGAACTGACGTGTTTTGGGAGACCCCGAGACCACAAAATAGTTTCCAATCAGAGCAAACGCCGGTTGTGGCAGCAGCTCTTCAGTCTCAAACTCGACCTCACCACGCTCTAGCCGACGCTCTCGTTGCCGCTCGGCTTGCTGCGACAGTTGCTGACTGGCGATAGTCCACATCCGTACGCCTTTGTATTCGACTTCTTGTAAAACCGGTTCGTTCTCCTCGTCCTCGTCTTCGTCATCGTCATCATTCCCACGATTAATTCGGGCCACGATGGCGTCCAGCGAAACTTCAAACGCCTCCGGATTGCTCAGTTCAATGCCAAACCCTTGAACTTGACTGCTAATTGTCATGGAATCACTGATCCATTGAACGTAAGTCACCCGACCCGTTAGGTGGGCGAGAACATCGTCCTTGAGATCGAGTTCGAGTTCTTGATTGATATTTTCTTCAATCCACTCATCAACAGCACCTTCGCTCTGGAAGTTCTCAATCAGTTTTGTCAGCTCGGTAACCATTTGGTTGATGTCCCAGCTGGTGGTCATGTAAGCCGTGGTATCGGCGGGCATCCAAGTTTCCGGCGAATAGTTAGTCGGCTTGAGCGAAACCATTTCAAACACGCCCTTTTGAGGACTGGCCAACAGGACATGGGCGTGAGTGACGGACTCAAAATCATCTTCCGACAAAATCATGCTTCCACCAATTCCCAGAAGACCATCAAGGCCAAACACGGGAAGAAAGTTAAGCCCAACCTGAGCACCGACGTTTCCACGCAAGCCAGTCTTGGCCCAGCCAATCGGATCGACGAAGAACCGAGCTTCAGGCTTAAGATCTTTGGTACCCACGCAACGATTCATGATCGTGACGAATTTTCGATTGCTCGACAATGGACGGACTTTTTTGACTTCTCGACCCATCCAGCGGTCGACCAAAGCATCCAGTTCATCTTCCGATGAGCAACCGACCATCAGGCCGTCTTTGCGGAAGAACTTGATATTCTGGCCGTTGACAACGAACGACTCGTAGGTGATTCCGTCTTCGCTCTCTTCCGACGTGATTTCTTCTCCGCCTTCTTCTTGGATCAATTGACGACCACGATCCAAGACCCGGTCAACGGCTTCATTTTCTTCCAGTTCGATGACCAACATGAACGCCAGATCTTTTCGGCGAGGGGCGATCACAGCGAATGTCATTTCGCCAGAGGGCAGCGCCTGCAGATCTTCCAACGACACACCGACATCGTCTTTGACGTCATCATAAGCCAATTTTGCTTCTTCCCAGAGCCCTTCAAGCAAGGGAGCAATGGCTTCGTCTTGGGACATTTGCCCCATCGACGACTCCTTAATCTTTTCCAACATGTCGCGAAAATTGTCGACTTGAATGAATCCGACTGTTGTTTCAGGCAACAAGTCTTGGGTGGACGGTCGCTCAACCGGCTCCGTTTGCCCAGCGGCGAATGGCGTGGAACCGAGGACCAGGCCTAACGTCAGGGCGGCGCCCATTATCAGTTTTCCAGCTTGGGAAAACAGTGAGTGAAAGGGCATCCGAATTCGAGAAAGCATGCTTTTTTCCTGTGTTGTGTACATCGTCACGCCGTTGCGTTTGGAAGAATGGCGCAAATTGTAAATACTAATGCCCACTCAGCAACCAATCGCGGACGTCGATAGAACCCAGGATTCTAGGAATTTGTTTCGAATAACAGTCAAGAAACAGGATTTTTATGATTGCGTTCGGTTTATTCGTTTTTCCGATGGCAAGTCGAGTCCTGGCGGAGCATCCCTCACAATTCATTTGACGCTGTTTTTTCGAACCCAATCAGCCGATGTGAATTTGAAGACTGGAATCTCACCCACGAGAGCGGTTGATTTCTAGTTAATTTGTTTGGGTTCGCCTAGAATTTGGCGAAACTGAAACAATCGTCGGCTGTTTCATCACCGGAAACACCCGTTGGTCATTCCATTCAGCTTTGCGGGTTGATCGGACTCGAATTTCGATAAATTCGATCAAGAGATTTACTTTGAAAGGCGATCCTGTGTCACTAAAAAAACTCATCCCTAACTTGGCTGCTGGTTCGGCCTTGTGCCTCTGTCTAGTTGTGTTCTCAGCGCAGGTCCATGCCCAAGTCGATGGCACCGGCGGTGCGACAACCGGAGGCGATGTCGGAACCGACACGACAGGCAACACCACCAACGCTCCAGACGCTTCGATCGGAGAAGGGCGTGGAGGAGTAGGTGATATCGGCGGCTCGATCGACATCGAAACGACCCCCGATCAGCGCAACCAAGGCTTCATCGGTCAGACCGCCGAAGGCATTCAATCGCTTGGGTTTATCGGGCGCCCTGGAGAAATCAGTGGGCCAGGCTTGTCCGATGACGCAACGCTTGGCGGCGGCGTCAATGACAGCATCCAAAACAACTTTAACATTGGATCCAACAATGCAGGTGCTCAAAACGGATTCTCAGTCACCCGCAGAAATGTACGAGCCCGAATTCGACCACGATTCTACGCCCCACAACGTTCGCCAAACCAAGTTGTGAGTCAATTCCAGAATCGCTTTATCAGCCAGCCCGGCTCGACAATCGCGCCCGAGAGCTACACGATTCGAGTTGAAAACAAGACGGCTTTCTTGAGTGGTGCCGTTCGAAACCAAGCCGAAAGCCAGCGATTAGTCCGCCAGTTACGACTTGAGCCTGGTGTGTACAAAATTGATAACCAGTTGCAGGTCGCCCAATAGCCTGCCTGCTGGGAAGCTCGTTATGAAGAAGCGCAGCCCAACGAGGGAACGCTTGTTGATTCTAGCGTGGAATGGCAGCAACAAGGGCAAGCCGACGAGGCGGTGACATTTCCAAACGTATCCAGCCGAAGGCGACAATGGAAACCCGACGAAGTTGGGGCGTGTTGATTTAGTGGCAGGTTAAGCGGCAACCGCTGGTCGCCCGAATGCGTAAGCGAAGGAGAGCACTCAGACTTGCCGTCAAGCAGCAACCGCCCCACGCCTTCAATTGCTCCGCGTTTGGCAGTGGCGCCTGCTGGCTAATCGTTAAACGATCTATCGTTTCGCATCTCAAATCAGCGGGACCTAACTCACAGACATTCGCCCAAGCCAGGGCGTGGCTCCAAGCCAGGGCGTGGCTCCAAGCCAGGGCGTGGTTCAAGCTCGCCTTTGTCTCGGAGGCGGAGGACCGATGCTCCTCATTCGCCAGTGACTCAGTGGCGGACCAAGCCGGGTTTAATATCCAAATCGAGTTCTTCAAATAGGCCGGCTCGAAAACGCTCAACCGCGATCGCACCCATCACGGCATTGTCCGTGCAGTATTGAAGGGGGGCGATGTGCAGCTTAATCCCATGCTCGTCACACTTGGTTTGTAGCTGTGCTCGTAAAACTCGGTTAGCGGCCACGCCACCACCGACGCACAGATTGTTCAAGCCAGCCTGCTCGATCGCCTTGACGGATTTCGCGACCAAGCAATCGACCACGGCCTGTTGAAAGCTGGCTGCTAGATCGGAAATCTGCTGGTCACTCAATTTGATCCCGGAGACATCGCCACAGCCCGGGCCTCCGATCGCGTATCGAACCGCCGTCTTGAGACCGCTAAAGCTAAAATCCAAACGGGGATCGCGGATAAAACTGCGAGGGAACTTATAGGCGGCGGGATCGCCATTGAGAGCGACTTTTGAGATCGCCGGACCGCCGGGGTAGGGAAGCCCCAGCATGCTGGCGACTTTGTCGAACGCTTCTCCGGCGGCGTCGTCGATCGTGCCCCCCAAGTATTTGGCGTTTAAAGCGTCTTGATACTGATAGAGATGGGTATGCCCTCCGCTGACAATCATGCCCACGCAAGGGAAAACTGGCTCATCCGAACCCAATTGACAGGCATAAACGTGGGCATGCAGATGATTGATGGCAATCAGTGGCAGGTCATTTGCCAAACAAAGCGTTTTGGCAGCCACCACGCCTACCAGTAGGGATCCGGATAGACCCGGCGTATTGGCGACAGCAATCGCGTCGAGATCGGACAAGCGAATTTTGGACGTTTTCAGGGTCTGGTCGATCACCGGCAAAATTCGCTGCACGTGAGCTCGAGCAGCAATCTCTGGAACAACACCACTGAATTTCTCGTGCAATTTCTCCTGCGACGCGACGATACTGCCCAAAATTTCCAGGTCACCGGTCACGACAGCAGCGGCAGTCTCGTCACAAGTTGATTCAATACAAAGAATATTCATCGTCGTTTACGTGATTCCCGAAACATTCGGGCAATTTGTGAGTTTAAACGTATATGTAGGGGAATGGCTCAAGTTCTAACTAACCGAAAACCCGCGATAAATGCGGTTAGTTGGTTTTAAGCCGGTTATGACTAACAGCTGACACAGTTCTGTTCGTAACACAGGCGAAAGAGTCATTTTCCAACAATACCCAAGTTATACTAGGGTTTGATCCAAAAACAGACCATTAACAAGCAGATTCCAAACATGAAGAAACTCTTCTTTTCGACGCTTGCCGTCGCCGCGACTTGCGGCTCAACATATGGACTATTCGGGTTCCAGACTAATGGTGGTCAAGAAACACTGCCTCAACCAGCCGCCCAAGAAGTAGAAAAAGTGGCATTGGCCGTGCCGGCGAAGCCCTCCGAAAACAAAACGACTGCGAATCAAGACGTCGTTGATGTCAACCAAGTCATGGATGGGAAGATCAAATTCTCATTCAAAGAGCAAGAGTGGAGCGAAGTCATTCCTTGGTTTGCCGATCAAGCAGGATATTCGCTGCAGCCGATTGCCGATTGGCCAGCTGGCACATTCACGCTCAAGGACACTTCGGAATACACCGTTCTGGAAGCCTTGGATCAACTCAATCACGCCTTGTTGATTCGTTCAGACGAGCCCTACACGCTCATTCGCAATCGCCAAATGTTGGTGCTTTGGAAAACCCGTGATACCAATTTCCCAAATGACTTGATCGAATCAATCGAAGTCGCGGATTTGGACAAACGCGGTAAATACGAAACAATCAGTTGCATTTTCGATGTTGGTGAGTTGAATGCCAACGACATGTATGACGAACTGAAGCCGATGATCAGCGACGTACACAAAGATTACTTTGTCGCTTTCCCAGCCGCCAATCAGTTGCACGTTCGCGAAACAGGCGGACACCTGCGAGAAATTCGCGACTTGATTAAGACGTCACAAGACCGTAAGTCAGGCGATGCAACCAGCATCCGGCCTTATCGGCTGAAGCATCAGGACTCCGAGACATTCATGATGCTGGCTGGGCCTTTGTTGGGAATCCCCGAAGGTCAAACCGCACGCCCCGACGAATCGCTTTCGATTTCAGCCGATGTTTTTGGAGAACGAATGTTGGTTGCGGGCACCGAGAAAATGCTTGAGAAATTCGAAAAAGTGGCTGCTATCGTGGATTCACCCGTCGAACCTATCGACGGCAGTGTGGTCCTCGACAAACCCTATGTCAAAGCCTATCCGGTTTTCACGGATCCTAAGCTTGCCTTGAATATTCTTGACACGATGCTCGAAGGTCTCGACATCAAAATGGATCAAGATGAAACGACGGGCACGATCATGGTTTTGGCTGCCAAAGAACAGCACGCCAAAGTCGCCGAATATTTGGCCGCAATCTCCGATGTGGAAAACTCAAGTTTTGACATCATTACCCTACAAAATCGCGACCCAGCTGAAGTCATCGTGATTCTCGAAAGCATGTTCCGACAGAACGGTGCCGAGGAGTCAACGACAGGCCCTGTGTTGATGGCTCAAGCCGAGCTTTATCAGATCTTGGTTCGGGGCACGCCCCAAGAAGTCCTGACCGTTCGCAAGATGGTTGAGCAGCTCGACGCCAACTCGCAACTCGTAATTACTGGCCCGCGATCGAAAATTAGAATGATCGAGATGAGTGACAGCGAGCAAGGCGATATCATGCCGATGCTTGAAGACCTCCTGCAGATCAATAATCGAAGCAATAAGATCGAGATCATTCTTCCAGAAGATCGGAAAGACATTCGCTCAAGAATTCGAACGGGTCCACAAAATGCAGCTCCTTCGTTGCTTGACTTTCCTCAGTCGAATTCTTCGCCCGCTCCTCGGCGAAATCTGAATCAGCGAGGTCAATTTCAGGGCAGTCAGTTTCGCCAGAACTTGAATCAATCCATGTTTTTGATCGGTTCGGCGTTTGGCGTTTCGCCAACCGCACTCACTAGCTATGTCGCTCCGGTTCAAGAAGAAGTCAGCGAGACTAGCGACGAGTCACAACTGCGAGAATTCGACTACAAGCCAGCCAGTCAAGTCAAATCCATCCCTGGGTCGCCGATCAAAATTCGCGAAACGGCTTACGGAATCGTGCTTGATTCTCAGGACCTCGACGCCCTAGACGATCTTGAGCGAGCGATTTACGACCGACTTGACGAGGAAGGCGTTGCCCAAGCACCCAAGTTTTTCGCATTGAATTACCGCCAAGCGGATGAGATGCTCGGCTTTCTTGAATCTTACTACGGTCTGGGAGATTCGGGCGGAGGCGGTGCAGGTGGCGGACTGATGGAAGGCATGATGAACAACATGATGGGCGGCGGTGCAGGAGACTTGCTCGGCGGCCTTCTCGGTGGAGGCACTGGCAGCGAAACCGTCAGTACCGATCTTGAAGGCGCCGTGCAGTTCGGCGTCGACATGCGATTCAACATGATTTTCGTTCGGGGAGCTACAGGCAATGACTTGGAAGCGATCGCTGGACTCATTGAAACGCTTGACCAACCAGACCCCCCACACAATCCAGAATTGGTCGGCGGTTTTTACACGATCGATATTAATTTTCGCGACCCGACAGAACTCAAAACGATCATTGAACAGGATCTTTCTGATTTGCTAAGCTCCGGCGAAGAAGCTAAGGGCGGTGGCCAAAACGCAGAAGCTGCCCAAATGATGAAAATGATGCAGAGCCTAACTGGTAAGAACAAGAACCAAGGTGGCGGATCTGGTGCCGATCTTGAGAAACAGAAACCTAAGGGCAAGCTAGGCGTAGACCCAGCGACAAGAAAACTTCTCGTGACTGGCCCGCACTTTATCTACAAAGAAGTCCTACTTCGAGTCGAAGAACTCGACATCCCGGGCCCAGCTCCGCCGAAAATGGAAATCATGGAAGAGATCGTTGACCTCTCAGCACACGTGGCCATTTTGAAAGCCGTGTTTGGCGACAACGCGATTCTCTTGGACGCCACAACTGGCGAGCCGATCGACTCGCAAAATGGAGCCAACGGCGCCAGAACTAACACCGCAAAAACACCAACGGCTGGTTCGGCTCAACAGGACGCCATGCGACAAATGATGATCAAAGCCGCTCAATCCCAACAAGCGGGACGAGGTGGCCAAACAGGGCGTGGTGGTGGAACGACTCGTGGCGGAGGTGGAAGTGGAGGTGGAACAACGCGTGGCGGAGGCGGTGGCGGAGGCGGTCGAGGCAAATAATTAACGTTAGATGACACACGTTCGATTGAAATTTTAGAATGAACGTTTCTTTGCTTGAAACTCGTTACGACGGTGAATCACGGGTTTTTTTCGGAACGAACGGCTTGTGTCAATATTAGAATTCGGCTCGACCTCTCATTTGAATATTTTCGTGAAACCAAAGAGACTCACCGACCGTATTAAGTAGTACACAGCAATAAGGGTTTTCCTATTAAATGAGACCCACCATACTGAACCCTGACAAATAATTCCAATTTGTTTGTTAAGGCACAGTAAGGAATCATTGGCCATTACGTCTCAGCTTCCACTTGAGAATTCAATTTCCAACTAGTTCGTCCTGCCCATTTTGACGGCACGGCCAACGACTAAATTCAGACAACAAATCGAGGAATGAAATGGCTGACAGTTTCTGGTACATCAAAAATTGCAATCTCTTTTCGCAACTTTCAGCCTCAGACATCGCTGAACTAGAGTCCCAGTCTCGCATGCGAAAACTCAAGCGAGGTGAACCGGTTTACCTGCCACACGAGCAAGCCGATGGCGTCATCTTGGTTGCTCAGGGCCGTGTCAAAATTTGTCACGCCACGCCTGATGGCAAACAATCAATTCTGGGGTTCATCGACGCGGGTGAGATTTTTGGCGAGCTAGCGCTGCTGGGAACCGAACGTCGTGACGAATATGTTGAAACGACCGAGAAATCCACGTTGGTCCTGCTTCCCAAGCAAGCCCTCCAACATGTGATTCGGAAGTACCCTGACCTGGTTTTGGGTGTCACCAAACTGATCGGTGTCCGTCGTCAACGAGTCGAAAAACGCTTGAGAAATCTGCTATTTCGATCAAATCGCGAACGCGTGATCCACCTTTTGCTTGAGCTTTCCGAAAAGTATGGCGTTCAGACAGAGAACGAAATCTCGCTCAATATCCGCCTTTCACACCAGGAAATGGCCTGTATCATTGGGAGCACACGGGAAACGGTGACAGTTGTCTTGGGGCATCTTCAGAAAGAAGAGCTGCTGAAGATTTCACGTCGTCGAGTCATCATCATGGACCTTCCCAAACTCGCATCTGAGGTTAATGAGGCGACCCCACAATTGAAAAGTCAACTGACAACTGCTGCTAGATTCGTTCCAGGGTATTCCCGATAGTGAACATAGTCACAATTTCCTTGAATTTGTGACCTAGTATGAGATGCTTGTAGATTGCTATACAGCATTCTATGGGGAACACCTTCAGACTATGCTTACTTACTTGGGTGCCACCGAATCCTACCTCGTGTCGAACGATGAAGAACAAAAGCAAAGTCTCGAATAGTAGCTGGGAACCATGCCATGCAGGCATGATTCATCGGGCGGCCGAAGAGACGATATCTAGAAAACGTTTTTTTGCTGTAATTGCCGTTGGAATCATCAGCGGTTTAATCGGTGGTGGTTCACTATGGGGGCTGACATCTCTCCCCGATAACAATGCTAACACAGTCAAGTCAACGGCCCAGAGCATTCCCTGTTACTCTGTCAACAAGCAGATGTCGTCCTACATCTCGGCACAGATTCCCGACCCTGAGCTACACAAACGGATCACCAACCATTTGATGAAGTGTTCCATTTGCCGAGTTAAGTATGATCAACATTGCGAAGGCATCAATTGCCCGCTCGAGCCCCGTGCCAAGCGCGTCGGCCGGCCATGCCAGTCCTGCGAACGCCCAACCCCCTAAAGTAAACTTAAAGGAACCTTAGGTTTCTCGTTGAAAGAGCACAGTGACCTTAGGATCATCGAGACTCGGCGTTATCAACGCGGTTACAACCCTCCCAGATTCACCGGCTGGGAGACTTATCGTTCTTGGGCGACCTCCGCGATGAGAATCTTCCCTTTTGCGGGTCCAGACGCGATGCACGCGGCGATTTTTGGTTATAGTATCGTTCGAAGTCGATGCAACTTTGCTTTCTCACCACCCTTCCTCA
>JBLINZ010000158.1:0-12001 GCA_047639375.1 Mariniblastus sp. | reverse complement strand
CTGAGCTGACCCACGGGTCGCGATGGAAATAGCTGTGCCCCGTGAAGTTCCGATAGACGTTTTCGGCCACCGAAGCGTCGATGAGTTCGATCTGAGGAATCTGGGAAAGAGCTTCCCTTTCCCAATCGGCGACCTTGCCGACGGAGCGGCCAAGTCGATTGTTGCCGTAGATGATTTCGGAGGCTCGCAACGCTCGATCGTTAGGTGAAGCGTAAACAGCGACTTGTCCGGCGATGTCGTGGAATCGATCTTTGACGGCATTGATGAACGCCATCATGTCCATGTCGGGGGCGGCAAGCACGACGCGGCGAATTCGATATTTGGCTTGGAGTTCTTTCGCCGTTTGATCAAAATCAAGCAGTCGAAGTTCACGCAGCGCATTGACCACGATGGGAGAGCCGGCACTGTGAGCGACGATGGTGATTGACTCGACGTCGCACTCTTTGGCCAAGTTCGCAATAATCGCTCGGAAGTGGCGGGTACTGTAACTTGCGTTTCCCTTGTCTGCGACGTAGCCAAGGAGCCGAGACTCCGATGGCCATTCGAAACTAATCATCGCGCCGCGCCGGCCAAGGTAGTGGAAAATCTCACCCGCCAGCAACGTATTGTCGATAAATTCAGTGTTGTAACCGTGGACGAAAATCGTGGCTTGTCGGCTGCCAGTTTTCTCAAGCTGGTCTCGGATCGCCTGTACGAATTGATGATGCCCATATCCCGCGACGTCGTTTCCGACGCACCACGGTTCCGCTTCATCGGTCATCGGATCAAGTTCGATTCGTGAGAATTCAACTTTTGCTTTTTTTTGTTTGATGTCGGTGGTCGTTTCGCGATGCAGCTGCTCAGCAGTCAGCCCTTCACCAATCTTGACGTAGGCCACGCCGGTGGTCAGCTGATGAGTTCGCTTGATGCCAAACGGATTGAGTCCATCGGGATCAGAAAGCACATTCCTGCCGCTGATGACAAACACTGGCAGCTCGTCGTCAGAGCAACCGCAGGGCTCGAGAAAGTCTCCGCCTGGATGAGGAAGGCCTGCCGAAATGCAAATCGGCGTGGGCATCAAGACTCGGGTGGTTTTGCGAAACACACCGCATCCCGATGTCGCAAGGCACAGGCTAATTAGGCCCGCGATCATCCACAGATTGATTGGTTGGGAATATTTGTTCATGGCACGTGGTTCAGGACGAACGGTGAGCGCAGGAGTAAAAAGCAAAGCAGGATTCAGAGTAAGTCGATTGGTGCGGAGAATAGGCTGATTTGGCAGGCCAGGCAATGCCAAAGCAGGACGGCAGATGGGGGCCTGACGAAAAATATTTGCTGCATTGGTTTTCTGCTAACCGGCAAAATTGAACTTAATGGCATTCCAAAATGGAAAGCCCCCTCTCCTCGGAACTTGGAACAATTCTGCATGGTGACTTCATCAATTGTTGACTGAATTCCTGACGAGAGGAGGTTGGGGTAAGGAACAAGCGGTTTTCAATTCTCGCATCCGCGTCTTGAGCGTCACAATCCCGTCCCACTCGACTGATTTTAATTGAGGTTTTCTCAATCTGCATGTTCCCACATCCCCAGCCTGTTCTCCCCGCAAACTCGGAGTGAGTTTAAATAAATAGCGAATCGAGTTGGTCCGAATTTGCGGGGAGAAGTGAGCCAGTTTGTTGAGCTGGATCACTTTTTAGTGAGTCCGTATAGAGAATTTTCCAAGACAAGCAGCAGGTTCATTTTGTAGCGGGCACCCCGACTCAAAAAATCCGTTATCACCAACTCGGGCACTTTTTCATTGGCTCAGCATGAGGGGAACTAGACCAGCGTTTTCAACTGGGAATTGGTGAGAGCGGTGGCGGTAGGGCACGGGTTGAAATGCGGCGCGAGACCATCTCCGGTGAGTGTTTGAACTTCCGAGCGAGCATTTTCCAATTTAAACAGTTAATCTGTAGCCAATCGGGTAGGTTTACGTTTTTTGACAGACCGTGGCCGATTCTTGCCTCAACGACGACAATTGAGCTCATATGAATGCATCAACCAAGCGTCCGAAGTTGGCGACCGAAACTGACCGAGAGGTCTTCTTCAAGCACTGGCGAATCGTTGCTGCGTTGGCCGTCTTCGCGACTGCGAATTTTTCAGCGGGTCCACTTTTTGATCTTGGTCGGAGAGATCCAGCATGGTGGGGCGTGGCCAATTTGACGCTCGGGATAATGATCTCCCAAGTTATGCTGATTGGTTTTTTGTTGGCGTTGTTTCCGGCCGGATTCGTATTCCGTTTCTTGATGGCTTTTCTCTTGACGTCGACTCAGCTGATCTTGTGCTGGATGGGCCATTTTTTGTTTGGAGTTAGCAACCAGAACGGAGTCTTTGGATTGTGGCTTAGCCTGGTCGCAGCCGTCGTGTTGGCATTTGCAATTCCGTTTGCGATGACGCGTGGCTTGGTTGGCTGGAAGCTCGAAGCGGCTGAGCTTGGCATTGAGTCGACGGCAAAATTCTCGATTGGTTCGTTGATTGTTGGCACCGCACTTATGGCGTTGTCGCTCAAGGCGATGCAGTTAGATTCTGTGGCCTCGATCAGCTACAAGCTGACGTTGGTGATGGTGTGTGCGGGTGTCGGACTGAGCATTCTCATTCCGTATTCTTTGTGCGTATTACGGAGCAAATTCCACTGGTTTTGGCTGTTGGTGTTTTCTTTTGGAATGGCGGGACTTGTAGCATTCGTGTGTTGGTCGTCTGGAATCGAATCGATACTTGCCCCGGCAGACATGATTCCCACGACGGATTATGGCAGGCGTGGATGGGTCATTGCGTCGAGTTTCGCGGTGACCGGGTTTGGGCTGGTTCTGGTTGCGTTCAAGCAGGCCGGTTTAAAGATGGCACGAAGTG
Organism: Mariniblastus sp.; assembly: GCA_047639375.1. Taxonomy (GTDB): domain Bacteria; phylum Planctomycetota; class Planctomycetia; order Pirellulales; family Pirellulaceae; genus Mariniblastus. The sequence goes on along the minus strand of JBLINZ010000158.1, from coordinate 9,133 downwards.
CGACGGCGTAGTGATTTGGATGGTCGGCACGGTGGTGCTAGGATCGCTAGTGTTTAGCAGATAAACATGACCCACCGGCACCCATCCGCGATGGGGCCAGGGTCATTTTGTAGATGCTGAGATTGTCAGCGTGCAGGCTCTAGTGCGCCGATGCGATTTCGAGCTCGGCTAGATATTCTTTTAGCTCTTTCATCGGCCGCGAGATAGCAACGCGTCCAGAGCGAACGAATTCAAGAATGCCAAATGGCTCCAGGTCCTTGAAAAGTTGCGTTGTCTCTTCGCGTCGTCCTGTCTTTTGGATGACTGCGAATTCCGGCTCGACGCTGAGGATTCGGGCGTGATGCCGATCGACAACTTCCAAACCGGGACTTCCTTCTTGCATGGCTTCCGCGCGAACCTTATACAGCGCGATCTCGCGATGGATGATATCCGAGTTACGATACCAAAACGCTTTTTGAATATCGACTTGTTTTTCCAACGCATGGACGAGCTTTGTCGCATCGTTTTCCGTAATTTGGACCACGATGGTGTAGCGGTGGATGCCGGGGATTTCGCTTTCGGAAACCGTCAGGCTCTCGATGTTGATTTTACGGCGCGTGAAACCGGTGGTGACGCGATGCAGAAGTCCGGCTTTGTTTTCGCTGAATACAGCGATGGTGATTTGATCAAGCATGAGAATATTTCGAGCTAAATTGTGATGTTTGAAGTTGGGATCGCACTTGGGATTCGACGCTTATTCGAGTCGAATGTCCGAGACGGCGGCTCCGGCTGGAACCATCGGGAAAACGTTGTTTTCCTTGCCGACCATGACTTCCAGAAGGTAGGCACCTTCGTGTTCCATCATTTCTTTGAGGGCAGCATTCAATTGCTCTCGTTGGTCAATTTTGCTGGATTTGATTCCGTAGGCTTCCGAGATTAACTGGAAGTTTGGATTGGTCATCTCTGTGGCTGAATAGCGTTTGTCAAAGAACAACTGTTGCCACTGACGCACCATTCCCAGGAATTCGTTGTTAAGCAGTAGAATCTTGACGTGGACATCGGTCTGCAAAATCACGCCGAGTTCTTCGATCGTCATTTGAATACCGCCATCACCGACCACACAAACGACTTGTCGCTCAGGAGCCCCGAGTTTTGCACCGATCGCTGCGGGGAGGCCGAAGCCCATGGTTCCCAAGCCGCCGGATGTGATGTTGCTTCTGGATTGCTTGAATTCGGCGTACCGACAAGCCACCATTTGGTGTTGGCCGACGTCGGTCACAATAATCGCTTCGCCACCGGAGTATTTATTCAATTGAGTGATGACTTCGCCCATCGTGATCATGCCTTCGGTCGGCTCGCACTCGTTCTTGATGACGATCTCGTATTCCTTATCATCGCAAGTTTTGAATTCTTGATGCCATTGCTCGTGCTTGTTTTCATTGACGAGTGGCGTTAAGAGACTCAAGATTTCTTTTGCATCGCCGACCACTGCCACGTCTGTTTTGACGTTTTTGTCGATTTCGGCTCGGTCAATTTCGATATGAATCACTTTGGCTTGCTTGCCAAACTTATCGAGGTTGCCGGTAACTCGATCATCGAACCGCATTCCGATCGCGATCATGACGTCACATTGATTGATCATCACGTTCGGACCGTAGTTGCCGTGCATGCCGAGCATTCCAACATTGAGCGGATGCTCAGTCTCCATCGCTGAAAGTCCCATGATGGTCCAAGCGGAGGGGATTCCCGTTTTTTCGACGAACGCTTTTAATTCCTGTTCTGCTTTGGAGAGGATCACGCCTTGGCCGAACAAGACGTAGGGTTTCTTTGCAGCGTTGATTAAATCGGCAGCCTCTTGGACTTTAGATTGGTCGACAACGGGGCGAGGAACATACGTTTTCACTCGTTCGCATTTTTTGTAGGAATAATCAAGCTCGCCGAATTGGGCGTTTTTTGTGATGTCGATCACGACAGGGCCAGGTCGGCCTGTTTTTGCGACGTAGAACGCCTTGGCGAAAACTTCAGGGATCTCCGCTGCGTCCGTGACTTGGAAACTCCACTTAGTCACTGGAATTGTGATTCCCATCACGTCCGTTTCTTGAAACGCGTCCGAGCCAAGTAAATGTTTGGGAACTTGGCCGGTGATACAAACCATCGGTGTGGAATCGATCATTGCGTCAGCGATCCCGGTCACGAGATTGGTGGCTCCGGGCCCCGAAGTGGCAATGCATGCTCCGACGCGTCCAGACGCCCGGGCGTATCCTTGGGCGGCGTGCGTGGCGCCTTGTTCGTGACGAACGAGCACATGATGAATTTCATCACGATACTTATAGAGTTCGTCGTACACCGGCATAATTGCTCCACCAGGGTATCCGAAAATCAGGTCCACGCCCTCGGCCAGGAGGCACCGCACAACGGCTTCTGAGCCAGTGATGCGGTCGGTTTGCTGGGAGCTGGTTTCGGATGATTGTGGTTTGGTGGTGGTGCTCATGACTCAATTTCTGCAAGGATAGAAACTGTATGACTGTGAAAATTTACGAATCTCGATTATAGGAATTTGGTACGAGAACGCGCATAACAAAATGGAATTCGTGCGATCAAAATGGTTCACTCGAATAAATATCGGATTGGGGCAGTTTGGTTAGACGACTGCCCTTAATGTGGGTTTGGGGCAGTCAGGTTTTGCAAGGGATGATTAAGCGATTGAACGGGTGCCTGATCGCGACTGCTGGCAAAGAAAAAAAACAAAAAAGTTTTGGAATATCTACCAGTTGTCCAAGCCTTTCGGGGTAATTGAGTGGCTCCAGTGCTATCGGAGAGGCGATGGATTGCAGGCTATCGACGCGTTGGCTTGTGTAATCGTAAGCTGGGATTCCGCAATTGGAGATTCACTCGAAACCCGAAATATGGGAAATGTCTTACCAGTCTTTCTCGGTTGCCTGACTCGTTGGCCCCAGTTTCCCTTTGACTGATTCGAGTAGTTCTGCGGCATCGTGAACCACGCCCGCGCGAACCACTTTTCGCACGTTGCGTGTATTGCGGATCTTGGCCAGCGGATTGCCATCAATCACGACAACGTCAGCGACCTTTCCGACAGTGATTGAGCCGTGGTTTTTGTCAATTTTGAGCGCTTTGGCACCATTGATGGTGGCAATTTTCAGAGCGTCTGCGGCTGGAATTCCGTTTCTTACGAGGGCATCGAGTTCGCGGTGGACGCCGAATCCGGGCAAGTGGTTACCATTACTGACGTGATCGGTGCCCAGCGAAATGATTCCACCCGCCCCATGGAAATCAGCAATCGTCTTTTGCTTGGCCCGATAGATTCTTTGGTAGATTTCCATATTCTGCATGGGTTTCCGCGACTTGATCAGTTCTTGAATATGGGGCGTGAAAAATTCCCGTTCGTCGATCCAGTACTCATACTCTTCGTGAGTCTCGGGCGAGGTTTCACCGAGGTATCCGTAGGCGGTGAGTGTGGCATCGAAAACAGTGCCATGATCGATGAAGTGTTTGATGATTCTGGCGTGTTCGGGTGTGCCTGAGCGAATATTTTGCAACGATTGGTAAGCCGATTGCGAATCGGGCATCGCGTCGCCGCCAAGGAAGTGTTCGATTCGGTCGATACCTAGCTCGATGGCGTCACGCGGGTTGACACTGTTTCGAAATCCGGAATCGAGGTGACCGGTAACGGTGAGTCCGTGTTGGTGGGCTTGGTCAACCAGGACCGCCAACGATTTCGGATCGATCGCTTTGGCTTTGAATCCACCCACGCCCTTAGCAGCCCAGAAATCGACTTCGTCTCGGATTTCCTGTTCCGGTTTATCACCACGCCAGCTGGGTCTTGCTCTCCCGAAATACGGACCGCTTGTTAGTAGTCGAGGGCCAATCTGTTCTCCTCGTTCGATCCTCTGGCGTAGTTTGAACATTGACTCTGGATCGAACTCACCACAGGAAAACGTGACCGTGGCCCCGTTGGCCAAATAAATCAGTGGCATGTAGGTGAATTCTTCTCGCCGTTTTCGAATGAGTCGAACGTTGTAATGGGCGTGGCAATCGATTAGTCCGGGCAGTAGATATTGATCGTCGCCAACCGTGAGAGTTTGCTTAGACTTGAAGTCCGACGCAGGCCGTTCGAGACTGAGAAATCGTCCGTCTTTGATCGCGATGCCTTGATTGGGAGCGAAGGTGCCGGATTCGGTTTGGAACGCATGCCCACCGACAATCAGCAGGTCAACCGCCTGTTGAGCATTGGCTGCGCTGCCGGCGCTGGCAAAACAGATCAACAAAATTGCGATGGAGAGTTTCATTGATCAACCTTGATAGTTATTGGTGAACTTCGTCATTGTGTCAGTTTGAGCGGTGAAATCAACAAGCGGAGTTGTGATTAACGCTGTTTCCGGGGCTCGCGATTTCCAAGCACGGTTGCTTGATCGAGGTCTGGTGAGGGAGGGTCGCAAAATCTATGATGGGACGATTCGTTGTCGTCAGCTTCACTTGGTATTCAAATGCGTAAGCCTTGAATTGAGAAGTGATGGCGGTTTTGTGTTTTTTGGGAGAGTTGTTTGATGCGTTACCTAATCGTTCGAGCGCTGTTTTGTGTTGCGTTGTTGATCTGTGCCCAGGCCACGGGAGCATGGCAGGCTCAAGACTCGACCAAGTCTGATGACGTCGAAAACTTGACCGCCATTTTCGATGGCAAGACGGAGGCCGGCTGGCACAATCCTTACGAATGGGGGAACGTCTCGATTGTCGATGGAGAATTTCATCTGGTGGCACAGAAGAAGTTTTTCTTAATGACAGACAAGTCATATGGAGACTACGTTTTCGAAGGCGAAATGCATTTGCCAAAAGGGACTGCCAACTCGGGATTCATGGTCCGTGGTCAAGAATCCAAGAATCGCGTGTTTGGATATCAATGTGAGGTCGATGCTAGTCCACGCAAATGGTCTGGTGGCTTGTACGACGAAGGCCGGCGGAAGTGGCTCAATCCATTGAGCGATCAACCCGAGGCACAGGAAGCACTTAAGCTGACTGATTGGAATCGATATCGGATCGAATGCGAAGGCGACCATTTAAGATTCTTTGTGAACGGAATTTTGACGACGGACTATTATGATCCTGTTGACCTTGAAGGGCGTATTGGGATTCAACATCACGGCGAAAAAGATCAACTGTATCGGTTTCGAAATTTGAAAGTCGTCGACAATGGCAAGCACGTTTGGAAGCCAATTTTTGATGGCAGTAGTCTTGATGGTTGGAAAGCCATAGGTGGCGGCGAGTGGGAATTGGTTGACGGTGTGATGGTGGGAACCAGTTCCAAGAGCGAAAAGAAGCATGGTCTGATCGTGAGCGAGGAATCTTATGGCGACTTCACGGCCAAGATTACTTTTCGGTTGACGGAAGGGAATAGCGGTTTTTACTTTCGCAGCGAGATCAACGAGTCGACGGTCGGGATCGCGGGAATTCAAGCGGAGTTGGAAAACTCTGAATTGATTGGCGGGCTTTACGAGACAGGCGGCCGACAATGGCTGGTGAAACCATTGCACTACTTCGAGAGCTACGCCAAGGATCGTCAGGCGAATCGGACGAAGCAATGGAAGAAAGCTTACAAGCCAGGCGAGTGGTCGACGATGGTCGTGTCAGCGCACGGCGACCGCGTCGTGACCCACGTCGGCGATACTTTGGCATGTGATATCGTTGATCCACGAGGCCGCAAAGAAGGCAAGTTTGCGGTTCAATTGCATGGTGGCCAAGACATGAAGGTAGAGGTCAAGTCGATCGAGCTGTTGGTGAAGGAACCGAGCCAGTAGTCAGGGTTTTAGATAGATGTAGCCTGGTGCGGTGGCTACTTCTGGCGATAGTATTGGGCGTTCAACAAGAGGTCATGAACATGCGAGAACTGAATTTATTTTGCTCGGCGGTTGTTTTCGGGATCGTGATGTTGGCTGGTTGCGGCTCCAAACCGACCTCGGATTTCACGCACCTATGGGTTGGCGATGAAACTCAGAACGTCTGGACGTATGAGCGGGCAGTCGTCGTGGACCATAGTGACGATGAGGATCCCAAGCCCAATGAGTTTCTTAAGCACGAATTGCTGGCGAATCAAGAAGTGATGTTGTCCAATGGGAAGAAAATCGTTTTCGATGGGACGGTACTTCGAATTGGTAAACGCGTGATCAAGGCGACCCACGTGCACGTTGAGTCCAATGGTTCAATTCGAGAAAACGCTTTTATACGCGACAAGCGATAGGGCGTTAGTTGTCGGATGTGGTTGGGCAAGCCAGAATCGCGGGTTGATTTCGGCGTGTTTTCGTTTGACGTGTCTCGCTGGTAGTACGATCATGGGTTCACGTTGATTTTCGTTTCGTTTTTTAGTGTTAACGGTCTGGTTCGGTATGTTTAGTTCTCGATTACTCATTGCGTCGCTGCTGATGTTGCTGGGGTGCTTGCCGGTGCGGTTATTTGCTCAATCCGAGCCTAACGTCATTTTTATCTTGGCCGATGATTTGGGGTATGGCGACCTTGGGGTGCTTCATCAAAACGACTCGACCCAGTCGCGAAAGTTCAAGACACCTTGTCTCGATCAGATGGCGGCCGACGGCATTACGATGCCCGCTCACTACTGCCCTGCCCCAGTTTGTGCTCCAAGTCGAGCGTCACTTTTGATGGGAGTTCATCAAGGTCACGCAACCGTCCGAAATAATCAATTCGATAAAGAGCTCAACGATAATCATACGCTGGCGACGGTTATGAAAACGGCGGGATATAAAACCGCCTTGATCGGCAAGTATGGATTGCAGGGAGAAGGCAACAGCCCTGGAACATGGCCCGGTTATCCGACCAAGCGAGGGTTCGATGAGTTCTATGGTTACGTCGCCCACCGGGATGGTCATGTGCACTATCCAGCCGATGCATGGCCAATCGGAAACTCTGAGGCCCACCAAGTTGGGAAAGATTTGTGGTGGAATGATCGGGAAGTCTCTCAGGATTTAGCCAAGTGCTACACGACGGATTTATTTACGGCGAGGAGTAAGCATTGGATCACGGAGCACCGTCAACAGAATCCTGACCAGCCATTTTTTCTTTACCTGGCGTACGATACTCCGCACGGGGCGCTTCAAGTTCCAACAGGAAAGTATCCGGAAGGCCAGGGGCTCAAAGGCGGCGTCCAATGGCTGGGGAAGCCGGGGCAGATGATCAATACCGCCACTGGGACGATCGACAGTTATCGACACCCTGACTATACCGGCAAGAACTGGTCGGACGTAGAAGAGCGATTTGCGACGATGGTTCGCCGGATCGACAATTGCGTCGGCGATCTGCTTCAGACGCTTCGTGATCTAGAGATCGAAGATAACACGCTGGTTGTGTTCACCAGCGATAACGGTCCTCATCACGAGTCGTATCTTAAGGGCGTTGATTACGAAGCTGATTCGTTTCAGTCGTTTGGACCGTTCGACGGGACCAAACGCGATACTTGGGAAGGCGGGATTCGAATGCCAACGCTCGCGTGGTGGCCTGGCAAGATTCCGGCGGATTCAGTCCATGAAAGGTCTACCCAGTTTCACGATTGGATGCCGACATTCGCGGAGTTGGGTGGGATCGTTGCGCCGGCCCGAACGGATGGCGTCTCCATGTTGAATTCGCTGCAAGGAAAACAGGATGCCGGCGAAAGTACAGTCTACGTTGAGTATTTTCAAGGCGGTCGTTCGAAGTCGTATGAGAGTTTTCTTACGTCCCGTCAGGGAGCAAAGCGGCATGAAATGCAAGTCATTCATCTGGGCGGATTCAAAGGGATTCGAACCGACCTCAAATCCCATTCGGATCCTTTTGAGATCTACGACGTTAAGAATGATCTGGGCGAACGAAACAATCTCGCTGGTTCGAGTGCGGCGTTTGTGCAACTCCAGCAAGCGATGAAGGATCAAGTGTTGCGTTTAAGGGTTACCAATGATTCAGCCAAACGGCCGTACGATAACGAATTGATTCCTGGATACGCGGAGGTTGAGTCGAGTCTGTCGATGTCGCTGGAAGTTTATCGAGGCGAGTTCCCTTTCGTGCCCAAGCTGACGGGGCGAGTACCAGATCACAAATTAAAGAGTGCAGAAAGCCTAGATTCGTTTTCAGTCGAATGGCCTAATCAGTGTGCGATGCGGTTTGTGGAGTGGATTGAGATCAAAGAGCCTGGTGAGTATTTGATGTCGTTCGAATCAGACACTAAGGCTTTCGTTCGGATGCATGAAGCGAGTATTTTCGACGCGGATTTCGGATACCAACCAGGCGAGAAATTAACTCGATCGATGCGGCTAGGAAAAGGTTGGCATCCAGTTACGGTAAGCGTCTTAACTGGCGACGAGGGGCATGTGTCTTTCAAGTTTCTTCATCAAAAAAAGTAGACCCTCACAAACGGCAAGCCCAATCGCCTTAGGGGGTTGGGCGAATCCGCATGGTCACTTCTTCAAACGTAGGTCGAATTCCGGAGGAGCGGAGGGGGGCTCAGCTTTCACAGAATGTCGCTCCACCAAAGCCAAATAGTGCAACTTTAAAACTTACGGGCTTGTGGTTTTAGTGAGGCGAAAGCGAAAATGGTAGCCCGACGCGTCATAGGATTTTGCATCAAGCTGTGCAAGTCAATAAATTTGTGTACGTTTTTGTTTTGATGATAATCATTTTTGCTTGAACCCTGGGGTATGTTCGCACTCGGCTTGGCAAACAAGTGCGGCCCATTGCGCGATTGGTCAGATCACCGAAGTATCGCTCCATGGCGACGCGATCTACCATCATTTGAGTTCCAAAATATGACATTTTGTTCTCACTTATTCCTTTTGCTTTCAGGCGGCCAATCGTTTGTTTTCGATGGCCACGTGTTTTGAGCGCTCGCTCTGTTTGGGGCAACACCTTATGGCTCCCGGTGTAAAATTCTGGTCAGCGGGCAGATTGGTCGCCTTTCGCTCCGTCGAAAAAGTATCGATTGACAGTCCCTCTCGCTGGTGCGAATAACTAATTCGCTCGTCGACTGCCAGCATTCAAGGGCTCGGTTGCGAATCAGAACGATCTCACGCGCCGGGGCATCAATCGAGCTGTAGGTCTGATCGGTCACCATCCGTCAAGTAAATTTTACCGGCGAGAAACAACGTCGTTTGATTGTCTTTCG
>JBLINZ010000157.1:0-12004 GCA_047639375.1 Mariniblastus sp. | reverse complement strand
TGTTGGCAGTTGATAAAACCACCGGCAAGAACGCTTGGAAAACTGACCTTGCGTCGAAAGTCGGCTGGAGCTCACCGTCGGTAGCCAATGACGTGGTATTGCTGTCGGTGTCGGGGACAGTGCAAGGGTTCGAGGTCAAAACGGGGCACCGAGTTTGGTCGATTGATGGCGTTTCTGGCAACACCGTCGCGTCACCAACAGTCAATGGAAATGTAGCTTACGTCGGTTCCAGTGAACGGGCCCAGAACTTCGCAATTGAATTCGACGCTAGCGGGAAATCTAATTCAACCCGCCAAGTTTGGAGATCTGATGAGGTGACCAGTTCGTTTGGCTCGCCACTCTATCATGATGGCCAACTCTATTACGTGAACAAGCAGGGGACCGCGTATTCGGTTAACAGCGAAACCGGAAAAACGACGTGGAAAGGTCGCTTGAGCGGATCTTGCTGGGCCTCGCCCATTGCAGCCGGTGATAAGATATATTTCTTTACCAAAGACGGATCGACTGACGTCTACAGTGCGGGAGCAGTGCCTGAATTGGTTGGGACGAACGAGCTAACCGTCAAAGATCGCATCTATGGCGTGGCAGTTGCCGAGGGAAAATTTGTGGTTCGAACTGGCACCCGCCTGCTTTGTCTTTCGGAATCCAAGGGCGAGACGACAACGACGGATGGAGCCGCGATGGATGATGAGACAGCCAGTCTTAAAGTCGCTGATTTCCCGGCGACGGTGACGAGTTTTGGGGCGGCTGTTTGCGATGGCTATCTGTACGTCTACGGCGGCAATACCGGGACGGCTCACACTTACTCCGCCGCTGGGCAGAACAATGTGTTCCGTCGAATCAAACTGGCCAACGGCTCGGTCTGGGAAACGCTTGGTAACGTCCCGCGTCGGCAAGGCAACGCTTTGGTCTCCTATCGCAACAAGATCTACCGTCTTGGTGGATTCGAAGCACTCAACAAAACCGACGACGAAACGGAAAAAATTGTTTCGACGACTGATTTCGCTGTTTACGATCCAGCCACGGCAAGTTGGACGGAGTTGACTCCGCTGCCCGAACCAAGATCAAGTTTTGATGCGGTTGTGGCCGGTGACATGCTCTACGTCGTCGGCGGCTGGGCTTTGAATGGAGAGCGCGGCGATTCCAATTGGCATGGAACGGCCTGGAAAATGGATTTGAACCAGAAACAGTTGGAATGGAAAAGCATGCCTGCTCCGGCGGAGCGTCGAGCAAATTCACTGGCGGAGCTGAACGGAAACGTCTATTTGATCGGTGGAATGGGAGACGACGCCCGCCCCACGACCACCGTCAAAGTCTTCGACACAAAAACGCAAACCTGGTCCGATGGACCGAATCTACCTGGCCAACCGATGGATGGATTTGGCTCGTCGTCGTTTAACATCGGCGGAAAAATCGTGGCCTTCACATTCTCTGGGCAGGTTGTCCAATTGAGTGGCGACGGCAAACAGTGGAACAATCTTGGGATGGTGGAGCCAGGCCGGTTTTTCCATCGACTTGTGCCATTTCACGGCAATCAGTTCTTGATCCTTGGTGGGACCACCGGCGATTCTGAAAAGCAATCGAAAGTCCTCGTGTTGGATCGAACGTCGATTTCAAAATCGGAATAGCCGAATGCGATTCTGCATTGACGGTTGGCTTGGCAATAGGGCCAATGCAATCATAGCGGCTTGACGACTACACGATCTTGTTGAGCGCATCGATGGCTTGGACGACTTCGTCTTCGGTGGTGCATAAGTGGGGAGCAAACCGCAGATAGCCGTCGCGTGGCGTGACAATGATTTTCTGCTTGTCCAAACGAGAGGAAATCTCGGCGGCCGTTGAAACGTTGGGGATCAACGCCAAGATCCCAGAGCGATGTTCGGGCAAATGCCGGATCGGTTGATACTTGGAGAAATCAAGTTGCTCCAAGGCCAAATCTTGTAGGGCAAAATTATGGTCGCGAATGGTTTCCATTGAGTTGGGCAGGAACACGGTTTCAACGCCCATTGAAAGTCCATCTAGCAAGGCATACGAAACGGTCGAGTATTCGAATTTTCGGCCACTCGTGTGCGGATTCCACTCGTGGTTAAGGTAAGCGGTGTCTTGTTTCATTTGGTCCGCACCGGTCATCGTAATTTCGACTTTGGCGCGAAATTCCGGACTGGTGTACAGCACGCCCGTTCCAGCGGGGCCCAGCAGCCACTTCCATCCGGCCGAGGCCAAGCAGGAGATCCCAAATTCCTCGGGATAAATCGGGAGGCAGCCCAGACCTTGGGCGGCGTCGATCACAAGGTCGATTCCTTTCGCTTGGCAAAACGCGCCGAGTTTCGCCAAGTCAGCCGCGTAACCATTGAAAAACTGGACGTGGCTCAACGCGATCATTCGCGTCCGATCGGTGACGACGGATTCAAGCTCTTCGAATGACCAGCCACGGGCGAACGAATCGGGGATCGGTCCCACCCCAGCGGCTTCCATTTGCACCGGCTCAACGTCCGACAACAGGATCAATTCGACGCCACGACGCCGAGCCTGAACGACCCAAGGATAATGGTTCGCCGGATATTCGTTGACGTAGCTGATGATCTGATCTCCTGGCTCGAAGGGGTAGCCATTGGCCATCATCGAAAGCGACTCCGACGTGTTCGTCGTCATCGTAATATTGTCAGGAGACGTTTTGAGTAGTTGACCAAAATTCTTGTGGAACCTGTCGCCGACGTTGTCTTCGCCGACGTATTCGAACAACATGCCGCGTCCAACCTCGGATTGGCGATCAATGAATTTTTTGGCTCGTTCCGCGGCCGGTCGGTTCATTGGCGAGACGCTGCAGTAAGCTTGGAAATTGAGATGCTGCTTACTGGGAAAGTTCGAAAGATCCCGTGAGATGGTCATGAATTCGATCGCGATGAAGGTGCTGGAAACTTGAAAAACAGAATGCTGGTTTCCCTCAACCTAACAGTAGCGGGGCAAGGCGTTCAATGGGTTAGTAAGATCCTTGTTGTGCAAGTTATAGAGTCAACTCGTTGCGGAATTGGGCGGTTACGCTACCCGGATTTGGCTTTCCCGTGCTCTCGGCCTGCTTCCAGTTAGACTAGTAAGACACATCGTCCCCACGATTTCCCATCCGAATTTAGAATTTTCAATCACCTGACCCACCATTGATCTGATGAAACAAACCGTTTTGACCGTTATTGGAACACGACCCGAAGCCATAAAACTGGTTCCCCTTGTGCTTGAGCTGCAGAGCCGTCCTGACGAGTTCGAGTCGGTTGTTTGTGCGACAGGGCAGCATCGGGAAATGCTGGACCAGGTTCTGGACGCGTTTGGGGTTAAGGCAGACCACGACTTGAATCTGATGGCTCCCAACCAATCGCTGGCTCAGATTACCGCCCGCGCGACGACGGGATTGGATGAAGTTTTCGGCCAAGTCAAACCGGATGTGGTGTTGGTTCAAGGCGATACGACGACCGCGTTTTGCGGCGCGTTGGTGGGCCACTATCATCAAGTCAAAATTGGTCACGTTGAAGCGGGGTTGAGAACTGGGAACAAGTTCTCTCCTTTTCCTGAAGAGATCAATCGACGGTTGGTTGGACGATTGGCGGATTTGCACTTCCCACCTACGGAGCATTCGCGCCAGGCATTACTCGATGAAGGTGTGGATCCCAATACGATTTTCGTCACGGGTAACACGGTCATCGATACGCTGCTGATTACCCGAGAACGGGTGATGGCCAACTCGCCGGCCGACGCTGATTCCATCATGGCGTTGACGGAAGGCAAACGCGTGGTGTTAGTAACCGGTCACCGCCGCGAGAGTCATGGCCAAGGATTTGAAAATATCTGCAATGCCATTCGCAATGTGGCCGCCGTCCATGAGGACACGGTGTTTGTGTATCCCGTGCACTTGAACCCGAAAGTCCAAGAGCCGGCGAAACGAATCTTGGGCGGACACGAACGGATTCATCTCATTCAACCATTGTCCTACGAGCCGTTCGTATGGTTGCTGAATCACGCCGACATTGTTTTGACTGACTCAGGCGGAGTCCAGGAAGAGGCCCCCTCGTTTGGCAAGCCCGTACTTGTAATGCGAGACACAACCGAACGCCCAGAAGGCATCACGGCTGGAAACGCAAAACTAGTCGGTACGGATCAGGCTAAGATCGAATCGGAGCTGAAAGAGTTGCTAACCAATCCAGTCGCCTATGCCGCAATGTCCAATGCGAAGAACCCGTACGGGGATGGTACCGCATCAAAGCAAATCGCCGACGCGATCCTGCTTTGTTCTGAATCGCGAAGCTGAAACCAGACAGTATTTGCGGAATCTACTGAATGAAAAGAGTTCCACCAAGGTCGAGGTAATCCTCGACCCTGCTGTTTGTGACATGTAAAAAAGTCGATCGCTTCATCTCAGCGGCCGATCGGTTTGTGCCACGAGTGAATCTTGTTGGTGCTGTCATTCCGTTGGGGGAATTGCGATGCCGAGTTTGCATCGTCGCTGCGATGTGTAAGCGAAATGGCGTCTGCAGGGATGTTTGTGCCGATGATAGTGGCATTCGCGTGCACTCGTTTCGCTTGGTATTGCGACGCAGTGTTTGACAATCGATATGATTCTGGGAAACTAGCAGGTAGAAGGGCCAGTGTAGGACCTCGAGATTCAAATTCGTATCATTGCATGTGCCGGAGTCGAATTTATGGGACGTAGGACTGGTCAAAAGAAGTTGAAAGCTGAGCACCAACGCGGGCAATCTCGGTTTGTATTGCCAGGTGTGGTGCTGCTAGTACTGGTCGGCATCGTAGTTGTTGTTGTAATTCAGGGAGATTGGTTTTCCAAAAGTACCACAGAAAATTCAACTCCTCTTCCACCGCCCACGAAATCTGAGGGGCAGCTTCCCGGTAACCCCGGATTGTCCTGGAAAGCGATGGATAATCCAACCAAGGATGGCTGGACAACGGAAGCATTCAGTGCGGAGGCTGGGACTTTTCTTAAAAAACTCGGCGCTCTTTTTCTCGAGCGGCCAGATTCGGTACAGCTTCACCCGATGGTTGCCGCGCAGTTCTCCTGTACCCCGTTGATGCCGTCAGATCGAAAGATCGTTTTATCTGATCAAACTTTGGTTGTCGAAAGACTAGCACCGCCAGAACAAATAGTCGGTGCAGACGCAGCACAGAGCCATTCTGGCTCAGACGGTCTTGCACTGGCCGTCAACTCCTTGCTTGCACCCTTTGATGGCGCGAAAGATATTCGCTGGAAGTTTAAAGTAATTCGAGTCGGGATTGATGGCGAGTCGATGGTGACGCAGCAGTTCGTCTCGCTTTCGGGCCGTACATCGGATTCGGTGATCGAGCAAAATGCGACTTGGTTGATACACTGGCAAGCAGCGCAAGAGGAAAGCCCGCGATTGGAGTCGATCCAGGTCACCGACTTCGAACAAGTCACGTATAAACAATCGGGCGAAACAATGTTTGCCGATTGCACGCAGTCCGTACTGGGACAAAACGCTTGCTATCAAAGCCAGATGATGCGTGGCATGAATCACTGGCTGGATCAAAGTCAGGACACACGATATTTCAACCTGCTGGGTAACCCTGGCATGGCGGTCGGAGACGTTAATGGCGACGGACTCGACGACCTCTACGTCTGCCAGGAAGAGGGTTTGCCGAATCGCTTGTTCTTGCAATCTGCCGATGGCAGTGCAGTGGACGTCTCCGAACAATGGGGCGTTAACTGGTTGCATAATTCACGCGGCGCGCTGCTCGTCGATCTCGACAATGACGCGGATCAGGATCTGGTTGTCGCCATGGTGGGGCACGTGATTGTCGCTTCGAATGACGGAAAGCAGTTTAAGATTCGTAATATCCTGCCCACTGACGATGATAACATGTCGCTGAGTGCAGCTGATTACGACAACGATGGTGATCTCGACATCTACGTTTGTGCCTTGAACAAAAAAATGAAGTTACGAGGCGACGCTTCGGGGAGTGGATCAGTCGCGGGCCTCGCCGCATCGGGAGACGATGAGTTAGATGGCGGGCGAAATGTTTTGTTTCGCAATCAGATCAACACCCAAGCAGAATGGAGCTTCGTCGATGTTACTGAGGCAGCAGGATTGGACACCCTAAACCAGCGAATGAGTTATTCCGCTTCATGGGAGGATTATGACAACGACGGGGATGTCGACTTGTATGTCGCCAACGATTACGGGCAGAACAATTTGTTTCGTAACGACGACGGTAGATTTACCGACGTGACGTCGACTACGGGGTCGACAGACACAGCGTTTGGGATGTCTGCGAGTTGGGGCGATTTTGATCGCGATGGGTGGATGGACATTTACGTCAGCAATATGTTCTCGGCCGCAGGTAGTCGAGTCACCCACCAAGACAAGTTTTTGCAGGATGCTCCAGAAGCGAAACAGCGACTCCAGCGATTTGCGAAGGGCAACACGCTTCTGCGAAGCGAAGGTTCGGGAAAAGGATTCACGGATGTTAGCGAACAAGAGGCCGTCGCGGTTGGGCGCTGGGCGTGGGGCTCGAATTTCGTGGACATTAACAATGACGGCTGGGACGACATTGTCGTGGCCAACGGATTTTTGACCACAGATGACACGAGCGATTTGTGAAGTTTCTACTGGCGTCAGGTTCTGCCGCAAACTAGTAGTCCATCTGCAAATGAAAAGAATGCTGTTGATCCACAACGACGGGCCTCAACGCAAATGATTAGGATGATGAATCAGGGAAGATCGTTTTCCAGTCGCGAGCGCAACTGCTGTTTCCTCAACGTTGCGGGGGAGCGTTTTGCCACGGTGTCGGGCGTCAGCGGGCTGGACTATCCTGATGATGGCCGGGCAATTGCGGTCGTCGATTGGGACCAGGACGGCGATCTCGATTTATGGATTTCCAATCGAAACGCACCTCGACTGCGATTCATGCGGAATAACTCGACGCGCTATCACCATTCACTGGTTCTGCGTTTGATCGGAAATGGTAACTCCAGTAACCGCGATGCGATCGGTGCACGGGTCGAAGTTGTTTCCAAGGGCCTTGAGGGCAAGCGACTTATTCGCACGCTTCGGGCTGGCGAAGGACTTCTCTCGCAGTCTAGTAAGTTGATTCACTTTGGACTGGGCCAACTTGAGCAAATCGAAAAGATTATTGTCAATTGGCCGGGTGGTGACATCGAATCGTTTACGGACATCAACGTTGATGGCCGTTATGAACTCGAACAGGGAAGTGGCAAGGCCCGGAGCCTGAAAGCCGTCGACCGAGCTCTCGCGCTTGAGTCAAACGTCCGGCAGAGCGTAAAATCTTCCTCCGCGATGCGCGTCCCGATGATCACATTACTCCCCATGCCTCAAGAAGTTTCCTACATTGATTTCGAGGATGCAAAGCGTCGGTTGCGATTCGGCAACGGAGGCAAACCGACGTTGGTCGTGCTTTGGGCGAGTTGGTGCGCACCGTGTCGGACGGAACTAGCAGCTCTCGTGAGTCGTGAGGACGAAATTCGTTCGGCGGGCATCGATGTTGTGGTTTTGACCGTTGACGGGCTCACCGACGACGGAACTGAGCCGGACGCGGCAAAGTTACTTTGCGAGCAATTGAAAGTCTCGTTTGCGACAGGAAAAGCTGCCCCTGAATTTGTACAACTGTTAACTGGATACCATCATATGCTGGTGGCGATTAAGAAACCGCTTCCCGTGCCGTCCAGTTTTCTAATTGACCAACACGGCCAGCTGTCAGTAATTTACAAAGGCACATTTGACATCGACCAGTTTCTCGACGACGCGAAATTCGAGCCGCAATCAATGCGCCAGCGAACCGAACGGGCTGCCAGCCTGCCCGGTCGGATGATCGATCACGATGCCATGTTGGATCCGCTCCGGCGATCAGAAGCAAATACTCTTTGTGGCCTGGCCAAAGGGATTGCCAGCGGAGGTCGGTTCGCGGATGCAATTCCGCTATTTCGCCGGGCCTTGGAAAATGAACCCGATTTTGGCGAAGCCCATCTGGAGCTGGCCCGTGCGTTGGAATCTACAAACCGGTTCGGCGAGGCGGCCCCTGAATACGAACGAGCAATCGAGCTATTCCCTGACAGCGACGTGTTGAACTACCGTTTAGGCAATATTTGGGTGCGTCTGGCAAAGTGGGAAAATGCAGTTTCTAGTTACAGTGAAACCATTCGCTTGAATCCAGGTTATTGGGAAGCACTTGCAAGTCGTGCCAATGTGCTGATGAAACTGGATCGGGAAGTAGAGGCCGCTGCCGATTATCGACAGGTTTTGAAAATAAATCCGAATTACTTGCAGGCGAAGCAAGCCTTGAAGGTCATCGATTCAAAAAATGACCCGTAGTCCTGGTTTCACCCATTTCATGACCCAAAAGCAGACCGGTAGCTCGTGATCTTTGAAAGCAATCAATAGATGATGGCCATCAAGATTCAATTTGATCCGATGGGGCTTCCGGGGGGAGTGTCTAATGACTTGGGAGACGGCATGACCGCGTGGGGGCGTTCTAGGAATCGCTTGATCCGCCAGTTCAACATTTGCATGAACTGAAAGTCCGATGCATCTTGGTTGGGAGCCAAACCGATGATTGAATTGAGCCCGGCGAAAGCGGCCAAATGGACTTCCGTGTCGGTGTTTTGGTTATCGACCAGGCCCATCAGTTTTTTAACGACAGTGTCCCGGACCACGCGTGAAACCTGAAGCTCACGAGGATCATTAGTTGGCTGCCATGACTCAAGGATGAGCAAATTGATCAGCGTCGATGGCCGTGGCTGTTGTGGATTCAAAGCCGCTTGGCGGGCCATCCGGGCCAATCGTTCGTTCCGTAACAGCTCGTTGATGGTCAAGTTCGCAGCGATTTTTGCCGCGGCAAGTGGATCGAATATTCGTCCTGTTTGACTCGTCAGAATTTCTGAGTCTCGAATCGAAGAGTAGGGCCGAGGGCTGATGGCGGTCAGCAGATTGGCGTCGATCACCAATTCCGAAGGCTTCA
This sequence comes from Mariniblastus sp., assembly GCA_047639375.1. Lineage (GTDB taxonomy): Bacteria > Planctomycetota > Planctomycetia > Pirellulales > Pirellulaceae > Mariniblastus. Next base: position 3,013 of record JBLINZ010000157.1, on the reverse strand, counting down.
AAGTCTTAAGCAGTTCCAAGATGGCTTTGGTTTGCGTCTCGGCGGGCACCGCTTGATTGAGATGAGCAGAATCAGTCGCGTAACCATAAGAGTAGGTTTGTCCGCCGAGCAGTTTGCCGACCGCTTGCAACTGATACCGGTGATACAGGTAAAGTGGCGTTAAGTATTGCCCGACGTCGGCTTTCGTGGTTTCGGCTGGCAGCTTGGACGGATCAAATTGGTTGAGTGCGATCCGTCGGACTTGCATCAAGTGAGCCAGTTCGACGAGCGGATCGGTTCCGTTGTCCCATAGATTCGCTAAGGGATGGGAGGCTCCGGCGGCGCGTGAATCGGAATCCGAGAGGAACGACATGTTGGCTTGGGCAGCCTTGTCCAAAATCGCATTGAGCCCGGCGTTCTCCTGGTCCCGGTTCTCAAATTGAGTGTAGGCGTATTGAACGGAGACCTTGTCCCACTCGCCGATTCCCACAGCATAGGCGTCGCTTAGATCAAGTTTTCCGTCGCCGGTTATTTTGACTCGCGGGGCAGGGTAGTCCATCACGGAAGCTCGATCCATGTACGTGCTGGCCGCGAAATTGTGCGAAAATCCAATCGTGTGGCCGACTTCATGGGCTGAAAGCTGTCGAATTCGAGCTAGCGAAACCTCCAACGCATTGCCTTCCGCGGCGATGTCGGCCAGCGTGGCCTCTTCCGCGATGCCGCCAATGCCACAACAAGCACAGCGAATATTGGCCGGCGTCACGAGAGTAGATTCCCCCAGCGAATTGACCAGCAATTGGTCTTGTCGAACCCGTAGCGATCCTAACGAAACGTGGCCTTTGATAATCTCGCCAGTTCGCGGGTCGACCACGCTCCCGCCGTAACTCCAGCCGCGGGTGCTGCGATGAACCCATTGGATGACGTTGTATCGAACGTCCATGGGATCCGCATCTGGGGGAAGGATCTTGACTTGAAATGCGTTCTTGAAACCTGCCGATTCGAAGGCCTCGTTCCACCAGCTGGCACCTTCTAAGAGCGCTTGTTGAATCTGCTTGGGAGCCCCTGAATCGATGTAATAAACGATGGGTTCAATCGGCTCAGAGATCGAGGCCCCCGGATCCTTTTTGGCTAATCGATGCCTCGTGATCCAGCGTTGCTCCAGTGGTTTGTCTAAAGGAGTAGCGTAATCTGCAAACATGATCGAGATGCAGGGGCTGCGAACGTCGTAACGGCGTGGCTGATAGTTGGCATCCGGCAACTTGACAAACGAATGATGTTGTCGCAATGTAACGGAGCTCGGCGAAGGAGTCGTTTGGCGAACATAACGACCAGGATTGCGAGACGAATAAGTGAGTGTGGCTTCCAGTTCCGTATTCTCCGGAAACGCTTGGCAACGCGGCAAATAGACCGCAGATCGTTTGGCGTCGAGTGAAAAATCACCTTGGTCAGCCGACTTGAGCGTGCGAGCGACGCCATGCATGTCGCTCAGAATTAAACTCGAGACGTCAATCACGAACCGTTCGTCCGTTTCTGCCGCAACCGTTCCGCCCCACACGACCGATTGTGCAAACGATTGCTCAACGGCTCGTCGTTCAAGTTCGTTGTCCGTTCTGGCTCGAAAGCGAAGGTTCTTCTGGAGCATCAGGACTTGCGTGCCGACCCGGGTGAACTGGACGACTTTCTCACCGCCTAGCTGACCTCGGTCCAGCCCAACTGGATTAGATCCCAACCCAGTTGCAAGGGAATGGACATACAGCAATTCCAAGTCCGGGCTGGCAATTTCCAAGTAGACCTTGCCTGCCGTTTTATCCCAGAAGAACGGCACGAATCCGTCGTGACATTCCATGTTTTCGGTAAACGTTTCGATTGACGGGAGCCCGTCTTTTTCTGTTTCGTTCTCGGAAACTACCTCTTCCTGCAACACTTTGTTGGGTGCCGTTTTTTCCGTTGCCCCGATGTCTTGAGCGGCGAAACAAGTCAGGCAAAGAGAAAGCCAAATCAAGAGTGTCTTCATGGCGAGTCCAAGGTTGATCGACGGAATTACGAGCTAGAAAGAACATTGAATAGAAGGTTGACTGTGAATCGTTGACGGAAAATCAACTAATTTGCAATCAACAGTTCATAGGGACGGTGATCGCTGGTGGATTTGTCATCTGGAAAATCTCCGTCTCGAACGATGATTTTGCAGGTGGCTTTCCAGTTTTTGGCAGGCCCCGCGACAAATGCGAAATCCAACATGCTGCCTGGGTAATCGTCGATGCCATCTGGCTCGCGTGGATTGTCGTACCAATTGGTATCAATCAACGTCTCTGGTTCGATCCATTTCCAGATGTTGTCACGCATCATGTTGACGAACCCTTCGTTTCCTTTGCGAGTCGAGAAAACATAATCGAAGTTGTAATCGCCAAGTGCAAAAACGGGCAGCGTTTGATCTCGTGCCCATTCAACCAGCATCGTGGCTTGCTGTTGGCGGATTTCAGCTTTGCCACGCGCAAGATGATTGACCATGACCTGAAATTCAACTTTGGTTTCTCGATCACGGAGGTGCACGATGAGTGGTGCTCGGTAGCGACCAAGAATGTTGATCTCTTTGAGTTCCATGAATTGGACCAATTCAAATTTATCTTCGTTGTAGAGGATCTCCAAGCGGTCGCTGCTACCGGATTTCGAGTAGGCGTATTGGTAGTTTGATCCTAACGCCATTTGATAGACTTTGAGGTCCTGAGGGAGAACCTCCGTCAAGGCAAAAATGTCGTAGTGCTCATCAGGATTCATTTCTTTGAGTTGTTCCGCGATCACTTTCGAGTCGGCACCGTCCGATTCGACGTTCCAAGAAAATAGGCGGTACGTCGGCGTGAACCCAACGGATTTGACGTCGTCGGGCGTCGACTCGACAGAGGAAGAAACGTGGGATGCGGTCATTATTTGGGTGGGTGCCAGATTGGGCTCAGGCGAGACGTCCTGGACAACGACGGGACGATCTATCGGCGTAGCAATGGAGGTTGCATCCTCAGGCTCTGACTCGCACCCAGCG
>JBLINZ010000156.1:0-12069 GCA_047639375.1 Mariniblastus sp. | reverse complement strand
GATCATGTCGGCAACGTTCGTGGCGGAATGCCAAATCAGACGCCTGAAGGATACAACCGACCCGTCGAAGGCCAAGCAGAACAATGGAGCCCGTTCGACAAATCCAAAGGCGGATTCTGGAAAGGTGGCAAGCATTGGAGCGAGGTCGTGGCCGATGACGCCATCGGATTTTTGGAAACGGCCAAGCAAAGCGAAAAACCGTTCTTCATGTACATTGCGTTCAACGCACCCCACGACCCTCGCCAATCACCCCAAGAGTATGTCGACAAGTACCCACTCGACAACATCTCAATGCCGATCAATTTTCTTCCGGAGTATCCCTACAAAGACGCGATCGGCAACAGCAAGAAACTTCGGGACGAAAAACTGGCCCCGTTCCCACGCACGGAATACTCAGTCAAAGTCAATCGTCAAGAGTATTATGCGATCATCACGCACATGGACCATCAAATTGGACGCATCCTCGATCAACTCGAAAAATCTGGCCAGTCGGACAACACCTACGTATTCTTTTCTGCCGACCATGGCTTGGCCGTTGGGCATCATGGTTTGATCGGTAAGCAAAACATGTTTGAGCACAGCGTCCGAGTTCCATTTTTCGTCAAAGGCCCTGGCGTCCCACAGGGTGCCCGGATCGACTCCAGAATCTACGTCCAGGACGTGATGGCGACTTCCCTGCAAATCGCCGGAATTGAGAAACCTGATTATGTGCAATTCAAAAGTCTTCTGCCGCTCATCAAAGGCGAAACCAAGAGCCAATACGATTCCACCTACGGAGGCTATCTCGCACTTCAGCGAATGGTCATCAAGGACGACATGAAACTCATCGTCTACCCCACGATCAAGAAAACACTGCTCTATGATTTGAAAAATGACCCGTACGAAATGCACGATTTGGGTGAATCACCAGAAAATGCAGACACCATCAAGGCCTTGTTTACTGAACTCTTGAAACTGCAAAAGGAAACGGGAGACAAACTCGACCTAAAACAACAGTTTTCAGATCTGTTAAATCCCTAACTTCGAGCCCCAGGCAATCGCCGGTCGCATCTTTTCACGATTCCAGCTACGATCATTTGTTTAATACGCCCTCTTTGCTGGAAGACGATTGAAGATTTTCACAACTAGTTTGATTGCCGAGATGAATAACGGGTTTCTCCCAACCCGCGCATCATTGATGCTAGATTTTGTCACGCTCGCCATGCTCTTGGTGTCGATCGTGCTCGCGTTCAGCATCTATCTGATCCGAGTCAAGAAACGACCCGAGTTGCACCGCAATATCCAAATCGCGACAGCGATCATCTTGGTCTTTGCACTCGTCGCGTTCGAGGTCGACGTTCGCTGGATTACCAATTGGCGAGAGCTGGCGGAAACTTCGCCCTATTACGCTTCCGGCACCGTCGATGGTTGGCTCTACTTTCACCTCCTCTTCGCGATCCCCACGCCCTTCATTTGGGGATTTGTGATTTGGAAGGGATTGAAAAACTTCAAAACCGGATTCCACCAAGGCGACTACAACAAGACCCACCGCATTCACGGACGCATCGCCGCCGGTTTCATGTTCGCCACCGCAATCACGGGCTGGATTTTTTACTTCCTCGCATTCGTCGCGACTTAGTTCATCGCCACGACTAACGACCGCCCGGCGTGATTTGAGCTGGGGATATGATTATTGAATGCGCAGCAACAATGGCAACCCGAATGAGTAAGCGAGGGCGAGCCCACGTTGGTGGCTTGTCGTCAAGGGGCAATTGCACTCGCCTACAAACGCTTGGCACTGTCGCCTACCGGCTAATCGTGAAACGATCTATTGTCTCGCATCAAAAATCAACAAGCCCTAACGCGTCGGATTTCAAGTCGCGCTTTTGTCTCGACACATTCACAGCAGCACGTTTCCCGTTGCACTCTCCTCAAGGCATCAGCAACGCTTCTTCGATGGGAATGTATTGGCTTGCCGCTCGGATCAATGAGCCGGCCGTCAACGGCTGCACGCCATAGACTTCCGTCTTAACGCCGTGGCGATCATGAACGCGCTCAAGCGCCATATCAAAATCTCCGTCGCCGGATGCCAACACGACCGTGTCAACCTGCTCCGCGAAATCGACCATGTCGAGTGTGATTCCCACATCCCAATCGCCTTTGGCACTTCCATCACCTCGCTGGATGTACGGCTTTAATTTGACATCGAAACCAATGTCACGCAAAATCTGCTGAAACGATTTCTGCTTGCCATCGTCACGGGCGATCGCATAAGCGAACGCCGCCACGACTTCGCGATCCTGCGTCACGCTGGCCCAAAAGGCCCGATAATTGAACTGCCGCCCAAACGCTTGCCGTGTCGTGTAGTAAATATTCTGAACGTCGACGAAAATTGCGACTTTTTCCACGCGTATCAATCCGGGGTTAGCAACACAAACTCAACAAACAGGCAGGACGTGATGGGAAACCAGAATCTCACCGGACGACGCCTAGCGACTCTGAAAAGCCTACCACATCTGGTCAACTGGCGAAAAACAACTGAAGACAATTTCAATCGCATGATTTGCTGAAAACCTGATTCACCGTCCCAGCATTTGTCGATTCGTCAATAATATTGCGAACTTCAGCATGGAAATTCGTCATCACGGTTATTCAACAACGTCCCGCCAAGCATCATAATGACGGACGATGACTAAACACCATTTCCTCAACCGACGGCGACCTTACGATGACGACACCCTTGAACTCCCCCAGCGCCTGGCGAACCGACCTTCCTAAAATTGGGATCCGACCGACGATCGATGGCCGGCTAGGTGGCGTTCGTGAATCGCTAGAGATTCAAACCCAAGCGATGGCCCAGTCCGTGGCGAGCTTGCTTTCGGAAGAACTTCGTTATCCCAACGGCGAACCGGTTCAATGCGTCGTCGCCAACCCATGTATCGGTGGAGTCGCGGAAGCCACCGCCACCGAAGATCTCTTTCGCCAGGAAAATGTGGGCGTTACCCTGACCGTCACGCCTTGTTGGTGCTACGGATCAGAAACGATGGACATGGATCCCTTGCGCCCCAAAGCCGTCTGGGGATTCAATGGCACCGAGCGTCCTGGCGCTGTGTATCTGGCTGCCGTACTGGCGGGACATACACAAAAAGGCATTCCGGCGTTTGGCATCTACGGAAAAGACGTTCAAGCAGCCGGCGATCCAAATATCCCCGAAGACGTAAAGCAAAAACTTCTCGATTTCGCCCGTTGCGGCATGGCCGTCGCTTTGATGCGAGGCAAATCCTACCTCTCGATGGGTGGAACCTCGATGGGCATCGCAGGCTCAGTCGTCGACCACGCCTTCTGGGAAAAATGGCTGGGTATGCGAGTCGAAGACATCGACATGACCGAGTTCGTCGGACGCATGCAAAAAGACCAATTCGATCCTGAAGAATTCAAACGAGCTTCCGAATGGGTCAAAGCCAATTGCCCAGAAGGCAAAGACTACAACGGCCCGGATCATGTCCGCACCCGCGAACAACTCGATTCAGAATGGCTGGACAGCATTGAAATGACGTTGATTGCCCGTGACCTGATGGTCGGCAATCCGAAGCTCACAGAAATGGGGCTAGGGGAACAAGCCCAAGGCCACAACGCGATTGCCGCCGGATTTCAAGGCCAACGACAGTGGACCGACCACTTCCCCAACGGAGATTTCATGGAAGCAATTCTGAATTCGTCTTTCGACTGGAACGGACGCCGCGCTCCCTACATGGTGGCCACGGAAAACGACGCTCTCAACGGCGCGACGATGCTGTTTGGTCACTTACTGACGAACACCGCCCAGATTTTCGCGGACCTGCGAACCTACTGGAGTCCGACCGCGATCAGCGAAGCTTGCGACGGGTACCAGCTAGAAGGCCAAGCTGAAAATGGGATCTTGCATTTGATTAACTCCGGCCCAGCGACGCTTGACGGGACTGGCCAACAGGAACACGACGGTCAGCCGACGATGAAACCGTTCTGGGACATCAGCGATCAAGAAGTCCAACAATGCCTCGAGGCCACGACCTGGCATCCTTCGATGACAGAGTACTTCCCCGGCGGTGGCATGAGCACCCGCTACTGCACGCGAGGCGGCATGCCCTCCACGATGGCCCGCATCAACCTGATCGCGGGCTTGGGCCCGGCGTTACAAATCGCCGAAGGCTACACCGTCGAACTCCCCGACGCGGTCCACGACGTGCTCGACCAAAGAACCAATCCAACTTGGCCCACGACGTGGTTCGCTCCCACCCTAACCGGAACCGGAGCCTTCACGTCGACCTACGACGTCATGAATAACTGGGGCGCCAACCATTGTGTGCTGACTGCCGGGCACGTTGGGCACCTGTTCATCACGTTGGCGTCCGTGCTAAGAATCCCGGTCTACATGCACAACGTTTCTGGCGAGCGTATTTTCCGGCCAAGCGCATGGAGCGCGTTTGGAACAGAGAATCGCGAGTCGGCCGATTTCCGTGCGTGCGAGAACTTCGGGCCTCTGTACGGTCGCAAGTAGTACAAAACGGAGCAACAAAATGAACGCTCATTTTCGCACCGTTAGGTCTTTGAATCGAGCCAGTTTCGTTTGACGACAATCCAGCAGGCGACCGTGTTCCCCTTCCCGCCGCGTCATTGTTTTCCAAGCTACTGGGCAACAAACCCTGGCTCACTCGGGTTGTGATGACTCGCGTTTTGTCACATCCCGTTTACGCCTTGTCGACTGCAACCGGAGCGATCCGAAACGTCTCAACGATAATCGCATACAACGAAGGCACCACATACAGCGTCAACACGGTCGCAACCAACAAGCCATAAATCATCAACCACGCGAGGCCTTCCCAAAGTGGTCCGCCTGAGAGTGCCAACGGGATCAGCCCGCCCACCGTGGTCGCCGTCGTCAAGAAAATGGGCAGCATCCGCTGCTTGCCTGCCTCGACGAGACAAGTTCTGAACTCTTCCTTGGTCAAGCCTGAGATCGGGCCAGAGCCGTCACCTTCACTTGATTTTTTCGCGATCAGGATGTCCGCAAACTCGATAAAGATAATCCCGGTATTGAGCACAATCCCAAACAGCGACAGCAGCCCCAACTGTGGCATGAAGCCAAGTGCGTTATCGGTAAACCACAAACCAAACAATGCCCCCACCATCGCCATCGGCAACGTCGTAAGAATCAACAGCATCTTGGACCAACCGTTGTATTGCACGACCAGAATGAAGATGATCGCAAGGAACGAAATCCCAAACGATTTCAGCATTTGCTTTGATGAGTCTTGGCTTTCTTCGTACGAGCCGCCAACTTCGATTTTTAACCCCGAGGGCAAGTTCTGGATGAGCGACTTCATTCTGTCGGAATCCATAATCCCCAAGACGACATCGTTTCCCGACACACCCGATTCGACTTCGGCTTTGACCTCAATCGTGCGATTGGAATTCCGTCTCTCAATTTTCGCAGGCTGCCACGATGGGCGGATCTCCGCAATCGCATTCAGTGGAAGCTTCCCATTCTCGCCTTCGACATAGGCAGAATCGAGTCCAGCCAATGTTTGACGCTGGTCGTGAGCGATCCGAAAGTAAACGGGAATCTGATGGTCGCCTTCACGAAACTTGGAAAGCTCCACACCGGTGAAGTACGCATTCAACGAGTCCGCGACATTCGCATTGGTAACGCCCGCAAGGTTAGCTTTTTCTTCGTCGATATCGAGATCGATTTGAAATCCATCAACCCCCCAACTGTCGTTGACATCCCAGGCACCAGGATCCTCGCGAACCAAATCCTTGACCTTGTTGGCGATTCTCCGGAGCTCACCAATGTCAGCAAAACCATTTCCGGAAACTCGGATCACGACGGGCTCCGCGGGCGGGCCAAGTGATAAAGATTTAGGAACGATTCTCGCTCCTGGAATCGCATCAATTCCTACCAGTTCAACTCCATCAACTCCCATAATTCGTAGAGAGGCATCGCCTTCGTTGGCGACACGCCGAATGTCTTCAATGAATCCTGGCGTATAAGCACCTCCTGTCGTTCTCACGAGAAGCTGAGCAACATTGGCCGCCGGAGAGGGGGGGCTGACACCAAGCGCCCATCGTGCTCCGCCGCCACCCGTCAATGAACGCATCGCACGAAGACGCTGAACGGGGTCGCCCGCTTCATTCGTGATTGGGCTAAGTGCACGAATGGCAAGCTCCAACTGTTCAACCACCGCAGCAGTTTGCTCAATCGTCGCCGTTTCTGGCAGCGTAACATTTACAAAAAATTGATCACGCCGATCTTGCGGAAAAAATTCTGAGGCAATGTCTAGCTGCAAAACAAGACACAATAACCCGATCGTCGCCGCGACAACGATCCATTTGAATTTGATCGCCAGCTGGGCCGTCACACCATAAAACCTCAGAAAAATATTCTCGCCATTTGCCTCAGGTACAGCTTGCGGTCCTGTTTGATTCTTGGAAAACCGAAAACGCAAATACGCAAATGCTTTGCCCGACGCATACATCAGCCATGGCAGGGGAGCCGATGGAATGTCAGGATTGTCCGGCACACGAATAATAGCTGCAGCCAAAATGACGCAAATCGACATCGCAAAAATCCAACTCAAGATCAACGTCACCGAGAGCGTCACGGGCAAGCTGTAGACATACTCGGCACCGCCACCTTTGAGCGAAAACAACATCGGGAAAAAAGCAGCGACCGTCGTGAGCGTACCGATCAACATGGGGACCATCAACGTCTTGGCGGCCTCGACCGCGGCCTCGCGCGGCTTCAACCCTGCCACCATGTTAACGCGCGTTTGATCGCAAACTTGAACGGCATTGTCAACCAACAGCCCCAAAGCAATGATGATCGACGCCAGTGAAATTTGCTCCAACTCAACACCAAACCATGCGATCACCGCGATGGATGACATCACCACGATCGGAATATTCGCCGCCATCACCATGGACGTTCGAAAACCTACGAACAAAAAGACCACAATCACGACAATTACAATCGCCGAGATCACGTTACTGATTACATCGTTGATTTTTGCAGTCACGTTATCCGACTGCATCGACACCTCCGCCACGCCAAGGTCTTTGGGTAACACTTGTTCGACGTCGGCCAGTTTCCGATAACGAGCCATGCAAGTTTCACAGACGGTGACGATATTGGAGCCAGACTTCATCGTGACGCCCAACATCACAGCAGGATACGATCCCTCTGAATTTGAAAACCGAGCCAACTCCTTCGGCGGGTCTTGATAGCCTCGAACCACTGACAACCCAGCCTCCTTCAGTAGCACGGGTTTAACTGAGTTACCAGTAACGACCGAACCCACAGTAATCGATTCGATTTGACTCAATGTGTCAAATTCGCCTCCCGGTTTGACATTAAACTTGCCAGCCTCAGTATCGATGCTTCCACCGGGCGATACGATATTGCGCTCTTCGACCAACCGACGCAAGGCTCCAGCCGTGAGTTCAATTTGTGACCACGTTCCCAGATCTGATTCAATATAGATCGCTTCCTCGTTGACTCCATACTTTTTAACCTCGGCCACTCCCGGCAATAAACGAAACGCATCTTTGACTTGATCCGCAAACAACTCCAGTTGTCGCGGTGAGTACACGATTCGCTTGTCGAGGTTGGGCATCGGCTTTTGGTAGATCGCCAATAACATCACTGACGTATCACCAAAACTATCATTAACAATTGGACGAATACCGGTGGCTGGCATTTGAACCAAGTCCACTTTAGCGCGAACCTTGTCCCAAACATTCTGAATATCCGCGACGGGTACATCATCCGTCAGATCGACGTTGATGGTTGAGAGTCCGTTGATCGTGGTAGACTCGAGCTTGTCGACTTCTTCCAATCCTTCCAGGGCCTCTTCCAACTTATCGGTCACGAGCTCTTCAACTTTAACCGTGGGAGTCCCAGGCCAGCGAGTCGAAACAACACACGTTCGAATCGTAAATTCTGGATCTTCCCGACGAGGCATACCCAAGTAAGTCAGGACTCCCCAAACCGTCAACAGCGTAATTAACGTCAAGACAACGGGCCGGTATCGCATCGAAAATTCGGCGAGGTTCATTGGTTTCCCCCTGGTGAGGCGACAGCAATCACGGGCTCGTCATCATTCAAGTAATGAGTTCCCTCCGTAACGTACATTCGACTCTCAAGGGAAATCGACTTGTCGACAGGCACAATTCGTATCCTCGACGAGGTCACAATCTTATCGTCTTTCTGCTCGGCCTCATCATTGGGAATTTCGACTTCCACTCGCTCAACCTGATCAGGCTCTGATTCATTTCCATCTTCATCTTTTACTTTGATCAAGTGCAAGTACTTCTTGCCATCTTCAAACAAGATTGCATTCATGGGAACAAAATACCCTTCCTGGGCATTGCGATTGGAAAAGTCAATTTTGACCAAGTCGCCCGGGCGGAGCATCCACTGCCGACTCCCAATGGCGACATGCTTCCCATTCCATGCATCGGGCTCGCCATCTTGGACTTCTAAGGGCCCGGCCACAAGGTTTTTAGCTGGATCAAACGATTTGTCGGTGATTTCAACTTCTTGAAACATCCAATTACCCTGAAACGACAACATCTCACCGGGAACCACGTTGACTCTCATTTTTGAAACATCGATCAGTCGATCGGCGGGCAATGGATCGGAAACATTCACGTTGTTTGATCGCCATAGATAATCTCCTTCGTCGTCCTTCAAGATGGCTTCTTGATTGACATACGTTTTCCCGGCAATGGCCCCAGGAACAAAGGGAACGTCGAGCCTCCACAATCGTTTGGTTGTTGCCACGCCATCAATAAGCTGATCTTCAATCTCTTTGTTGAGCATCAAGAAAGTTACCGTGAACGTTCGTGTTAATGAATCGGCAACGGGATCCATCAGATACAAAAACCCATTTTGTGGGGCCTCAATTCCTTCGATCGAAATTGGCAATGTTTGGCTATGGCGTAAACGCCGTGATTCCTTAGCAGACACTTCCAATTCAACCATAATCGGATTCATCAAATTAATTGTCGCAATGGATTGCCCAGCAGTTACGACCGCTCCTCGAGCCACGTGAATCTCGGAAATCTGACCATCAAGGGACGCGAAAAGCATACAGTTTTTGAGTTCACGATAGGCGTCTTGAAGACTTTGCTTACTTTGCAATCGCTGAAGTATTTTGGATTCTTTTTCCAATTGCTTGGCTTGCAAAGCCGACTTCAATTGATCAATCGCCGCAATTGAACTATCGACTCGCGCTTCGTCACGATTTACATCGGCCTTGGCGCCTGCCTTTTGGTTGAACAGCGTTTGGCTTCGGTCACGCTCGATGATCGCGAGTCTTTTTTCGACTTCGGCTGATCGTATTTGAGCGGGAATAGATTCGTCAATCTCTTCGTCGACTAAATCCACAGCTTGGTTTGCCCGCTTCACATCCGCATCTGCGATCTCAACTTTTAATTTATATCGCTCAGGGTCGATCACCGCGATCAACGTGCCTTGACTCGGTTCCCCATCGCTTTCCCGGTCTAGGACTTGGGCCACACGTTCGACTATTTCCGGGACGGTGTTGTCATCTTCCGCTTTTTCATCGCCTAGGTCGGCTTCGGGAAAAGGCGTTTTGACCATCGTGTTGGGTTCTTTGATCATCTCGATTTGACCAGCAACTTCCACGATGACTTCTTCGGTTTTCCAGGCGGCCACCGAGGCCGTCACGAGGTCGCTCTTGGGGGGCGCAGAGAGCGTAAGAATCGCCACGTTCACCGGGCGTGGTTGGGGCGGGCGTGGTTCTTCCTCAGGGCTACATCCGACAAAAAGAATCGTAAGCCCGAGTAACAGCCCCGTTGCAATTGCGGAGCACCCAAAAAGCTGACCGTTTTGTCGTTGTGATTCGTTCATGATTTGCCAAATGTAAAAGTTTGCCGACTGCGTAGCCGTTCTGGATCAAGCGATCGTTGCTGCTTCTCTGGGTCGTAGGTCCTGCATCAATTGAACTCGGGGCCAGATCAAGATATGCCGAATTTGAGGATATTCGTGTTTCTATCAAAAGCACCGACAGGCATTGTAGTTCGACACCTATCCACACCCAATTTCAAGATGACTTTCCACCACAAAATAATCGATAAAATTGCCGCCTCATTGGTCTTGGCGATTGCCATGTCCATGTCGACGGGATGTCAGCACACAAACGCTTGGTTAAACAACGGGAAACGCGTCGGCCCCAATTACTCGCAGCCGTCTGCGGCAGTTGCCGACTCGTACATCGACCACAATCGCCCCGGTTCCCTAATTATCGACATGTCCCAAGACGCGAATGCGGAATGGTGGAAGGTTTTCAATGATCCGGATTTGAACAGTTTGATCGATCAACTGAAGCAAGAGAATCTTAGCCTCAAGGCGGCCAGCTATCGGATCAAAGAAGCCCGGCATCAACGGAACATTGCATCCGCCAACCTGTTTCCGCAGTCTCAAAAGGCTACCGCCGCCGCGTCCCATACCCAAATCAGCCGTAACTCAGGCGCCGCATTCCCCGGTGCCCCCCTGACGGTTAACGACCTTTCCATCGGATTCGACGCATCTTGGGAAGTCGACCTATGGGGCCGAATTGGCCGTAGCATCGTTGCTGCTGATGCCCAACTCGAGGCTCAAGTTCACGATTACAACTTTGCGATGGTCACGCTGATTGGCGATGTTGCCTCGCTCTACATTCAAATTCGAGCGTTCGATGAAAGAATTGCCTTGGCTCAAGAGAATGTGACCATTCAAGAAGGCAGTTTAGACATCGCCCAAAAACGATTCGATCAAGGCCGTACCGACAAACTTGACGTCCTCCAAGCCGAGTCCAACTTGGCCACCACGAAATCGCTGGTTCCCCAGTTTGAGCTTGCCCGGAGGCAATCGTTGAACGCACTTTCGATTCTGATCGGTGTACCACCTAGCGGGGTGCCGTTTTTAGCGGAAGCACGCGGAACCATCCCCTTCGTCCCAGCTCAAGCTGCCGTCGGGATTCCGGCGAGCCTACTGCTTCGTCGTCCCGATATCATGGCAGCCGAACGAAACATGGCGGCTCAATTCGAGCAAATCGGAATCTCCGAAGCCGCGTTGTACCCCACACTTGCCGTGAGTGGAACGCTGGGCTGGGACGCGACGCGGCTGAGCAACGTGTTTGAATCAGCCAGCTACAACGGCACAATCGCTCCAGGTTTCAGCTGGAACATTCTGAATTACGGCCGACTCAAAGAAGCCATTCTCGTGGAAGAATCGCGATTCCAACAGATCCAGGCCGATTTCGAGAACACCGTCTTGAACGCCCAACGCGAAGTCGAAGACGGCTTGATCGAATTCGTCAAGAAGCAGGAACAGTATCAATTTAATCTTCAAACGACGAAAGCGAACAAAGAATCAGTCAAGCTTGCACTCGTGTCATTTACAGAAGGCAAGAGTGACTTTGGACGTGTGTTTGTCGTCCAGGCGAACTTAGTTGTCTCTCAAGACCAACTTGTAGACACGCGAGCCTCCATCGCTTTGGCTCTGATCAAAACTTACAAAGCACTGGGGGGCGGATGGGAAACCTCGTCAGCAAGCCCAACCGTTGAGTCGGCTGCAGCCGCGTTTCCAAGTGAATTCTAAAAACACGTCGCGCTACGGGTTCCGCAACAAAACGAGATTTAGAACGAGTATCCCGACCTTGGCCGCACCCCCCACGTCTCATCTTACCCGTCGAGATCACCACTCATGCCATTGATCGTCTTTATCGGCATTGGACTCACCGCCGCGACTGTCTTGATTCATTCAATCGGAACGGTCTTGTGGATTCAACACTTGCAACGAAAGTACGCCACATCTGGCCAAGCTGAATCGCCACAGTCAGAACAAGACAAATCCAATCACAGCCAAGGAACCATCCTCTGGACGCTCTGCGTGGCGACCATCACCGTGGCCTTGCTGCACGTGGCAGAAGTCTCTCTGTGGGCCGTTGCTTATCAGTTCATTCCCAACATCGACAACCTCGTCACGTTCGAGGAAGCGTTTTACTTCTCCATGGTGACGTTTACTTCATTAGGTTACGGTGACAT
>JBLINZ010000155.1:0-12155 GCA_047639375.1 Mariniblastus sp. | reverse complement strand
CCAACCCACTCGCTTGGATCCGGTTTTACTTTTCTGGATTCTGGTAAGCGATTTTTCCGTCAACAATCGTCATGATGACCTTTGTTTGCTTGATGTTTTCTTCTGGGCAGGTGAGTAAGTCATTGGAAAGCACGACGATGTCGGCAAGTTTGCCTGCGACCAACGAGCCTTTGGAGGACTCTTCAAACGCTGAGTAGGCACAGTCGATGGTGTATGAGCGGATGGCTTCTTCTCGTGTGATCGCTTCTTCCGGGAAGAACGTCACCTTGTCGGACAATCGCCTCGAGACGCTGGCGTAGAATGAAGCGAGGGGGTTCACGTTTTCGACGGGCGCGTCCGTTCCGTTGGTGACGATCGCGCCGGACTTCATCAGCGATTTCCAGACGTACGCGCCTTCCTTGCTGCGCCGCATTCCCAGTCGCTTGGGGACAAAGATCGCGTCTGACGTGCAGTGCACGGCTTGCATCGACGCGATTACGCCAAGCTGACCAAATCTGGGGATGTCATCGGGGTGAAGGTGTTGGGCGTGTTCGATCCGCCAGCGACGAGGTAAGTTCGAAGGGTTGGCATCGAACAGTTTTTCATAAATGTCGAGGACTTCTCGATTGGCACGATCGCCGATCGCATGCACGCAGACTTGGAAATCGTTTTCGATTCCTAGTTCTGCGGTTCTCGTCACTGATTCGATTGACGCTGTGTTGAGGCCGGAGCTGGTTGGCATGTCTTCGTAAGGGCTGATCAGCCACGCACCGTGGGCGCCTAGCGCTCCGTCGATGGATCGCTTGAGAGCTCGGACGGTCAGGAACTCGTTGGCGTAGCCGATCATTTTGTAGTTTGCTAAGCGTCCTTCCATGCGTTGATTGCTGTCTCGGATCATCACCCACAATCGGACGCCGAGCTTGCCGCTGTCCGCGAAACGCCGTAAGGAATCAACGGTTTCGAGGCTCGAGCCAGCGTCTTGAAAGCTTGTGATGCCGTTTCGTAAGCATTCTTCCGACGCTAGTTCAACGGCTCGTTGGGAGTAAGCCAATCGTTCAGTAACCGAGCGTTTGGCGTCAGCTCGGGCTTTGACACGGTAGATCAGCCCTTGGGCGGTTTCGCGAAATACGCCGACGGGTTTGCCGGATTCATCTTTGACGATCTCTCCCCCTTGGGGGTTGTTAGTCTGGTTGTTGACGCCCGCCAATCGCATCGCGTATCCATTGGCAAAACTCATATGCCCACTGGCATGCGTCAGTAGCACGGGGTGGTCTGGCGAGATTTTGTTCATTGCTGCGTCCGTAGGATAGCCATCAACATTCGGCGTTGGGGCTTTGTCCCATTTGGATTGATGCCACCCGCGTCCCACGATCCATTGACCCGGCGGAATGGTCTGAGCGGCTTCTTCGACTTGCTTGACGACGTCATCCCAGGATTTCGCCGAATGCAAATTCAGCATCATCATGGATTCGCCCAGTCCCACGAAATGAGCGTGGCCTTCGATAAAGCCAGGCATTGCGAACTTGCCGTCAAGGTCGACGATTCGCGTCTCGTTACCCACGAAGTTCCTAATGAAATCATTCGATCCAACTGCCGTAATACGGCCTTTGTAGATCGCGATCGCTTCGGCGGTTGGTTGGGATTTGTCGACGGTGTAGATATTGCCTCCCATCAATACCAAGTCCGCGGCTCGTTGTTGCGTGTAGCCGTGAGTGGGGTTTAGAAAAAGGATGGCAAAGGCGAATGCTGCCAGTTGGCAAGCGAAAGCAGATCCTGGTCGCAAGCGAATCATGGGTGGCCTAGAAAACGGTGTTAGTGGATGGTTGAGTGAGCCAGTTTGACGGATTTTGAATCGGTTTGCCAATTGATTGTTCAAAAAAGCAATGAGAATTTGCTGGCTCTTGGAATCGGTATCCGCGGACGGTAATCAACTCAACAAAATGCGAAGGTTGATGGTCCCGACGCGGCCGTGACTTTTTCAAGCCGATCGAACGGAAGGCGTTTTTGGTAACGCGATAAGAAAAGGCTTGTTGATTCATTGGCAGGTGAATCGCGTTTAAGCGGTAGCGCTGGTAGCCCGAATGCGGTAGCGCTGGTAGCCCGAATGCAGCCCTCGATGCTGGCTTGCCTTCAAGGGTGGTTCGTCCATGCTTACGCGTTTTTAAGTTGCACTATTTGGCTGGGTTGGAGCGACATTCTGTAAAATCTGCTGGCATGAGTCTGCAGGAAACCGCCTCAAAATTGTTTCGCCGTGGTGGGAGGTTCTGTGTACGGGGGACTTTTCACGGGCCATGCGGTGTAGGAATGAATCGCAGATGGTGCGATCGCGACGATATCCGCGTTCATTTGTGTTTAAATATCTAGCAGCCTGCCGTCCACTCCAGCATCTTTCGTGTTATCCGGCGAAGTCATCGCGTCATTGGACTAGTGGCAGCAAGTCACGGCAACTTGCTTCGTAACAAACGGCGATCTAAAAAACCGAGACGATTAACCAACTAAAACCCGGTGAACGGTACCGTCCAAGGCTTTCGAGAAAATCGGCTTCTGCACAAAAGTGTGCAACTTCAAAGCTGACGCGTCGGGTGACCCTGTACGCCTTCGGCTCATTAAATCAGCAAGCCCTGACAAGTTCGGGTTGCCATTGCTGTTGTTTGATTGGCCTTGTGTTGGGAGGCAAAGTTGCTAACGTACGCCGCCCAAAAACTGCAAGCGTGAAGATCTTTAGACTTTAATAGTAATATTTAGAAGTTAGCGGGCTTGAAAAGGAAGTCGCGATGTCTCGAATTCAACCGTGTCTACTTGTAGCCTGCGTCATTTTGCTGTCTGCCGGATGCCAGAGTCGCTGCAATAATCCGTATGGGGGATGGTTTGCTGGAAATTCAACGCTTGCACCACCACCGACGTATAGTTTGAATATCCCGTCGTCGGTTGCTAGCAATCAGCCTTATTACACGCCAAATCAGGCAGCTCCGACCAATCGGACCTTGAATACAAATCAGAGTGCGCCAACGCCTGCAAGCCAAGCCGGCTGGCGAGCAACGGACACGAATTTATCGAACGGGAGCGGTGGGCAAGGCCAGCCATCGTCGGTGTTGTCGCCGCAGACGAAATTCGTTGAAACTCAGGCTCGTCCTGGTGGTCAAGTCAATCTCAATGGTCAACCTCAGCGTTTCGCTGCCTTGCCGGGCTCAGGCGTTTCGTTTACCAATTCCCAAAACTATCAAACCACGCCGTTCGATGAGCGTCAGGATGCAACGCGTTTAGCCGTGACGGATGCGTCTGCTGTGCGGGCTCCGGCGAGAAATTTTCCGACAGGAAACGTCGCTCTGCTTCAACCGACCTATCGAAACCCAGCCAACTATAGCGTTCCGGCTCAGCAAACCTACGTCGCTCAGAATGGCTACTACGCCCAACCTGGATACTCCGGCCAAGTCATGATGTACAGCGGCCAGGCTCCGGGCTATCAAGGGCAGGCGGTTTTGGTGAATCCCAATATGAATTCGCAAAATGTTTACGCGCAATCGACCGCGTCAACGCCAGAGCAAGTGGGATGGCATGCACGCGAAATGAATTCGGATCGGTTTCGGTAGT
The DNA here is from genome assembly GCA_047639375.1 of Mariniblastus sp. GTDB lineage: Bacteria > Planctomycetota > Planctomycetia > Pirellulales > Pirellulaceae > Mariniblastus. Next base: position 8,585 of record JBLINZ010000155.1, on the reverse strand, counting down.
CGGTCCTCACACGTCGTGATTAGCGGCGATTAAGATTACGCAAAGTCTGGTTTGGCATGATCGGGTGGCGACGAAGTGTTTCTGATATCCGGGATTCTTAAAACGATAGATCAAGCGTCAATGAATCGTTGGCGTGGGGTCGTTTCGCGAATCGAAGGTCGCGCGGCGACTCTCGAGAAGCTTGATTCGAGTGAGCTCCGAAAACGAAGCCTCGCCCTCAAGTATGACGCGCTCGCTGGCAAGCCGCTTGATGACTTAATCGTGCCAGCGTTTGCGTTGGTTCGAGAGGCTGGCCGCCGCACGATCGGGCTGCGCCATTATCCGGTCCAATTGTTGGGCGGGGTCTCGATGCACTATGGCAGCATTGCAGTCATGCAAACCGGAGAGGGCAAGACGTTGGCGGCGACGCTGCCAATGTATCTTGCCGCATTGACTGGAAAAGGCGCCCATCTTGCAACCGCCAACGACTACTTAGCTTGTCGTGATGCGGAGTTGATGCAACCGGTCTACGAATCGCTGGGGCTGAGCGTGGGAGTCGTGCAAAGCGACACCTCGAGAGCCGATCGTCAAAAGAGCTATGCGTGCGATGTCACGTATTCAACGGCCAAGGAAATCGGGTTCGATTTTTTACGGGATCGATTGTTTCGGCGGCGGATGGAATTGGGGCATGCGGGATTCGTTGCGTCGATGGTGGGACAGCCAGGCAATAGCGAATCCAGTCACGCCGTTCAGCGTGATCTTAATTACATGCTCGTCGATGAGGCTGATAGTATTCTGATCGACGAAGCCCGGACGCCGTTAATCGTCAGTAGTATGCCGGACGAAGTCGCCCAAGCCAAAGTCGCGTTGTATCAATGGTCGTTTGGGGTCAACGAACAGTTTCAAACGGAGTCGCATTACACGGTTGATCCTAAGTCTCGAAAGGTCTCCCTAAACGCCGACGGGCGACGCCTCGCTCGCAAGCTCCCACAGCCGGAATTGCTTCTCGAAACTCCCCTGATGGATATTTACGAACAGCTGGAACAGGCGATCTTCGTTGAGCAGAACTATGTACGTGATCGGCAGTATGTGATTCGCGATGGCGAGATTGTGATCGTCGATGAGTTTACCGGGCGGCTCGCCGAGGGCAGGAAGTGGAGGGCGGGCCTACATCAGGCGATCGAAGCCCGAGAGGGTCTTGAGGTTAGTGTTGAAACGGGGGAAGCAGCCCGGATTACAATCCAGGATCTCTTTTTGCGGTATGATCGGCTGTCAGGAATGACCGGTACGGCAGCGAATTCTGCCAGTGAACTTCGAAAAATCTACAGCGTACGTGTGGTGGACGTGCCGACGAACAAGCCTCCGAAGCGAATTCAATGGCCGGATCTTGTGTTTGGCTCAGAGTCGCAAAAATGGAATGCGATCGCAGATGAAATCGAAGGTATCTATCGAACGGGCCGACCTGTGTTGGTGGGTACGCGATCGATCGACAAATCTGAAATGCTCGCTCAAATTCTGGCGAAACGAAACGTCCCTCATGATGTTTTGAACGCCAGGAATTTGGCACGCGAAGCCCAGATTGTAGCGGGGGCGGGGCAAGTTAGCCGAGTCACGGTGGCGACCAACATGGCCGGACGCGGGACAGATATCAAAGTCTCGGGTCCTTCCTTGGATTTGGGTGGGTTGCATGTGATCTGCACCGAAGTTCATGAGTCGGCTCGAATCGACCGACAGTTAATCGGGCGATGTGGTCGCCAAGGAGATCCTGGCACGTTTCGACAATTCATGTCGCTCGAGGACGAAATTCTCAAGCTTGGTTTGGGACCTGAAAAAGCCGAGCGGCTGCTTGGGCATCAAGCTCAACCCGCCAAGCTGCTCGCGCGGTTCGCCAACCTGTTTCGTACCGCTCAATCGAACATCGAGCAGCGGCATTTCAAGGGTCGCAAAATGCTGTTGCACCAAGAAAAAATTAGGCAAGAAATGCAACGGGAAATGGGGCAAGATCCCTATCTCGACACCGCGGGTGCCTAGTGATTTGTGTCAGCCGGATCGTTGCTTCGCGGCGAGTGATGGTGGGATAGGCTTCCTGTCTGTCGGAATCTTCCATTGAAATGCTGATGCGAGTTTGCTTCGCAACGACAGGCGAGAAGGCTAGCCCGCTCTTCGATCAACCAGCCTTGTCACGAGCCGGGCCTTTCGTGCTGACCAACGATGGGTCTATCGATTGCATGCGTTAATGCATTGGCTTGGAGCTTGGCTGAATGCTATATTCTAATTCGGTTGCCGAGTGATCGTCGTGACGACAGGCTTGAGTCGGCTGAAATGCAATTTCACTTTCTCGCAAAACAATTTCCGGAGTTTCGATGCAGTATCCGCTGACGATGAATTTCACCATTTTCTCGCTCTCCAACCAGATTAATGTCACGGACGCTAACGACGAATCAGTCTGCTTTGTTCAGCAGAAAATGTTCAAGCTCAAAGAGGCAGTGAATGTTTTTCAAGATAAGTCCAAGCAGTCGATGCTGTGTGAAATCAAGGCAGATCGGATTATCGATTGGTCCGCCTGTTATCACTTTTTTGATTCCAGCGGTGAGTCATTTGGGGCGGTTCGGCGGAAGGGCATGAAGTCGATCTGGAAAGCGCATTATGATGTGCTCGACGAAAATGATGTGCACATCTCTGCAATCCAAGAAGAAAACCCAATGGCGAAAGTGTTTGACTCGATGCTCGGCGAAGTGCCAGTGATCGGGATGCTGACGTCGTTTTTGTTCCACCCCAAGTACCTGCTCAAGTCGGTCGACGGCGAAGCGAAATTACGGATGACCAAGCAGCCGGCGTTGTTTGAAACGAAGTACCAGATCGATAAATTGGTCGACTGCGATCCCGTTGATGAGCTGCGTGCTCTGATGGCGTTCTTGATGATGGCGTTGCTTGAAAAGAAGCGCGGTTAAGCTAGTCTTGCCTGAGTGCTGGAGGGGCTCAGCTCGACGAAGAAAGCAAACGCAGATCATTTTCTGGCAGAATGAACAGAATTTACAGAATGAAATCTGGGACTTGAATCTGCTTGCAAGCGTTGAAAGTTAATACTAGCACGCCAACCTCCCAATGGGAGGTTTTCGCAGGATTATGCGAAGAACCCCTGATGAGGGTTTGGCTGCGATAACGGCCTGGAGGGTTTCCGCCCAAGGCTGCCTCCGACGGCAGTATCGCTTCTGGGGACAGGTTAGATACGAATTGTGCACTTACGCCGATTCGTAAGAAACGGAATTCCTCGCTTCAACAAGCTGATGAAATTCTGTTCATTCTGTAATTCTGTCTCTTGCTTTGCTGCCTGAGTATTGACGATCCCTTCGGCCCTGTCATTGAGTCTCGGTAAAGACTCAATGACAGCTTTGACGCTGTTGGGTCCGGTTCACAATCGCATGTAAGGTCTAGCGGCTGAACAGTCCGACTTTTTTGCGGGTTTCGCAACTGCCATCGCAGTTTCCCTCGCATCCACAATCGGAAGTGGCTTTGCGCGGAATGAATTGCTTGCGTCCGCTTCGGCAGCTACTGCAATCGCCGGGGCATGAGGTCGCTTCACAGGGCTGATTGCTACGTAGCCATTTGATGCCAAGGTGGCCTGGATTAGCCTTCAAAGACCCGCACGAGCAGCCGCAATCGTAAACCAGATTTCTGCTTTTGCAGAAGCAAGCCCATTCGTCACAGCTTTCTTCAGGTTGACCAAAAAGAGGCTGGTAAAAGAACGGTTTCGCTGGGGAAGCGCCGCGGAACTCGGTGAATCCACCCAGTGAAATCACGCCATGGCCATAGGCGGGATCGAAGATCGGAGCGGTGGGACGCCGGGTCGCATAAATGCTGAACTCATCTGTTTGGATAGCTGCGTTGTCAACGTACGACGCGGGTTTGACATTTGGGTTAACGCTTTCGATCGGGTGAAAGCTGGTCGTGTCGGCTTGTTTGGGGGTAGCGATCGAGGCGAATATGTCCGGATCGACTTTGGGAACGTGCGTGTTTTCCGAGGCCGAAATTGCGATCGAATCTTTGATTATCGAATCAGTAGAAGCTCTGGTCGCTGCGGCTTGAACGCGGGTGTTTTCTTGCTCAGGTTGTGCCGATTTGCGCTGTGATGGAACGAGTCTGTACCTCGACTGGGTTTGGGCGTCAGCAGAGTCGGTAAGCAGACCTGCTGTCACGGCGGTGCAGGCAAAAGCCAAAAACACAGTAATTGTTCGGGTCATGGCTAGTTTGCAAATTCGCATGGGTCGCTCCAGTGAAGTTGCCCAGGTGGCCGTTCAGGCTACATTTGGGCGAAAAATGATCATACGCATCATGTTCCATCGGACAGGCAATTGCGTTTGATTCAATAGAATGAAATCAACCGCTAGGGGTTGGGTAAGTGGCATCGCCGCACTGACCGTCAGAGTCTCGCAAATTCGCTGTTGGTTCTTAAAAAACTCACGCCAGAACTACGGGCAGGCTAGGGCAAGCGTGTGGGGCTAGCAAGTCACCGTGGGGTGGGCATGTTGCGCATATGGAAGGCGTCGGCTCGCTTGGGCATGACAAAAAAAGCCGAACTCTTGCGAGTTCGGCTTTTAATCAATGGTCATTGGATGGATCGAAAAAATCAATCGTCCATGACTTCTGTTTCGCGAGTTTTGGCGATTTCTGCAGCCTGGGCTTCGAACTTGTTAGTGAGCTCTTGGATTTGATCCTTGGTATCGTCGCGCTGATCTTCGGAAAGCGTCTTGTCTTTTTCGGCTTGCTCAGCAGCTTTGTTGCCATCACGGCGAACGTTTCGAATCGAGATTTTCGCTTCTTCCGTTAGGTCCTTGATCCGGTTGACCATTTTCTTCCGCACGTCGGTCGAGAGTGGTGGGATGTTGATTCGGATTACTCGGCCATCGTTTTGGGGGTTGAAACCGAGATCACTTGTGACGATAGTTTTCTCGATTTCTTTGATGATCCCAACATCGTAGGGCCGGATCACAATTTGAGTTGGCTCAGGAGCGCCGACTTGAGCGACTTGTTTGATCGGTGTCGGCGAGCCATATACGTCGACGCGTAGGGAGTCGACGAGGCCAGGGTTCGCTCGTCCAGTCCGAATACCGCTAAGGCTTTTTTTGAGCACCTCGATGGCTTTGTCCATCCGTTGTTTTGAGTCTTCGATAATTGCTTGAGCTGGCATGTTAATTCTCCGATCGATATTCTGATCTGTTGATTCAGTTAAAACTGGTGATTCAGCCGCGCGACTTGCAAGTCGATTGGCAATAAGTCAGGAGGTCTTGTGAGCACATTCTATGGTCGAGTCATGGGTAAGCAGCTTTTTTCCTATCTGCTAGATGCGACCTAGAAACGTGACTGCCGTCTCGTACTCCCTACTAGGTTAGGAGTTTGATTTGTTCGTGACAAGCGTTCCAACCTTTTCTCCGGTGACTGCTTTCACGATATTACCGTCTTTACGAAAATTGAACACCATCAATGGCATATCATGTTCCATGCAATGGGAGATGGCGGTTGAGTCCATGACGCGGAGGTTTTTCTCGACGCAGGTTTGGAAGTCTAGCTCCGAGTACATCACGGCATGGGGGTTTTTCTCTGGATCTTCGCTGTAAATACCGTCAACTCGCGTGGCTTTCATCAAGATATCGGCTTCTAGTTCCATGCTCCGGAGTGCGGCAGCAGTGTCGGTGGTCACGAATGGACCGCCGGTGCCGGCTCCCAGGATCACGATTCTGCCTTTTTGAAGATGTCGGTGAGCGCGACGACGGATGTAGGGCTCGCAGACTCCGTCCATTTTGATCGCACTCATCAATCGGGTTTCACAACCTACCGATTCCAAGGCGTCTTGAAGGGCAAGTCCATTGATGATGGTCGCCATCATGCCCATGTAGTGTGCGGTCGCCTCATGAACCACTTGGTTTTGAGCGGTGAACTGGCTGCCGCGGAGGATGTTGCCGCCTCCGATCACCACGGCAATTTCACATCCCAATTGTTGAGCCTCGTGGACTTGCTTGGAAATGTGTACTACTTCTTCCATGCTAATGCCACGTTCACCGGAGGGGCTAAAGCTTTCGCCTGATAGTTTGAGGATGATTCGTTTGTATTTTGCGGTTGCCATGGTAACTTTCGAAGTTGTGCGAGACGGTTCGACAGAGAATTAGAGTACAAAAAAAGCCCCGCACAAGCAGGGCCAAATCCGTGGCAGCCTAAGCTGCCGATGGGTTTCAATTGTAAGCCGGACTAGCCGACTGCGAGTCGCTTGAACTCAAGAATTTCAGCGTCATCGTGGAAGGCTTTTACGGCGGCTTCAACGGTCTTGCTGTCATCTAAGGCGAAGAACTGGCTAAGCAGGCATCGATCTTGGTCGAACAGCGTGTTGTCTGCGACGAAACGGTCAAGTTTTCCAGGTACAATTTTGTCCCAGATTTTTTCAGGCTTGCCTTCAGCGGCCAATTCGGCCTTGATGTCGGCTTCGGCTTGAGCCATGACTTCAGGAGTCAATTGAAGCTTGCTGGCGTACTTAGGCACGTTCTTAAGTGGCTTGCCCAGTCGTTTGCGATCTTCGTTTTCAATCGTGATCTGGCCGATCAACGACTCAGTTTCCTTGGCCACCAATTCGGCGTCAAATTCGCTGGGGTGAAGTATCGATGGATTCATCGCTGCGATATGCATCGCAACACCTCGGAAGAACTGAGCTGACTCATCAGCGGTTCCGCCCTTGTGAGAGACGGCGACACCAATTTTGCTGCCTGCATGGATGTAAGTCGAGATGTTCTCGCCGGATAGCTTTGCGTATTCGGAAACTTCGATTTTCTCACCGATTTTTCCGGTTTGCTCGATCAGTTTCTCAGCAATCGAAGCACCGTCGAATTCCAAGGCCAACAACTCGTCTTTGGTTTCTGGAAGTTTTTCCAAAACCAATTTTGCGATGTTGTTGGCGAGCTCGATGAAGTTATCGTTCTTCGCAACGAAGTCAGTCTCACAGCTCAAGGCCATGATGATTCCGATGTCGCCAGCTTCGTTTTTCATCGCGACCACGACACCTTCGTTGGCGTCACGATCAGCCCGTTTAGCGGCGACTTTTTGTCCCTTTTTGCGTAGGTAGTCCAACGCTCCTTCGAGATCTCCACCGGATTCCTTGAGAGCTTCCTTGCAATCCATCATCCCGGCGCCAGTAGATTTTCTTAGTTCGCTAACGTCTTTGGCTGAAATGGTTACGCTCATTACTTTTCCTCAATCTACTTTCAAAATGGTCGGTCAGTTCGAACGAGTGCAGGCACCCGCTCTACGCTGGGAAAGATGCTCGCTCCCAGTGACGAGTTATGGATATTGATCATTCGCGATCAGTCCTCGCAAAAATCCGCAGACTGGCGAAACTCAAATTGAATTCTGGCGAATGAAAAAAAGCGGAAAGCAGCGTTTAGACAACTTTCACGCTCGATTGTTCACTGACTGGGTTGGACGTCCAGCAAGACTAGGCAGGAGCTTCGGTTTTAGCTTCAGCTTCCTTGGCTTCTGGAGGCGCAGGTGCAGCAGCGGCTTTATCGGCACCTTCATTTTTTGCAATGATGCTCTTGCGGCCGGCAAGCACGGCGTCTGCCATGTGGCTCATGATCAATTCGATCGAACGGATGCCGTCGTCGTTGCCTGGGATAGGAAGATCGATCAAGTCTGGGTTGCAGTTCGTATCGATCAATGAAACCGTCGTAATTCCCAAATGACGTGCTTCAAGAACTGCGTTCTTTTCCTTGTTCGGATCTACGATGATCAGGCACTCAGGCTTGCGGTTCATGGTCCGCATGCCGTTCAAGTTGCGGTGGATCTTGCGGTACTCTCGGTTAAGCGAAGACTGGGCTTTTTTCGAGTAACCGGCAAGTTTATCGCTGCTGCGGATTTCTTCAAGTTCTTCCAAGCGTCCCATTCGGCTGCGAATGGTGCGGAAGTTAGTCAACGCGCCGCCCAACCATCGCTCGCTTACGAAAGGCATTCCGCATCGCTCAGCTTCACGCTGAACAGCGGCCGAAGCCTGACGCTTGGTGCCAACGAAAAGGATAAGGCTGCCGCCTGAAGCCACTTGAGAAACGTACTTTTTGGCACGAAGGAGTCCACGAACGGTTTCGCGGATGTCCATGATATGGATTTGATTTTTGCGTCCGTAAATGTACGGAGCCATTTTCGGGTTCCAACGACTGGCACGGTGGCCAAAGTGAACGCCCGCATCGATGAGGTCTTGAACTAGCGCATTCGCCATGAATTCTCTCCTTCACGTCCGGCTGTATCGGCAACGCTTGTCGCCTTGAACTGACCTTAAACCAGGAACAGCACCGAGTGTGATCATTAAAGTAAAACTGGAAAGCCAACACGGCTCTCACTGAGATCGTGAATATATCGGTAATCAAACCGGTAGACAATTGGAAATGCCTCTCGAAATCTGGTTTCGCGCGTTTTTGTTCACGATTCTTCGGTCGGACAGGCATCCAACCTGTCTTTTCTTAACAACCAGTCCAAATGTGGGCGTTGGGCTGTCTGGCATCGGGCAGTTCGGAGTCCCCAGCCGTTTACGCGTGACGGCTGCGTTGGTGGCATCTGCCGCCCAAAACGAC
>JBLINZ010000154.1:0-12183 GCA_047639375.1 Mariniblastus sp. | reverse complement strand
AACGGGGTCCGAATTGGTCGCATCCGTTCGAAAGGTTTGCTTGGTGGACTTTAAAAAACACTCGATCTCTTGGCGTGATGCGCCGAGCAATGGACGAATGATCGACAGTGATTCATTGACCCTCCGATGCGGTGGGATCCCAGCCAAGCCTGCGACACCCGTTCCGCGAAAAATTCGAAACAGAATTGTCTCGACTTGGTCATCGCGATTGTGCCCCATTACGAGGTATCGTGCCCCGACTTGTTCCGCCATTTCGACCAAACGTTCGTAGCGGAAATCTCGCATGGATTCTTCGGAGTTACCCAAATCGAGTTGTTCGTCTCGGCTTGCGATTTGGCATACCAAGCCGAGTTCTTGGGCAAGTTCGACGACGAAACTCGCATCCCCGTCTGACTCGCCGTCCCTTGTTCGGTGATTGATATGCCCGACGACCAATTGAGATCCGTTCCAAGTGGGCGACCGTTTCCCCGATTCTACCATGGCACGCAGTGTCGCCACGCTATCGGGACCGCCAGAAACCGCGACCAAAGACCGAACATGCTGCCATTTTTCGAATGGGAAAACAGAATCGAGATGCGTTTCTAATTCAAACAAAGGGGAGTTACTCAACTTAAAAAGCCTTGATTGTGCTTTTGGCTGGTTTTGTTACACTTATAGAGACGATTATATCGGAAGATGCCCAGTATCTTCCAAATTAGTCGATGTCCTCGTCCGAGGGCACGAGTATAATTTTAACAGCAGACCTTGTGACGCAAGCCTAGCGGCGGTCGCGAGTCGGTAGTGAGCTTAGAAAATTGAAACGTTGGTAACATCTTTTAGTTCCAGCACATTCTTCCTCGGTAAGCCATGGATTTGATTTATATAATCCTGAGCGTCTTTTTACGGCTTTCACCCGCCGTGCGCAAGCTGTCCAGCGTCAGCTCCGGTCGAAAAAACCGGGGTGATGTTGTCGAACTTGCATTTTGGATTCCGTTGGTTGGATGGGTTTCTGTTTCGGTTCAACATCTGTCGGAGGCCCAGTGGCTGACTTGGCGGGTTCGAAAGGTGAATTCTGTTCATTTTTCATTGTTGGATTTGTTTCAGAAACAAGCCTGGAGAGTCGACTCATCAAGGCGCAGGCGGAAAAAGCCCCTGCGGCGTTCATCGGATCCTTCCGACGACCAAAGTCGTAACGTCGAGTAGTTTGCTCGAATAGAGACCAACACATTTCTTCGCTGGCCGATTTGCAGAATCGTGTGCTTGCCGTTGCTCGACATATAAGGAGCGGTGGTTGATGTTAGGAACGATGACACCGATGGAAATGGTTCTCTTTGGATGCGGCGGATTAATCTTGGGTGCCGGAGCGATTCTCGTTTATTCGTTGATCGTAGGTGGCGGGGCGAAAGCCAAGTCCGAATTGATCCTCGAAAAAGCCAGTCGTGAAGCCGACAGCAAAATCAAAGACGCGGAGACGACGGTCAAGGAAATGGAGCTGAAACGCGAAGCTGACGCCGAGCGAAAGCTTAGCAAGGCCCGTGAAAAGATTCACCAGCGGGAACGGCTGCTCGACAAACGAGATTCTAGCCTCAATTCGCAAACTGAGGACCTGAAGAAGCAAGAGCAGTTTATTGAGTCTTCACAGAATCGTCTTAAGGTCAAGCTCGCTCAAGTCTCTCAGACGGAACAAGACCTCAACGATATCCTGGACAAACAGCGAAAACAGCTGCACCAGATGACCGGGCTGAGCAAAGAAGACGCCACGACGCGACTGCTGAAGTTGCTCGAGGACGAACTTGAAGACGAAGTCGGTGGGCGAATTCTCAATCATGAGAAACGGATGCAGGAGATTTGCGAGGCCAAGTCGCGCGACATTCTGATGATGACGACTCAGCGGTTCGCGGCCAGCCATACGTCGGATCACACGACCAGTACCGTCGATATTCCCAACGATGAAATGAAGGGCCGGATCATTGGCCGCGAAGGTCGCAATATTCGCGCCTTCGAAAAAGAAACGGGGATCGATGTCATCATCGATGATACGCCAGGCGTGGTGATTGTGAGTGGTTTTGACCCAGTACGCCGAGAAGTCGCCCGACTTTCGATGGACAAATTGATCGCGGACGGTCGAATCCATCCTTCACGAATTGAAGAAGTGGTCAAGGAAACCCAAGCCGAAATGGAGGGGTTGATTCGGAAAAAAGGCATGGAAGCGGCTCAGGAAGTCGACGTGCATGGGCTCAAGGCTCCGATCATCGACTTGCTCGGTCGTCTGCATTTCCGCACGAGTTACAGCCAAAACGTGCTGCGGCACAGCATTGAAGTTGCTTTCATCGCTGGGATGCTTGCGGAAATGATGGGGCTCGACGGGGTGTTGGCAAAACGATGTGGCTTGTTGCACGACATCGGCAAGGCCGCCGATCATGACATGGAAGGCGGGCATCCCAAAATCGGAGCGGATTTGCTCAAACGACATGGCGAAGGCCCCGAAGTGGTGCACGCAGCCTTGGGGCACCACGATGAAATTCTGGTCGAGTACCCCTATACCGTCGTCGTTGCGACGGCCGATGCTTGTAGTGCCTCTCGACCAGGAGCGCGTCGAGAATCGCTCGATCGCTACATCAAACGGATGGAAGAGTTGGAGACGATCGCCAAAGAATTCAAAGGCGTTCGTCAGGCGTTTGCGGTCCAAGCCGGACGCGAAGTCCGCGTGATCGCGTCTGCGAAGGACACTGACGATTTGAAGGCTGCTAAGATTTGTCGCGATATTGCCGGAGCATTCGAAGAGCGTTTGTCGTATCCTGGCGAAGTCAAAGTCGTTGTGATTCGCGAGTCGAGGTTCACAGAACTGGCTCGATAGCATTCGGTGTTGGTCAAGCCAGAGATTCTCAGAGTCTTGCTTGATTGATCCTTGGTGTTTTCCAATTTTGAGTATTCGCCAGCAGGCTGACTCCTAGTTTGTCCGTTGAAAGCGTTGGCTAGTGCCTAGTACTCGCCACATTATTTAGACCATCTCGTTAACCTGAAAGCTGTTACGTGCGAATCTTATTCATTGGTGACATTGTCGGAAAACCCGGTGTCGAAATTGTGCTGCGTGCCGTGCCAGGCTTTCGCCGGCAAGAGTCAATTGACTTGGTCATTGCCAATGGTGAAAATTCCGAAAATGGATCTGGGATCACGCCGGCGATTTATCGAAAGTTGATTGCTGCTGGCGTGGATTGCATCACGTTGGGCGATCATATCTATCGCAAGAAAGATATCATCTCGATTTTGGATCAACAGGATAACATCGTGAAGCCTGCCAATTATCCGGCTGATGCGCCAGGCAAGACTTGGACGGTCGTGAAAGCTGAAAATGGGCGCGAGGTGGCCGTATTTAGTTTGATGGGACGCGTGTTCATGAAGCCCGTTGATTGCCCCTATACGAAAGCCAATCAGATTCTGGAAGAAATCCCGGAGCATGTCAAAATTCGGTTTTGTGATTTTCACGCCGAAGCCACCAGTGACAAGCAGTTGATGGGGCGGCATTTGGATGGGCGAGTGACGGCCGTGTGTGGCACGCACACACATGTTCCGACGGCGGATGAGCAAGTCCTGCCAGGCGGGACCGCGTTTATTTCCGATGTGGGAATGACGGGGCCTCACGAAAGTATTCTTGGCAGGAAAATCGAAAAAGTCCTCCAAGCTACGCTGACGTTTCGACCCATCCCGTTCGATGTCGCCACCGGAAATGTGCAAATCTCCGGTGTGATTATCGATGTCGATCCCAAGTCTGGGAAAGGTCAAGGCATCCGCCGGATCAAGATCGGCGAGAAAGACGCTGATATGCTTGAGGATGAGTTTGACGAGTGATGGTGGCGGTTGGCGGTTGGCGGTTGGCGGAAACCAAGTAATTGATGGCCTGCTCCGGCGATTCTCCCCGCTCGTTTCTCACCCCGCCTCAAGGTGCGGCACTTTCAGCGATTGTCTAGTCGCACTTCCACACGCCGACGCCTGCCGGCTAATCGTTAAACGACCTAGCGTCTCGCATCTTGAACCAATATGCCAAGTCGTTTCAGATCATTTTGGCTAGATTGATGAATTGATGGGGTTGCCCACAATCTCCCCGCAATCTCCCCGCAAATTTAGAGTGAGCTGGACCCAATGGCCAACCTTTTCCCGAAGGATCATGCTGTCGTTTCTCCGCTGTCGTCTCTAAGAAATTGAACTTGTCCCGTGGCCTGAAACTCGCTAGTCTCCCGCCGCTTGTAAATGATAGATCGTTTTTTGGCGTTCAACGCGCTGCAAATCAACGGGATCAGGGATGACGAATACAAAACGAACGACCGCTCTAGTTACCAAAATTGTCTTATTGGCAATTTTGCCAATGGTTGTCCTCACGACCACGACTGGCTGTATCAACCAAATGGCTCAGCTGTTGTATGTCATCAAAGGCCATCAGATTCCGGCCAAATTCCAAGGGCTCGAAGGCAAGCGCGTGGCCGTTATTTGTCTTTCCGACGCCTCAGCCTATGGCCCCGATACATTGACGTACACGGTTGCTAAGCACGTGAGTTCAAAAATTGCCAACGGTCTCAAGGACGTGGACGTGATCGGCCAGAACAAGATCGAAAACTGGCTCGATCAATACGGTTGGGACGGCGACAACGTCTTGGCTTTGGGAGAAGATGTAAAGGCTGACATGGTGGTTGTGATCGAGATTGGGTCTTATTCAATTCATGAAGGGGCCACGATATTCAAAGGCAAAGCCGACCATTCGGTGACGGTTTACGATATTCAAAAAGACGGCCGAACGTCATTTGCACAGGGACCGGATCTGTTTTCATTCCCAGAAAACGGTCGGCCGGTGATCCAAACGACTGAGCGGCAATTCGAAGCCTTCTTCTTGTCACGTCTTACGGAACACATCTCACGATTGTTTGTTCCTTACGACAAAATGGATGCATTCGCGGACGACGCGATGATGAATTGATTCTGCCGAGTGATGGTGAATCGAAGAGAAACAAAAAAAGCCCGTGATTGTCACGGGCTTTTTGCATGCTGGTCTTAGAGTTTGGGCGGTGGCCTTTTGGTTTTCGGCATGGCGTTTTGACGAGGTTGTGGAGCAGGCCGTGGCTGATTGTTATTATTGGCTTGTCGTGGTTCGCGAGGCTGCGGAGGCTCGGTGTAAGCTTGTTGCCATTTCCAGCCAATGGGCGTGGCCAATTCACGTTGGGCCAGCATAGCCCAAGGCGTGCCGTCGTGTTCTTCCACGACACGGTTCAAATAAGTCTTGGCTTTGTTCAAGAGTTTCGTGTCTTGGCTGCCCGTTTCAACCATGTCGGCTGGGACCAGAACCCAGGTGTTGTTTTGGGGTGTGTTGGCGTCTTTGGGCGGATCAAATTTCAATTTCGTCTTGGCCAAGGCCAGCATGGAGTTGTACGACTCGGCTCGCACTTTGGCGGCAATTGCCCGTCCCATCGCGAGATCGAAACCGGCTTTCCAGCGAAGTGAAATCTCGCTGGGGCGGTCTTCTTCCCCGCTTTTGAGGATCTCGTACAGCCTGCCAACCGCTGGTTCGATGATCGCTGCCGTCTGTTGAGCTTGTGTAACCGCGGTGACAAACCTCGCCTCATCGAGTTTTTCGAACCTCAATTGGGGCGAATCCAACGTGCCGGTTGTCGTGAACATCGCGGCTTTTACCAACGCATCCCGAGCTTTGTTTTCCTTCAACCGGGCGTGGTACGCCCGATTGGAAACATAGTCGGGTTTGTACCGACGCATGATTTCAGGGTCGAAAAAGTGTTGCAGGTACGCGGCATAGCTTTTGGTCTCCCAAACTCGGACGCGGCGTTTCGTGTTTCGATTGGGATGCACCGCGAAATAAATCCCACCTGTTTCATACGCAAGTCGCGTCAGGTGAAATGGGCCAAAACCCGAATCGATCATGTCGAGGTCGTCGAATGTGCCCGTGAAATCTAAACGTAGACGTTCTGGCAACACGGTTTCCGGTCCTTGAGAAACGAGTGCCCATTGTGGTGTCTGATCGAATTGTGGATCCGGATCGACCCATTTGACTTGCGTCTCGGCCCGCCCGAAGGGAGCGGGGACGCCGATAATGTAAACTGGAATTTGGTGTTTTGTGCAGGCTTGAACGGCTTGGTCAATTTTCTCGACATCGTCGCCGGCTTCGTCCGAGACAACCACGATCATCACGTTCTTTTTCGGTTTACCGGTGGCTCGATCGATTTTGCGGAATTCGGCATGCCGACGTGCTGCGATCGTGACAGCTTCCATGACGTTTTCAATGCCGGTTGAGTCGCGTTGGATACCTTCGATGGCAGTCTTGATCGTCGCCAGACTTTCGGTGGGTTTGCCAATCAAGGGTGTGATCTTGGAGCCAAAGGCATAAACCTGTGTAACCAACGGTGCGTCTTTTCTATCCTTGAACGCGTTGTGTCCGGCGGCTTGGAGCATGCCTAGTTCTTCGTAGATACGATCGAATCGGGAAAGAATTTCTTCCCGTTGTTCCATCAGGCTGGCTGACTGGTCAAACATCCAGACGACCACGGTGTCTCGTTCTTGCATCGAAGTCAGGATTTCCTGGGTCATGCGATCGACGGCACCCGAAGCAGCTTTGATTGAATTTCCGACGGAGCCTTTGATGGGAACCAAGGCCGTGGTTTCTGCGGTGGCTACCATGAAGTCATTGTCGGTAACCAATTCGCCGGCGTCGCGGAGTTCTCGTTCGAGGTCAATTGCGTCTTCCGAAGCGAGATCAAAAACGGGAGCTTGGGCGGCGGCGGCTTCGAATCCGCCGTCTCCGTCTGCTCCGATTTCATCGGAAACCAAATCGTCGAATTCCACTTCCAGCGAAAAGTCTTCCTCTTCCACGACTTCTTGAATCGGCTCGTCGACCATCAAGTTAACGGCCTGTTCTTTCTTAGGCGTCAGAACAACTTTGGCCAGGACAACGATGATGATAAGGTGAAAGGCGAGACTCACGATCCAAAATGGAACCTCACTATCGATCGGTGTGTCGACTTTTCCGGTTTTAACTTGCCACCAGCGGCGGAGGTTGCGGATACTCAAAGCGGTTCTCCAGATCGAAACTGCGGAAGGCTGATGGAAGTGGCTGCCTAAGACGAGACGGTTTCAATGTCCACGTTATCAAGTTCAAGTGTCGACAGCTCTATTTTCGGTTGAAAAAACTAGTTGGGCAACCCAAATTTGGCCGTCTGCTCCCAAAACGGTCGATTTCCAAGCCCATTTTATCGATGAAAACACACTTTGCTGGACGATAAGCCAGTTTAGGGTGGGCTCAATTCCTTCGGCTAAAATTAATTGTTCCAGCACAGCGGTTGAGATTCGGCCAAATTCTCTTATTCATTCAGGGCCCATCGACTAAAATCAACTCGACGTTCGTTCTGAGTACCGGTCGTTTGAAGCCAAACTCTTCGTAAACCTATTTCTTAGTAATCGACTATGAATCCAAAACTCTCCTCCCTTCGTCCTCTGGTTTACGTCACGACGTTGGCCAGCGTCCTCGCTTTTCAAATGTTTTTTGCGTGGCCCAGTTTGGCAACTGGACAGTCGGGGGCTCGGCAAGTCATTCCACCTACGGACCCCTTGCGCCAAACTCAAACTCGTGACGAGCAACCGCAGCAGGCAAAACAACCAGGAGTTCCCAAGCAAGACAAAGATCTTGAGATTCCTAAGCCGGAGAATATGTATTTGGAGACTTCTGACGGGGTCAAGTTGAGATGTACCTATCTCGCCGCGCCGAAGCTTGCTCCGGGAGCAGAAAAAGTCGATCCGAATCAAAAGCCGGTGCCATTTATTTTGTTACACGATTGGGAGGGTAATCGAAATGATTTGGCTGGGTATGCAAAGTACTTGCAGCGTCTCGGGCATGCGGTGATCTTGCCGGATCTTCGCGGTCATGGCGGCAGCACAGTGGTTTCGGTTCAAGGTCGGGCCGTAGACATTGATGTCGCAAAATTCCAAAGGAATGAGGTGCTGACGGCGGTCAAGGATATTGAGCGTTGCAAGAAGTTTTTGGTTCAGCAGCACAATAAGGGTGAACTCAATATTGATTTGCTGTGTGTGGTTGCCGTCGGCAAGACTTCCGTGCTCGCCGTCCGGTGGACGTTAAGTGATTGGGTCGCGTTCCCTCCCTACAATTCTCAAGGTATCAAGCAGGGGCAAGACGTGAAGGCGTTGATGCTGATCTCGCCGACCAAGAAATTGGCAGGTGCCTCACTACTGCCCAGTCTCAAGAGTCCACTTTTTTCAGGCGCCGGCGGCCCTGCCCTGCCGATGCTCGTGATGTGGAGTGCCAGCGATGAAAACGCGAAAGAGTCGGAGTCGATTTCTAAGGCGTTGGAAAAAATGCGGCCCGATTTTGGGGAAATCGAAGACACCAAGGAGCGGATGGAAAAGATGGATTTCTTTAGCGTCCCGGTGACTAAGTCCCAATTCACTGGGCAGGAAATGATTCAAAAACAGCAGGTCGCGAATTTTTGGCCCTACATTACGAATTTGCTGTTTGAGAGAAAAGTCGTGGCCAAGTCCGCCGGGTTTCCTTGGGTTAGCCGAGAAGCCCCAGAGGACGAAGACGAGTGATCGTAGGCTCGTGAACAAGAACGTGACTTGATTGGAAATCCGAAGTGTCAGCGAGGCGGAGCCCTCGTTGGATGCTCGGCTTCGATGGTTGTTCGTCCTCGCCTACAAACGCAGCGAGTTTGTCGTTGTCGCCTGCGGGTTAATCGTTAAGGTGCACTCAAGAAATCAAACTCGTATTTGGGTTTTGGGGTTTGAGGAGGTAGTGGCCTTGGTTGTTGAATTCGATGGTAGTTTTTTTTAGGTTTCCCTTCTCGTGTAAACACCGGTTTTGTTTTCAACAGTCCCTTAACGAGTTGTCTCGCATCGAGATCCTCAAATTTAGCTTTGACAAAGCATTAGTAGATTGGGATTCGTATGGCGACGCCGTCTGGAGTATCGATCGGAGTCTTGAGCTGCTTCTGATTGGCCAAATAAATGTCTAGGTAGTGATCTGGTTTGCCGAAGTACCGGGTCGATATGGATTGCAACGTTTCGTCTGGCTCAATCACATGCTCGACGAATTGCGTCGTTTTCGATTCCAATTGGCGGGTGGTTCGGGCTCGAATGGCAACTAGTTGACGACGGCCTTGGTCGTTGAGTGCAAATGGTAGCCGTGTTCGAGCTCGGCTGTTGTCTTGTCCTAGCTCTGAGTTTTCTGTCGCCGGTATTGAATTCCAGACGGAATGCGTCAAGCCAGAATCCTGACGCTCGGCTTCCGATTGGATGTTGGTCGCGGGTGCGGATGCAGCGGTCTCTCCAATTTTGGCTAACGCAATCCTGTTAGCCGGTTGAGAGTTGGCAATTTGATCGCCTCGACCGACATCGCCTCGGTTCGGGTTCAATGGTGGCAAGGGTTCCCTCGAAACAACCCGGTTGGAGGAGGGTTGGCTCAATTGCTTTGACTCGGGT
Source organism: Mariniblastus sp. (assembly GCA_047639375.1). Lineage (GTDB taxonomy): Bacteria > Planctomycetota > Planctomycetia > Pirellulales > Pirellulaceae > Mariniblastus. Next base: position 2,715 of record JBLINZ010000154.1, on the reverse strand, counting down.
TGTGTTGGAATGGCCTTGAGAGAGTGAGGTGGAAATCGCAAACTCGACGCTTGCTCTCGGGCTGAATTGGTATTCCAAGGGTCGATTTCATCCGTCGATTCGGGGGTGGCAGCATCTGGATCGGGAGGGGCGGCGTACGAAAACCCCATGCTTTCGGCAAGACTTTGGGATTGAGGGTTTGGGACCGGTAGGTTGGCAAGTTCGGATTGGCGGGGGGGCGTTTCAACCATGGAACGATTGCCTGAGCTGTTAGAAAACTGATCTTTCAAGCGATGATTGAAATCGTCATCGTTGAAGTTCGGACGTCTCACAAGGGCTGGAGTCGTCACCGCGATGTTTCGATCCGGGTTAGGCATGATCGCGTCAGGATTGGAGCCAGGTTTGCGAGTGGCTGGAATCTGACGGGCGGTTGGATCGTTGGTGTCTGCCATTTTGATTCGCGTGTTTTCGATGTCCGCAGCGATCGTTGAAAAATCTGGGATGTCGTTGAACTTGACACCGTGAATCGGAGATTCCAGCTGGTCGTTCAGGTTGGGGGAAAGCATCGGACCTGTCGGGGAGTTGCCGCGATTTCGAGCCGCCAATTCACTAGGCGGAGGAAGCCGATTTGCTTTCATGCTTGAAGCGTCGTCCGCAGACAAGGGGGTTCGAGCGAACGGCATTTGCGAACGCTGTTTGAGCGGCGTTTGCATGACCCGCATTTGTGCCGGGCCTTTTTGAACGATCTCAAGGTCGCGATCAGCGATTTTGGATTCGACGCTATTGAGCTTGGACGAGCCGTCTTTCGCCAGTTCGGTGGTGGTGGCGTCTTCCAAGGGATGGCTGGCCGTTTGATGGTTGTTGACATAATTGCCAAAAACGAAAGCCGCGGCCAGGCAGGAAATGCCGATTGAAATTTGCTGAAACGAACCCATTGGAACTCCATGAATAGCGATGTCACGTTCGGTCTACTACCGAGGACGAGTACCAGCGATGACAGTCTCTGACACGCTGGTAACTCAAACGCCAATCCATGGCTGGTTTGGTAACCATGTAAATATTGCACATGGTGCACAGGAGTTACGGAAATTGAACAGCTTTGGGTCGTTAGAAGTCTGCCTAAATTCCGGATTTTACGATCAGGCAAACATTGACCTTGGCGGGGTCCAATAAATGGGGCTAGGAATTCGATTTTCAAGTCAAGCCAAACGTAAATGTCAAAAAAGATTTAGGTCAATCGGGGTTTTGCTGAGTAAGAGTGGGAGCTGGAATTGAACACGCAGGCAGTACAGCTTGCCGAAGCGTTTGTCATTTGAGTTGTTTAGCGTTGATGTATGAGTTGAGGAAATGTTTGCAGTTATAGGCTGACTGATTTTGTTGGCTGGCTGGATGTTTGCTTTTATGTTTGGGCCTGTGGTTGGATTGGCGTGGAATGCTTTGGCGGGCGGCACAGAGCCTGTGCCTGCTGCGATTCTGCTGCGATGCTGCTGCGATGCTGCTGCGATGTTCTATTCAACGAAAAAAGCCGCCGAGCGGTTGCTCGGCGGCTTGGGGGTTTTAAGTTAAGAGTTCGCTCTGGTGTCGTTGGAGACTAGGCCGACTCTGGGTCAACTTCGCCGGGGTTCAAGCCAGCCGTGTTCATCAACCATAGCAAGGCCGGTGAAGCGATGAAGATCGAACTGTAGGTACCAACGAGAACGCCGATGACCAGGGCGAAAGCAAAGCCGTGAATCGCATCTCCGCCAAACCAGTACAGAATGAACACTACGATAAAGGTCGTGACCGATGTCAAAATCGTACGGCTCAAGGTTTGCGAGATACTGGTGTTGATCATCTCAGCTGTGATCTCAGAACGCTTGCCTCGAACTTCCCGGATCCGGTCGAACACCACAATCGTATCGTTTAGTGAGTAACCAATCACGGTTAGCAGCGCGGCTACGATCTCGAGGCTGATCTTAAATTTATCAACTTGGAGAAAGAACAACGGGCCAGCAAGCCAATGGCTAATTGCAATCGCACCGAGCACGATCATGACATCGTGAATCAGGGCGATCACCGCAGCTAAACCAAAGGCGACGTTTTGGAATCGAATCCAAACGTAGGCGATAATACCGAGGAGACTAGCGATCACCGCACCTAACGCTTGAAGTTGCGTCTTGCCAGCGATTTGCCCGCCGACTTTACTCGTCGTAGGGAAGTACGGTTTTTTATTGAAACGCTCTGACCATCCGGCAAGAATCGTATCAGCTTCCGCTTCGGATTGCAGTTCCATGGTAACGGACCAGGTTTCGGAAACGGTCGACAACGCGGATTCGTCTTCTTGCACGTCCGGCGAATTCACTTGAATTTGCGATTCCTCGATTTCAAGATCTGCTCGAACGGCGGCCTCGAACAACAAGGCTGTCAGCGACTTACCGGAGACGCCCGGTGTCACTTTAAGGTTACGTTTAACCATGAGGCTTTGACGATTCGGTGCAGGCGTCACGGGTGTTGTCGCCGGAAAATCGTTATTCTCTTGAGCTGCGGTTTCCGCACCTGCTGCGGTTTCGCCGGGTTCTTGAGGTTCAGCCGTTTCGGTTTCTGCAACCGTTTCAGCAGGAGGGTCCTGAGTTACTTCGGTTGACGTTTCTTCTTGATACGTCAACAACGAGGTCGTCAGGGCGCCAATCGATGGTAGGGCTCCGATGGAGGGGCCGGACCGTTTAAACATGCCTGTTTGGGGTGTCTCCGAACTGT
>JBLINZ010000153.1:0-12219 GCA_047639375.1 Mariniblastus sp. | reverse complement strand
CATCCGGATCAGTACCCGTATCCGAAACAGCGCGGCCCCAAAGATCAGTGCCATCGGCACGGTAGACACCAACTGACTGCCAAAACACGCGAAAGAACCAACCATTGAGAGCGTCGTCGATAGAGAAAGTCTCGCGCACGAATCTGGATCAGATTTGCGAATGCGAGCTTTCATTTTGGCTAGGTCGCCAATGGAAGGTTTTGTCGACGACGCCCCAAGCGAAGCAAACGAAAGTCAACAACGAGATGATCTTAACAACTCCGGCCCACGATACATTTTTTTGTGGCTGAGCAAAACAGGGCAGGGCTGCACCATCCACTAAAATGACTCAGCGAGGGAACTGGAGGGCTTGACTAAACACTGCTTCGTCCCCATCCACCACACGTTCAGCAACTGCGTCATGATTCATACCGACACTTTGCACCCACGTTTCTTTTGAAATACTCGGCGTCGCTCATGACTGGCTTGGAGTTCACTCCATTCTTGTGCGGCTTGGGGGCATAAAACTACTTATCCTAGGTAACCGAAATAATGACCGGCAGGCAAACTTCTGATTGGTTCAGGACCACCCCGGATGGCTTACCGGAGCGGCAGGATACATTTCTAGGCGTCGGAAACAATGTGTTAAGAGGCCAGGTCCGCCACCCATTTGTGACCGTAATCCTGACTTTATTTTCAAGCGAACTAGAAACCTTCGATGATGGGTGACGACATGAGCTTACTCTCCGATGGTGTCATTTTGAGAATTTAAGCTTATATCATGATGGACCGAGATTCTAAAAGTGACGGTGATTGCCTTGCGAGGCCCTATGGCATTACTCCTGGGTAATTTGCCGCTTCGTTTTGCACGCCGTCACAGGTCGGATATAATTGAACCGGGAGAGGCGTTGGCCCGGAGACAGTTTCAAAACCTGAGCCGTTGCCGCACAACAAAATACTCAATATAAATTTGAAGCCACTTCTAATTTGCCGATCACTTTAAAAGGAATCCTATGACTGTTTCGCGACGAGCGTTCTTGAAATCAACCGCGGTTGTTGCACCGACCATTGTGGCTGGTCCAACAATTATGGCTGCGTCGGCTTTTGGTGATAGCTCTCGTGCAGCGGCCAATGACCGAATAAACGTGGCGATCATCGGCTGCGGAAAGATGGCCAACAACTTCCATCTTCCCCAGTTGCTTAAACAGCCCGATGTACAGGTCGTAGCTGTTTGCGAGGTAGACAAAACGCGACGCGAACACGCCGAGAAGCGAGTCAACGACAAATACAGCACGGACAAAAAAGAATTCAAAGGTTGTGATACCTATTTCGATTTCCGCAAAGTGATTGAGCGTGAAGATATCGATGCGGTTTGTATTGCGACGCCAGATCACTGGCACGCACATCAAGTTATCGAAGCTTGTAAAGCAGGCAAAGACGTCTATTGCGAAAAACCGTTGACGCTGACAATCGCCGAAGCCAAACGTTGTATCGAAGCGACACGAAAGCACAAACGGATTGTTCAAACCGGAAGTCAACAACGATCAGGTGTGTTCGGGCCATTCCGTGAAGCAGTCCAGATAATTCGAAGCGGCCGACTGGGCAAGATTCACAAAGTAACCGTCGGCGTAGGCGATCCAAGCGTGCCATGTAATTTGCCGGGAGAAGAAATGGAACCCGGCCTCGAGTGGGACATGTGGCTTGGACAAGCTCCGGTACGACCTTACAACTCGATCCTTAGCCCGCGCGGTGTTCACAAACATTTCCCCGCGTGGCGTAGCTATCGAGAATACTCAGGCGGTGGACATACGGACATGGGCGCTCACCATTATGACATCGCGCAATGGGCGCTCGGGATGGACGAAAGTGGGCCAGTGGAAATCATTCCCCCGGAGGACCGAAACGCAACCAAAGGAGTTAAATTCGTCTACGCCAACGGAATTGAAATGATTCATGGTGGTCCCAGCGGATGCGTGTTCCACGGCGAAAACGGAACACTCCACATCGATCGCGGCCAACTGACGAGTGATCCAGAAGAAATCGTCAAAACGCCACTGGCCGACGACGAGGTTCATTTGCCGAAATCGCCAGGCCATCATCGCGACTGGCTGGACTGCATCAAGTCACGAGAAATGCCAATCGCAGAAGTTGAAAAAGGAGCTCGGACGGTCACCATTATTCACTTGGGCAATCTCGCTTATTGGAATCATAAGACGTTGAAGTGGAATCCAAAAGATTGGGTATTTGAAGATCCCGCCGACAACAAATTGCTCGATCGTGAACGCCGCGACCCTTGGCAATTGCCGGAAGCATAATTAAAGGCATCCAGTGCTACGGACCCGAAATTAATGTCAAAATTACCGACGAAAATGTTTGTTCAACAACTGCGACGAATTCGACAATCCCGGATGGTATCCCGACGGCGAAAAAGACAAACACCCATTCGACAAGAAACCACGAGCGGCCAAAGACTACCGGCCATGGAGTGTCCGGCGCCTTTCCCCAAGAAACAAACCACAAGCCATGCATTTGCGTAAGCTATTTACAAGTCTCGTCCTTTACTTCCTGTTTCTGGTGTCTCCTTCGGAAGCATGGCAGACAGAGCCCGACATTCCCTCGAATTCGGTTCGCCCTGATTATTCGATTCCGATCGTTGATCTGAACAACGAATCAGAATTTCACACGGTCGTTGCTAAGGATCTCGATCATTCGAATCAGTATCTTGGTCATCCGACAACCGTTCTGATGGACGATGGGAATACGATCATGGCCGCTTTCCCAACCGGACACGGGCGGGGCAAGCTGCGATTTCGGCGAAGTCGCGATGCGGGTAAGACTTGGCAAGCTATGAAGGCGCCGAACGTTGATTTGCAGGAAACACCCACGCTTTTTAAAACGGTAAAACCCGATGGCAAGACGCGAATCGTGCTGACGACTTGTGTGCCGAAGACGGGTGAGTTTCGTTGGATGGTTTCTGACGATGAAGGAATGTCGTGGAGCGAGATTCAATCCATTGACCTTGAGCTCAAACGCGGAATCATCGTGGCACTGGCCTCCCTGTGGCAGGTTCGTGATGTGAACACTGGGCAGCCAATTCATCGTTGGCGGGGCATCTTTCATGACTATGGGTTCGACAACTACACCATCGATTTGACCTATGAAAAGAACGCGCAGGCCCTCGGTGGCTGGGAGACGGTCTGGTCAGCGGCTCGTAAGATTGAATTCGCAACTCCCGAGGGCTTGAATCGAGCTCGGTCAGCGCAGTTGTGTGAAGCGGGTCTGGTGCGCAGTCCCGACGGAAAAGAAATCGCATTGCTGTTTCGGCCCCAAGCCAAAAAAACCAATGCGATGATCAGCTTTTCCGGCGACGAAGGAGTCAGCTGGAGCGATCCAACGGAACTTGCGGGAAGCCTGACAGGCGAGCGACACGTGGGACGTTACGCGCCCGACGGGCGATTGCTCGTATGCTTTCGCGACTACAGCCCATTGAACCCTGGCAATCCAACCCATGCGGATTGGGTCGGCTGGGTAGGACGCTGGGAAGATCTAAAAAACGGAACCGAGGGTGAATACCGGATTCGGCTAAAAGACAATTTTGGCAACTCAACCAATAACAACGTTGGAGATTGCGGTTACACGGCGATAGAATTGGCTGGCGATACGTTTGTCTGTACGAGCTACGGGCACTGGGAGTTGGCGAAAGGCCAGATGGATCCAAACGGAAAAGGCCGTTCACCATTCATCATTTCAACTAGGTTTCGTCTACAGGATCTCGAGAAGCCATCAAGAAGTTTCTTGAAACAATAACGAAATCAAGATGACCTCTTCAAAGAAAAAGGCAACTTAACAAGAAGTAACCGGGAAGAAGTAACCGGGAAGAAGTAACCGGGAAGAAGTAACCGGGAAGAAGTAACCGGGCAGAAGTAACCGGGGACAGGCCAGAAGTAACCGGGAGTAACCGGAAGAGTAACCGGGGACAGGCTGCGCGAAATGGCTACTCAGAAGTAACCAGGGTGAGCCGTCCCCTTCCAAAAGACGGGGAAGCCGACCGCGAAATATTCGCGCCCATTAGCGTGATTCGCGGGCAAAACTAGATCAGAAAAAGGCCCGCCAATGGCGCGAATGAACGCCAATAAGGTTCGCCCGCCTCAGGTCGAGTGTGTCGTCCGCTAAGGTGGTGCTGTTTTAGGCGGCCACGCGGTAAAAAATAGCTGGGGACAGGCAGCGTTAAGGCGAGATACATCCCCTTGGATCAAACATAGATCTATTAACGGTGAAATTCGCAAAGCGATACGGCGTCTGTCCCCGGGTGCCCCGCGCCTGTCCCCGAGATAGTGCAGCGTCGTCTCGGCGAAGCGAATTTACTTGGGAGGTCTTACCACGTTCGCCAGTTGTATGCGTTACCACGAATTCCAATGTCGCCGCTAGGGATGCCAATATTCTGGAAGTGGCTTTGGTGAAAGCCTCCAATGTAGCGCGAATCAACTTCGACTGGATCCCGATGCTTGTGAGTCATTTTGCCATCAAGAATTCGCGAAATCACAGGATTACGATTCTCGAAATACGAATCAGTTGAAAACGCAGTTGGTTGAGTGTAGTCCTGCGGCACATGGGTTCCGACATGGCCGGCGGGCTTCACGAAAATTGGCGGATTGACTTGGTGAATCTTCCTTTGAGCGGGTCGATTGAAGCGGCCGCGAAGCAACTGGGCTTCACAATCCTTCGAATCGGCAACACCGAACAGAACCATCACTAGAAGTGCCGTTGCAATCAGTCGCATCTCTTTTCTCCCCAAGGCCAATCAATTCAAAGCCAATCAATTCAAAGCCGTGCATCGCAGAATGTGGCTACATTCAACTTCGGAATCTCAAGCGTCAAGCAAACAACTCAATGGGCTGCTTCGGTCTAATGCAGACAAGTCGGGTGAACGGAACGACAGGTAGAAACTGGAAACGCAGAGAGAATGAAATCCAGATGGGTGCCATGCACACGCTTGCGTGAGCATGCTTTCAAAAGAGCGGGAACAGAAAAAGCGGCAAAAGACGTGCAAGCCGACCTCGCAATATCCTCGCCCCTTAGCGTGATTCGCGGGCAGAACAGGATCAGAAGAAGGCCCGCCAAGGGCGCAAATAAACGCCAACAAGGTTCGCTCGCGTCAGATCGAGCATGTCGTTTGCGTGTTTGCGTTACAAACAGACAAGGGAAAAGGGCATTGTTTGGTCATTGAGTTGCGTCCCCTTTCTTTGGCCCCTCCTTTCTTTGCCTGTCTTTGTTCAGGTTGGTGGCGATACGGACGAGTTAGCCAATTCGATCCAGCTGACGCTCGGATATGTTTCGGGCAATAGGGAGTCGCTTTCGCCTAGGATATATTATTTTTGCGTACAAATATTGCCACGTCTTGACCAACCAGGGTTAGTTTCGCGTTCCATTTCGTCGAAAGCCAACCTAGCGTTTCGCGAGAAAAGAAACAAACATGAGTTCTGTCATTTTTGTAGTGCCAGCCGGCAAACTCGGATTCACCCAAAGCTAATTTTGTCATGATGCCTAGCAATCCTCCCGGCCCAACGCATGACCACAATCGGTTGAGGTCGTCCAGAGGATTTCGGAAGTGTTCGACGACTTCACTTGCGGTCACAAAATCAAATGCATTCGTTAGCGGAGTTTCATCAGGCGAGTAGAAAGGGTCATAAATCGCCATCGAATGTCCGGCCTCTTCAAACATCACAGACAAAGTAGGACCTGGCCCGGATCCAAAATCAAGGCCGCGACTATTGGGCGGCAATTGGGCCAATACCGGATCGAACAGACGGCTGAGGAATTTACGATATCCTTGATCCGTTGGCGAATTTTGATGGAAATCGTATTCAGCTTTTTCCGCTGAAGAATCAAGATGGTGTTCGGCACCAACGAAAGTTAAGTTGCAAGTGCTACACCGGAGGTAGATCCGCCATTTGTCCTCGTGAAAAACATTGGCTTGAGTTTCGAGACACAATGGGCAACGAATCACGATTGGTACCGCGGGGATTCAATGTAATTAGGACAAAAAGCAGGTCGCAACTGCGTATACGCTTGGGCCATCTCAACTCACCTCGATTTTGCCTTGGCTAGAATGGGATTATCATATCTGCTCAAAACGTAAAACAAAGAGCGGAGACTCAATGTTTCTTAACTCCGACAGACGCAAGCAAGGTTTGACCTTCAGGTCACGACAAGTCTCTCGAATATTTTTAGGCAGACATGCCATATAGAACGCCAAAAGTATTTTCTAATGCAGGCATTGCCGACCCCATCGCGGCAGCAAATGTTATTTCGAAGAGCTGTTCTTCGCTATAGCCGGCTGATTTCAGTTTCGTGATGTGTTGATCGGTCATTCGATTCGCTTGCAATGGGACGCAGAAGCAGGGGACAGGCTGCGAGAAAAGGCAACTAGAGTAGCCGGAGTGAGAAGATGCATTCCCAAAGACGTGCAAGCCGACCACGCAATATTCGCGCCCATTAGCGTAATTCGCGGGCCGAACAGGATCAGAATACTTCCCGCCATTGGCGCGAATGAACGCCAATAAGGTTCGCTCACCTCAGGTCGAGCATGACGTCCCCGCAGTTGCGCTACGCTCGGCGTTCCAATAGCCAACGACGAACTTCAACGCGGCCCTGGCCAACCAACTCCTTTTCGACCCATCCAGCAAGCTGATTCGCATCATTCCTCTTTCTTGGTTTGAAGTGTTTTGCTTGCCCAATGAATTGGAATTCTAGCGATCAGATCTCAAACCCGTGATCAAATGGGTTGCGGGGCGCAAGAAAGGGGGCGGGGCGCAATCGTGTTCGGCACGGCAATTGAAAATGAACATTATCGTTACGCGAAAACAGGATTTCGCCGTAAAGTAACGGCAGCGATTGTAAAAATTGATCGATAACATGGTGCAATCGGTCACGATCGAATTCCTGTCAGGCCGATATCGACTCCAGCCGAAGCTGAAACGAAAGGAGCTCGGCATAAAATTCTCGCAAACCAAAAATCACTTCGTTTGATATCACTGGCTTCACATATTTCGACCGACTCGCGCCGCTTCTGCAACGCCTGCACAATGACGATTGCGAGCGTGACACCGCTGGCAACCGAATATTGCATTACGATCAATACAGAATGTTGATCCTGCTCTATCTTTTGAATTCTATTGTAACTTCGTTGCTCGGTATTCAAAAAGTCAGTGAGCTACAAACAGTCCAGAAAAATCTGGGCTGTTCGTGGGCAACCACAAACTGGCGAGCCATGAGCGAGAGAATCGCATGCACAGTTCTTTCGGAGGAGAGCGGTGAAATTCCTCTCCACCCCTGGCGACTTCTCAAAGTGTATTTCCGCTTATCTTTCTAGCCGAATAGAATGCACGTCAAGCGCCTCATCACCCTGAAAGTCAGACGCTTTCAGCCGTAGGGTTTGCCGGCCCTTTTTGAGATTGAGTTCACCAAGTGCTTGTGGAATGAAGTCCTTAACGAAGTAGTGCGAGTTGCGAACCCGCTCTTTGCTTTTGTCATACAGCGGAGGATCGAACACCCTAGTTACAGTTCCGCTTGTCGAATCACCATCGTCGACCGCAGCAGTAATCGTGACGCCTTCGTTCCCAGAGGCGCAAGTGTAGTAAATCGTGGCTCGGTAGTTGCCCGAATCTACAACGTTGATGTCCCACGTAATCGAGTCGCCCGGATGCGTCCAGTTCTCGAAGAACGAATTATTGGGTGGCTTTGCACTACGTTTGATCGTGCCATGTTCGTGGGCGTCGCGAGCTGGAAGTGTTGTGGATGATGCGTAGCCGACGGTAAACGGCCGATCGGAGTATCGCTCGCGCACTGCAGTCATTTCGGACAAGTGCTTGGCAGCTTGCTTTCTCAAACGCTTGGCAATCTCTGGATGTGCACCAGCGACGTCGAGGTTTTGACCACGATCCATCGTGATATCAAACAACGCTCCAGCCGAATCCAAGCGATATTTCTGTGTTCGCACTGTGACTTTGTTTCGCCAACAAGAAAACAGCGAACGCGGTTGCCAAGATGAAGCACGCTGCGTCAACAAGCCTTGGAAGCTCTGGCCATCAAGCGGCTTGGTAGTTTTTGGTTCGATGCCTGCAAACGCTGTCAACGTTGGCAGCAAATCAATGGCACCGACCACGTTGTCTATCTTTTGTCCCGGTTGAATTTTCGCGGGCCAGCGAACGAAGAACGGCGAACGCAATCCGCCTTCGTCAATCGAGCCCTTTCGCCCTTTCATTCCTCCATTGAAACGATACGAATTCGGCCCGTTGTCACAAAAGAAAACAACGATGGTATTATCCCGCAGTTTCAGTTCGTCGATCACTTTCAACAGACGGCCGACGTTCCAGTCGATATTTTCGCACATCGCCAATGCGGCTCGCGTCATTAAGATGTCTTCCCGCTTCGGCTCGCGATGCGTCATCGTCAATTCTTTGCCGTCAAATTTCTCGTAGAACCGGTCGTCCACCATCATCGGTGAATGCGGCGTATTGAGTGGAAGGTAGCAAAAAAACGGCTTTTCGTGATGCGTTTTGATGAAGTCGATCGCGTGATCGGTGAAGTCGTCGACGACAAATCCGTTCCCGCGAACAACCTTGCCGTTATGATCCAGCGGTGGACTAAAGTAATGCCCCCAGTGGCCAGATGTAAAACCGTAAAACTCGTCAAAGCCGCGGTAGTTCGGATGCAAAGGCGGTTGCGTGCCGTTGTGCCATTTCCCAAAAGCCCCAGTTGCGTAGCCCGAATTTTGAAACAAGTCAGCGATCGTCGTTTCGTCAGCGTTGATTCGGCCTTCGCCACGACTCACTCCGCTCACTCCAGTTCGCAAATGGTATCGCCCGGTTAAAAACTCGGCGCGTGTCGGCGCGCAAACTGAGCAAACATAGAAATTGTCCATCGTTGCACCATCGCGTGCCAATGAATCAATATTTGGTGTCGACAGATTCGTGTTGCCGTTCACACTCAAGTCGCCCCATCCTTGATCGTCGGTCAAAATGACGATCACATTCGGCGAGTCGGCAGCCAATTTTGGCAGGCCAAGTATCGAGCAAGCATGGATTGACGCGAGCAACAAACAAACTAAACGGCACATAAAACCCCTTTGATGGAACAAAGCATTCTGGTTTAAAACGCGAGCAAGGCCCACGTGCAAGAGTCATTGTATCAACACAATCTGCTTTTTGGTCAACCCAATACTTTCTCGCTCACGCGGGCTGCTGTGACGCCAGTCAGTTTCAGGTCAGGCCCCTGGAGTGTTCAGTTGAAACGGCTTTGGTCCCGCCCGACAAATGTCAGAGCGTGAGAAAGGAGCGGAGCGTGAGAAAGGGGTCGCAGCTCATTGATTTGGCGTGAGAAAGGGGTCGCAGCTCATTGATTTGATTCCAATTCCCGATTAATTACCGCAAAAGGTCGCCGGAACCTTCGTTCCTTTCTGCAACTGACTTCACGCCATAGGGCCAATCAAGCCTTCAGGAAAAATCTGATTCCGTGTAAATCCCTTGAACGACTCATTCAGCTTGAGCTCGCTAAGACAACGAGCTGGAAAAATGAGAGAATGATTTAAAAATAGCGGGCGAACGATTTGACCCGATTTCAATTTCCTGAACTTGGTTGCAATGAGTTCGATTGACTCGGGACGCGAGTACGCCAGACGAGACTACCGACCGCGGAACCTTTTCGATTTACGGAGGCCACTGTTACTTTCCCCAATTAAGGACAAGGCCAAGGCAGCTTTTCCTATGCAAGTAGATTCCAACCCATGACGGCTATTACGGTATAAAACAAATTGCTCAATATATGAATCGCGATCGAAATTTTCAAAGATTTCGTGTGCGAAAAAATCCATCCAAAGGCGACGCCGTAAACGAAGTACATTGGCCACAAAATCATCGGGACATGGCCAGCCATAAACAACAATGAAGTTATCGAAATAGCTGCCTATTGAGGCATCCGTCGCGCCAACGCAGATTGCAGATTGCAGATTGCAGATAACCTCGGAAGATAAGTTCTTCCATTACTGGCCCGACAAAGAGTGCCAAAACAAGGAAGCCTGTCATACCCAACACAGATCCGGTTCCCTGGATATGCGCAAACATCTTCGAGCCAACTCCAATCATGCCGCCTTGGTCCACGAGCGGCAAAATCAGTGATCTATAAATCCAAGCCAAAAAGTGTATGACGCTGTATAACAGAATGACAAGCATCAGCGCGCGCCTTGTACTGACCGCGCTTTGCTGCAGTCCAATTTGAGGCAAGAACGTCGGACCCAATCGGCGTATATCAGACTAGGCCCATAGCAATACGACGGCTCCACCAATCAGCACAGATACCAATCCAACCATCTGAATGTCAACTTCGAATGCGCTATCGGTCGCACCCTTGTAGAACTTAACACCATATGCAAATCCCAGCCCAATCAAAGTCTGGCAGGCAAACATGATAAACAACGCAAGAAAACCTCGTTTTATGGTCAGCTGGTATGGCTGACTTGAAGCACCTAGTGAGCCATCCGAATTAGAAATGTTTATCGGCACCTAATCTACAGAATCATTGGCGGTTAAAAATCTATCAAGCATTTGTATTTTGACCTATGCTTTGGTTCATGACGCAATAAAAAACCAGTCAGTGCAAACTAACGACGGTGAAGAGAATAGGGCTCGAAGCAGACACTCGTCGCAGCGTGTTGAAAATCTTTTTGAAACCTTGCAAATAAGATCACAGTTTCAAAAGATACCATCGGTCGCGGCTGCTATGACCAGTATTGCCCAGCGGTTTTTCAAGTAGTGTAAATCCGTTTTTGCGGCAGAGTTCGTTTGCGCCCCACATGCGATCGAGCGTTTCAAGGTAGCACTTGTTGTAACCGCGTTTTCTGGCTTCGATCAGAAGCGTCATCAGTAGTCTTCGTCCGAGCCCGAGTCCTCGCATTGGTGGCAGGAAACACATCTTCCGCAATTCGCAGGTAACTTTGTCGCCGATGGACAAAGGAGCGATGCCACCACAGCCAACCACTGAGTCATCAAGAGTAATCACGTAAAAACAAGATCGTTTGTCGCGATAGTTGCTGAACATGTCGCTAACTTCTGGATCGTCGATCGAATCGCCGTCGCCAACGGCCTGAAACTCATTCATGACGTCCCGAATGACCCGAGCCACTTGCGCGTTATCTATTTTTTGGATAAGTCGAATCTGGAAGTCTGATTGCAATCGACTTTTACGAAGGGCACCTGCGTACAATCGCATTCCTCGAATGACTATCTGTTGCTGGTCTTCATTCAGGTTTTCGATCGCTTTTTGGACACTCTGGTCGGCCAGTCCAGTTATTGCCAGTAATGCTTGTTCGCCTTTTGTCGTCAAGCCAAACAGTTTTTGGCGATTGTCTGATGAGACTTTTGTCGCTGAGACCAGTCCAAGGTCAGCGAGCTTTTTGACCGTACGGCTAGTGTTTGATTTATCAACCAGCAGGATGCCGGCCAACTCCATCAAGTTCAGAGAATTGTGTAACGACAACTCAAATAGGACATGGCACTGTGAAAACGTATATCCAGACCCCATGTAAGCGCCTTTAACGATATCAAGTTCGCGAACGAGTTGGCGTGAATGCTGTCGAATTTTGCCAACCGTTAGCGTTGGAGTTGATTTAGGGCTGGTCATAGTTGCAACTGTATACTAGTTTGTTGTCAATGACAACTATTTTGCGATTTACCTACAAGATCGAGAGTTGCTTGTCGAATAGGCAACATACGACCTGCTAATATTGAATCAGTCAGGTCAGGATTTCACCATAAACACGCTCGGTCCAGACTTACGGCCAAGGAATACAAATGACGCGAAAATATTCTATAGCTTTCTGTGTCGCCATACTGGCATTCACAATTTCAAGTCCGAACGTCGTCGCCCAGGAATCCAGATCCACGACCTGGGAAGGGACGCTTCATGCCGGCGGGACGAAACTTCGATTAGAAATTGATATCGTTGCCAACGGTGACAGATTGACGGGGGAACTTCGCAGTCTCGACCAGAATAACACTAGGCTGAAAGCGGCGGATATCAAAACAAATGGTGAGGGTCTTAGTTTTTCGATTCCGAAACTCGGGGCAAAATTCAGCGGGAAGTATGCGAAGAGTAAAACCGTTGTCGAGGGAACGTTCAGTCAAAATGGCGCCAACCTTCCGCTGACTCTTACTAAAGCTCATTCCAATAAAAATGATTTAGGCG
>JBLINZ010000152.1:0-12225 GCA_047639375.1 Mariniblastus sp. | reverse complement strand
CATCAAAAGTGGTACCCGGGATGTTGTAACTATCATTGTCGATATAAAGGAACGGTGCATCCGAGCTAGCCTGCTGATCGTAGCCTGCTACCGATGCCATATCTGCCGGGTATTCAACTTTGACTAATTGCTGGTCCTTGAATTCATAAAACACATCTCGTTCAACATTGTCGCCATTAAATGCAAACCCATTTCCATTGCTCAATGGGAACTGCTTGTTCTTGCACAAGCCAGACAACCAAAAGACAAGATCTTGCCCCCTTCGATGGTCGATTTTGCTGCCTACGCTTGTCCACCAAGCATCGATCGGGCGTGAACCTCGAACCCCGACTCCCTCGCGGTTGTTCTTGGCGAACCCATTGATGTATCGCAACAACTCATCCGCACATTCAAGGGGATCATTCAAGTTTCCCGCTCTATCCAAACGAATATTCACCCAACTCGGTGGATAGAATCCATTTTGATTTTTGAAGTTCTCAATCGACTGCTCGATCTGCTTCATCTCCATCAAAATCTTGGTCTCCTTAGCCCGTGTCAGCACGGGAATCACAGCCGTCAACAGCATTCCAACCAGAATCCCGATGACTGTAATTGCGACTAACAATTCAACGAGTGTGAATCCGGATCGGGAAGCCCCGGAGCGTGGTCGGTGATGGCGGGGAGTAATCATGCTAGGTTCTCCAGAAAAGTTCTGTGGGGGTAGGTTGGATGTTAGTCGCTTGGGAATTAGCTTGGGAATCGTCGTTTGATTCCGAGTCGCCATGCGACTCGGAAGTCACGTTTCTACTTGGTGGCAGTTAGACCAGAAATGATGGCAATCAGTGGCATGAACAATGCCGCCACAATGAACAACACGACCAAACCGAGAAAGATAATCATCAACGGCTCGATCATCTTCATCATGCCTTCGGTCAACTGCTCAACTTCTTCTTCGTAGTAGTCAGCAACCTTGTACAACATGGTGTCTAACTCACCGGTCTCTTCACCAACCGCGACCATGTTGATAACGAGATCCTCAACAACAGGCTTTTTGTAATTCAAGAAGTACCAAGCACCACCGATCATCGACAGGACGGCACAACCGTAGACCACGTAGAACCAGTTTTCTGGCTGAATGAACAACACGGCCAGTGGCGGCAATGACATCGTCAAGCAAAAGAAGAACAAGGCCACCGGGTGGAAACCCGGGAACGAATGCGCTTTCATCGGAACGGCAATTGTCTCACCTTCGCGAATCGAATCCGTCACCTTGCTATAAACTTTTTCAAACATCGCGTTACCGGATGTCTCACGGGTAATCGTCAAGCCCTCGATGATCGGCACACCCGAGGCCACCAAGGCACCCAAAGTTCGGGTCGTACGAGCCAAGTTCGATTTCTCAACCAGCTTGCCCATGACCGGGATCTTGAGCAAGAACAAGTGCCAGCCCATGCGGCCCGCACGGAACTTGCAGACCAGCGAGATAAACAGAATCATCGCGATCGGAATCAACGGGAACAAGAACCACAGGTTGACCACACGATCCGAAATCGCCATCAACAACTTGGTCATCGCCGGCAACTCAATCCCGAACTCCTCGAACATTTTCTGGAATTCCGGAATGATCTTCAACATGATGAAGGTCATAATACCGATCGTGAACAAGACGACCATGATCGGATACATCATCGCACCGATGACTTTGTTCTTCAGCGACTGAGTCCGCTCTTTGAACTCCGCGAGACGTCGAAGAATGACTTCCAACGAACCACCGGCTTCACCCGCCTTGATCATATTGACGTACAAGCGGTCGAAAACCTTCGGCGATTTGCCCAACGCTTCCGACAGCGATGCACCGCCTTCGATCTCGTCACAGACGTCGATCAAACCGTTCTTCAAGGCTCCCGGAGGGGCTTGATCCTCAAGAATTTTCAGACTCCGAAGAATCGGAAGACCCGCGTCTTGGAGAATCGAAAGCTGACGCGTGAACGTCACAATCTTCTTACCGCCGGCACCGCCGACCGCAAATGTTTTGCGTTTCTTGCCCGAAGAAGCGTCCGAACCCTTGGCTTGTTTCTGAACGGCGATCTTGGTTACAAAGTACCCCATCGACCGGATCGTCGCCTGGGCGTCATCTTGCGTGGCCGCTTCGATAACGTCTTTGATTTCCTGACCCTGAGGGTCCATCGCTTCAAATTGATAAGTTGGCATTCTTGGCTTCCTTCTTCTGGCTTTGATTGGCCGTACTCAAAAGAGTAAGGATTAAAGCTTCTAGGTTTTTAAAGCAGGTTGGTTGGTCGGCGTGGCTCAAATGGTGTGGTTCAATCTTCTCGGGTGGCTCTTCTCGGGTGGCTCAATTGCGAATCAGTCGATGACCGTCTCGCGAATGACTTCTTCGGCGGTCGTCGTTCCATCGAACATGTAATCAATTCCCATGTCACGCAGTAACTTCATGCCCTTGTCTTGGGCTCGATTTCTCAAATCATCGGTGTTGACGTTATCGTTGATCATGTCACGCAGCTCATCGTCCATGATCATCAACTCAAACAATCCGACTCGGCCTTTATAGCCGGTGTTACTACACGTCGAGCAACCGGCACCCTTGTAGAATTTCTTGCCCTCGACTTCGGCGCGATCCAAGCCCAATTCGAGCAGCATCTCGTCGGAGACCTCCATCTCCTCGCGACACTCAGCACAAATTCGCCGCACCAGCCGCTGAGCCAAAATGGCCTCCACGGTCGCGGTGATCAAGAACGTTGGCACGCCCATGTCTTTCAATCGAGTCACGGTGCTGGGCGCGTCGTTGGTGTGCAACGTGCTAAATACCGTGTGACCCGTGAGCGACGCCTGAACCGCAATTTCAGCAGTCTCCAAGTCACGAATCTCGCCGACCAGAATCTTGTCTGGATCCTGTCGCAAAATCGCGCGAAGTGCCTTCGCAAACGTCACGTCAATGTCGTGGTTGATCGGAATCTGAATGATCCCGTCAATGTCGTATTCAACCGGGTCTTCCGTGGTGATCAATTTGTCTTCGATCACGTTCAATTCAGACAAAGCCGAATAGAGCGTGGTGGTCTTGCCAGAACCCGTTGGGCCCGTCACCAAAATAATCCCGTTGGGCTTGGCGATGACCTCGCGGAACTCCGCCATGATCTCGTCATTCATCCCGACGTTCTTAAGGTCCAACGAAACGACCGAACGATCAAGCACTCGACACACAACGCTCTCGCCGAACATCGTTGGCAAGACACTCACGCGAAGGTCGACCGGGTGACCACCGACCATCAATTCGATTCGACCGTCCTGAGGAAGTCGTCGCTCCGAAATATTGAGGTTCGCCATGACCTTGATCCGCGTCGTGATCGCGAACGCCAAGTGACGGGGCGGAGGAACCATCTCGAACAACACGCCGTCGGCTTTGATGCGAATCCGGAACTCGTCTTCGAACGGCTCAAAGTGAATATCGCTGGCGTGGTCTTTGATCGCCAACAACAACACCATGTTCAAGAGCTTGCGAACCGGAGCACTCTCGACCAACTCGTTCACGTCGCTCAAGTTGATCGGGCCATCCATTCCCAACGCTTCGGTGGCTTTCTTCAGCCCGTCATCGTTTTCAAGATCGTTGATGATCTTTTCAATACTCTCCGATTCCTCGTTGAAGTACTTGTCGATCGACTTAAGAACCTGGGCTTCGGTGGCCACCAACAGGCGGATGTCGTAACCCAAGAACCGTCGCAACTCATCCTGCATCGAAAGGTTTTGCGGATCGCAAGTCGCCAACGTCAACACGTTTTCATTGAGCTGCAACGGAATCACACGGTACAACTGTGCCATCGCATCGGAAACCGCTTCTCGTGATGCATCCGGAGGAACCACACCCTCAATATCGACCGGATTCAATCCGAATTGCTCACCCAAAGCCTGAATCAATTCGTCATCGGAGATCAAGCCCATGTCCATCGCGACATGACCAATCAATTGACCCGGGTTCTGGCTCTGCTCTTCAACGAGCATCTCCAATTGATCATCGGTGATGAAACCCAAGTCGACGAAAATTTGACCGAGACGTCGGACGGCCATGGCGTTACCTATTTAAAACAGTTGTGTGGTAGCTGGATAAAATCTAGTCGGCATCGGGCCGGCACCAAAAAGAGCCGACTCGATTAGCCGGGATCAATACTCGTCGTCGTCCATTTCGAGGTCGTCTTCGCCCAGCGAAATGCCCTCTTCCATCTGACGCCGAGCCGTCGCAATTCGCTTGGCCAACGCGTCGGGATCCTGAGCCTTGCCCAAGACGTCTTCCATTTCGCATTTTTCGTTGACCCAATGATCAAACAAACAATCGTCCATCAACATCATGCCGAACTTGGCACCCGTCTGGATCGCCGAGTTGATCCGGAACGTTTTGTTTTCACGAATCAGGTTCGAAACACCGGGCGTCACGACCAGCGACTCAAAACCCGCAATTCGACCGCCGCCAATTCGCGGCAGCAACGTTTGAGCCAAGACGCCGATCAACGACGTTGAAAGCTGGGTTCGAATCTGATCCTGAAGGTTCCCTGGAAACGCATCAATGATTCGGTTGACGGTGCCCTGGGCACTATTAGTGTGAAGCGTTCCAAACACGATGTGCCCGGTTTCCGCGGCCGTAATCGCGGCCTCGATCGTATCCAGGTCACGCAATTCGCCAACCAGAATCACGTCCGGATCCTGTCGCAACGCTCGCTTGATCGCCTCGGAGAACGAAGGCACATCGACCCCGACCTCGCGCTGGTTGATCGTTGACTTTTTGTGGTAGTGATAAAACTCGATCGGATCTTCGATCGTGATAATGTGGTGATCAACTCGCTCGTTGATGAAGTTAACCATGCTCGCGAGCGTCGTACTCTTTCCAGATCCCGTCGGACCCGTGACCAGAATCAAGCCGCGAGGACGCATGCAAAGCTTGGTGAAAATATCCGGCACGCCCAAGACTTCCGGAGGAAGCATCTCATTCGGGATCTGCCGAAGCACCATCGCGATATCGCCACGCTGCTTGAAAATCGAGACTCGGAATCGAGCCTTGTCCGCATAAGCGAATCCAAAGTCAGCACTTCCCACCTCCTGCAACTCGCGCTGACATCGCTCGGGAGCAATACTCTTCATCAACGCAACCGTATCTTCCGATTCGAGCACCTTGGTCTCGAGCCTCCGAAGCCGACCGTGAAGTCGGAAAACTGGCGGCTGGCCAGTGGTGATATGGATATCGCTCGCACCTTGCTTTACACAAGCCTCAAGCAGTTTGTCGATAAGTACAGTTGCCATGTATTTTGCTCTTACTACTTAACCCTATCGTGATTCGATCGACGTATCGGGCGAGACGTCATCGATCGCCGTTTTGAACCCAATCCATGAAAGCCAACCAAGCAGGTTGTTCCAATGAGGGTCAAAATGGCGTAAGTAACTGACCGTTGTTCGTTTCGACGGCTAATGCGAAACAGAATAGAGGCGAAAAGGCGGGTGGCGGAAGTCACTCAAGGTTTCAGTATAAATCCGGGAAGCACCAAGATTGTTCGCAATCACACTCGGCGCGTCCAGAATTTTCCCCAAAGTACCCTTAACGGTCCCTAAAATGGGAACATTACCACCCAAACGGGCTATCTCTTATTTACGGCAGGGAAACCTAATCCTGCTCAGTTCGCTTCGCGACGCGGTAGACTTCGTCAAACGTCGTAAATCCCTTAAGGACTTTTTGGAGACCATCCTGGTAAAGCGTAGTCATCCCAGCCGACACCGCGTACTTCCGAATTTCCTGCGCAGGCGTGTTGGCAAAAATCAATTCGCGAACCTTCGAATCTACGATCAACATTTCATAAATCCCCAGCCGCCCACGAAAACCGGATTTTTGACAGCTATTACAGCCCTTGCCGCGCATGAACGTCGCGCCCTCGCAGTCCTCCGGAGTCAACCCAGCTTCTCTAATCTTCTCTTCACTTGGCGTGTGACGAGCTCGACATTTGGGACAAATCGTCCGTACCAATCGCTGAGCCAAAATCGCCACGACCGAACTGGCGACCAAATATCCGGGGACACCCATGTCGATCATACGTGTAATGGCTGTGGGCGCATCGTTCGTATGAAGCGTACTGAATACCAAGTGTCCAGTCAGGCTGGCTTGGATTCCCATGGAAACCGTCTCCGCGTCTCGCATTTCTCCCACGAGGATAATGTTCGGAGCCTGCCGCAACATCGAGCGAATAATGCGGGCAAAGTCCAATCCGATCCGGTGCTTGACCTCAACCTGGTTGATCCCAGGCAGATAGTACTCGACCGGATCCTCAGCCGTGATGATCTTACGGTCGGGTCGGTTGAGTCCGTTGAGCGCGGCGTAGAGGGTGGTGGTCTTGCCGGACCCGGTTGGACCGGTCACCAAAATGATTCCATTGGGACGCCGGATCAGGTTGTTGAAGACCTTGTAGTTCTCTTCCGAGAAACCCAATTGGCGAATTCCGATCTTGATATTGTCCTTATCAAGCAATCGAAGCACCGCGGACTGGCCCATGCTTGTAGGGATAATACTAACCCTTAGATCAAGCTCCTTTTCGCCAACATTGACTTTGATTCGACCGTCCTGGGGGCGCCTTTTCTCAGCAATATCAATTTGTGAGAGAATCTTGATCCGGGAGATGATCGCTCCCAACTGACGTTTCGGCAGGCGATCACGTTCATGGAGCACACCGTCAATTCGATAACGGATTCGGACCCGGTCCTCAAACGGCTCGACGTGAATATCGGAGGCACGCAGCTGGACTGCTTCGGTGATCATCAATTGAACGAGACGAACGATCGGGGCACTGGATTCGTCTGAATCACCGTCGCCTCCATCAGAATCATCGACGGTTTCGGTAAAATCGATCGCGGTGTCAGTGAATTCCTGAAGGATCGAGTCAGCCGATTCACCTTCGACCTGACCGTACATTCGGTTGATTTGAAGGACAATGCTTGAGCGGGTGGCCAGCGCGACGGTCACATCGCGATTGAGGATAAACCTCAGTTTTTCAACGGTATCCACGTCGCCAGGCTCACTCATGACGACTTTGAGGCCGCGGTCGGTTTCGGCGAACGGCAAAACATTATTCTCTCGAGCGACCGCTTCTGGCATCAGCTCGATCACCATTTCTGGGATCTCGACGGTGTTCAGATCAACGTATTCCATCTGATGATGGGTCGCGAGCGCCCGCATGACTTCTTCTTCGCTGGCATATCCAAGCTGAACGAGAGTCTGGGCCATAGCCTTGTTGGTTTGCTTGGCCAGACTTTCAGCATCAACGACTTGGTCCTGGGTAATGATGCCAGAATCCATCAGAATCGTGATGAATCCTTCGAGTTTTTTCGCCATAGTTGGTAGATCTTTCGGTTCGTGCATTCACGACGCGGCTAGGAGAACGCGGCACTTCATTAATAAGCTTCAGGTAGTATCTTGATCCATCGTCAATACGATTGTCAATTAAATCTTCAACCGGCAGAAATCGCTAATTCGCCAAATCCATCGGCACGATCCCTCGGATTGTTAGAATTATAGCGACCAACGAACTGGATTGCCGCTGAAAATCCCAGAACCGAAGATGGCCCCGCCAATCACGCCTAACTCAAATCCACCCGTCCCAGTGCGGTTTCCCGGCCCCAGTTTCCCGGCCCGGCCCCAAACTAGGCGAATCCCCCGCTCGTTCCTCGCGACCCTCCCCAAGAGGACCAGTAGCGAGTTTCTCAGTTCAGCCAAACGTTCGCTCGATTGACGACATTCGACGCGTTTTCCCGTAGCGCAACTCGTCAAGAGTTGCGGTAGCCTGAATGGCCGAAAGTCTTGACGACATTCGCTACCCGATGGAATTAGCGAATGCATGTGGGCCGTCAGACCAATGGCACTTACTTTAGATTGCAAGAATCATCCGCAAGTGAGCCGCTTTGGCGCTAGCCGCGGGTTTTATTGGGCAGAGCTCGATCATAGGTAACCGGTGGCTAGCGCCAAAACCGCTCACAGACATAAAGTAAGTGCCATTGGCCTAACGGCCCCCATTAGTCTTGCCGAACCGAATCTCTCACCTCAGAACTAGCCCGGGCCTGAACCCAAAATGCCCGAGCCTGATCACGGACCTGATCTGCTTGTGAATACAGACCTGCTCCCTCCAACCCTGCGGCGACTTCCTCAAGATGTCTCGCTGATTCCCGCAAAACTCCCGCTTGCCTCGAACTCAGAACAAACGTCCGACCGGCGCCAGAAGACACATGTCGTGACGTTACCACCCGACTGTGACTGGAAACAGGAACCCCTATTTGAACGGGATTCGCTTGCAGCGATCGGCTGGGCGCCTGACCCTGATCCCGCATCAGGCGGTATATCTCTTGATCAAAATGCGACCGCAAATCGCCCCGAAGACTTAGCGAGTCGGGATTCGCTACAGCGTCCTCACCACCACCAACGATCCGTGGCTGCGGCCCTGGCTTCAAATCGAAATCTTTTAAAATGGCAGCAACTCCACCACCCAATTGCGTTCGGATCTGATTGATTTCCTCCAAGATCGCTGGATCGAGTTGACGGTTGCCCTGGCTGTCGAGCTCTTGCTCACTTGGATCCGGCCGAGCCAAACGCCCGGTTCCGGCTGGGATCGGTTGCCCCGAAACAGACCTTGGCAGCAAGTGCGGACCATCCTCCTGGGCCGCCACCGGCGAGGCCAAGATGATCGCCACCAGGATCCCTACCCACACGCCAATTACTGAGTTATTTCTAGATCGCATGGAACGCTCCTCCTTGATGTTTCAAATCCATCTTGCCCTGATATTCCAACAAGAATTCCAATCGATTGGACTTTGTACGCCCCAAACTCGCAACATCAATCCCACGTCGTCTTAACGGCACAATTTTGAGGGCGCCGTCCCGCGCCTAGCAGACACATTCACACCGGATGCGACCGGAGCATCCGGAATGACCATTATTGTTGAATGCCCGAAATCCGGTCAGATTCTCCGAAATCGGCCAGCTCAATCCGCCACGGGACGACACACGGCCAGATCGTGGCGTTTGCCAAGTCAAAATGAGCCGCTTAACCCAACGCCGATCTTCTCGTCTCTCCTCGAAAAACCACAAAAAATTGACATCCTTGGCATTAAGGGAGTATCTTAAGGGGAGGTAGATACCGAGCGGTAATCACGACTTTTGGGCGATTGATTGCGTTCCCAGAATCGCGGTACACTTCACCTCATGAAGAACGCACGCTTAAGAACTTTTATTGCGAGACGAGCCCCCATGGATCCATTGATGGCCAATCCAAAGACCACCCAACGTATCGACGCCATTTCAGCCCCGACCAACGTCGCTTGGGTTGCTTTCATTTGGCTGGTAGCGGCCGTCGCAATCGCGGTTTTACCGCAGGAAGCTTCAGCACAATCCGGTCGTAAGCTGTACAGCGAACTGGACGTCAGCGACAAGTTTCGTGCCGAACTCCCACGCTACAACGCCACAGCCGAAGAAAAATCAGCAACCAAGAGAACGAGCCGGAATGCCGAAAAGGCTCAACGAGAAGCGTTCTTGAAGGTCGAAACGATTCTGGAAAGCGGCGGCAACATCGGCGATCCAGCAGTGACCGAGTACCTCAACGACTACTTGTTCCCATCCATGACCACCCTAGACAACCGAGTCCTTTCGACGCTGGGCGACGCGCGTACCAAGTTCATCAAGGATTTCCTCAGTGAGGATGTGACGGGCAACACGCGTTCAGGCTTCATTGACTTGACGATCTCGGGAATGGAAAAAACCTATTCGAATCCGAAACTTCATCCGGCAGCCCGCCTGAATGCGGTTTACCTGATCGGGATGCTGGACCAAGTTCCTCAAACGAGAAATCCGCCGCTGATGCCGGTGCCCTCCAGAGCCGGGTTTACCAATTTGTTGAAAATCATTTCGAATTCGACCGACACGGATACCTTTCCACCAGAACTCAAAGTCGCCGCCCTGGCTGGAATCCAACGTCACCTAGAACTTGACAAAACCACTGGCGGAGCAGCCCTGGTTACCATGCTGACCACGATGCTCAACGATCCCAAAACCGATGACTTGTCATACTGGCTAAAACGACGCAGCATGCAAATGCTGGGCATGATTGGCAATCCCAGTTCACTTGACAACGCATTGACCATCATTGAATCCGAAGAAGCCCAATTCTGGCTTAAGTTTGACGCCCTCCAGGCAATCGGAAAATTGAACACCGGGGCTGACGCCGCCAAGAGCTTGGCGGCCTCCATGACCGTTACCAATTTCATTGCAAACTCGCTGGACGAAGAATCCAAAACCATCCAAGGTCGTGTCGACAAACTTGTCTATGACCAACTCCTCTTCCAAGATATCGACCTGATCGAAACCGGCACCCATTACACAAGTGGTGATGACGCAGCGGCCGACGAGGGCGACGACATGGGAGGCATGGGTGGCATGGGCCGAGGCGGTGGCGGTGGCTCGCCAGGTGGCATGGGCCGAGGCGGCGGCGGTGGAGCACCCGGCGGCATGGGCATGGGACGCGGCGGAGGAGGCATGGGCTTTGAAGGCGGTGATACCACCGAGCCAACGCTTCCGCTTCTGGAGCTGCCCGTATACCAACTCAACCTGACTCGTCGCCGCGTGAAGGCCCTTGCGTTTGTCGGTAGCGATGTTCTGGGCGGAAAAACTGGAACGGCTGGGCTGGCCAGCCGAGCTGACGAAAAAGGCAAAACCTTCATTAAGAAAGTTGTTCGAAACCTAGATACCCTGATTGCAGATTCGAATGTTGGGATCATTGACCTCGATGATCGATCCAGAGACGATGAAGAAGAATCGGATGAAGAACCCGTAGCCGTTACCACGCAACTGATCGAGCTTTGTGCCGACTCAGCCAAAATACTCGATGGCTACGTGCGAGCAGAAAAAGGACTCCCCGCAGCTGCTGCTCCTAAAGCAGACGCAGCCGCACCAGCCGATGCTGAAGGATTCGCGCCGGGCTCTTAGCCTGCCTCGCCAGCAAATCAAAAACCCAAAGGCTCCGCGAATTTTCGCGGAGCCTTTTTTCGTGCGCGGCCCTGGACTCCAGGAAGCGATTAACAAGTGATATCGACTCGCACACTCTGGCAGCGAGCGGAACCGGCCAATGCCAATCACTTCCGAACCATGTGGCTCAAGTTTCCCAGAGGACCAACAGGAAAGAGGCCTTGGCTTGCTTTAGCAACGACACCTACGCATCACGTTCATTCTGTAATTCTGTCTAAAATCTCAAGTGCCAGAGCTTTGACAGGATTCACAGAATGGAGCCGGGACCGTGAAGCTTGCCAACGCATGCTTTGTCCTTTGGGAAAATGTGGTTGCCACACGGGAACTTGCCAACACGCTAAGATGTCAATTTTAGCATCAGCGCGATGCCAGAGCTGCCAGATTTTCACGCGCCGCTGCTGCCACTCAGTCTAACCGCCACCTCAATCAAAAAGAGCAAACCATGAGCGCCTACATGATCGCCAACGTCAAAGTCAACGACGATTCGTGGATTCCGGAATACGCCCAAAAAGTACACGACATCGTCCACAAACACGGCGGCAAGTACCTTTCTCGCAGTGGCAACATCACTCCACTCGAAGGTCAAGTGCCCGACCTCACGGTGATCGCACTCATTGAATTCCCGTCCGTAGAAGCTTGCCAAGCTTTCATGAACGACCCGGCCTACGCGCCGTTCGCCAAGGCTCGCCAAGCAGGCACAGAAAGTAATTTCTACGTGATCGACAACACCGACCTCGCCCAAGGAGTCCCCTACCTGCCGGCTGGCTGACGCTGGCCTGACGCTGGCCTGACGCTGGCCTGACGAAAAGGCGACTTCGGCAAAATAGTGAGCAACTTCAAATCGCTTCAGCGAGTGGGATGGTCGCCTTTTGATGGTCGCCTTTCGCTCCGCCGAAAGAGTGTCGATTGACATTCCTTCTCGCTAGCACAAATAACTAATTCACTCGTCGACAACCAGCATTCAAAGTCTCGACTGCCAATCAGAACGTTCTCGCGTATCAAGCCATCCATCCGGTTACAAGGATGATCGGTCACGATCAGTCAAGTTTTTTATACCAGCGAGAAATAACGTCGTTCCGGACTCTTTCGACGGAGCGAAAGGCGACCATCAAAAGGCGACCATCGATCCTGAAAAGGTCACAGACGGTAGCCGGGGGGGCGAAAGCGACACCAACGGATCGTGCGATGGCTTG